>NZ_CP130832.1:4290000-4612500 GCF_030549615.1 Stenotrophomonas sp. 610A2
TGATCTCACGCGGGTTGATGGTGCCGGCCTCGACATCGGCGCGCAGCTGCCTGGCCTCGTCAATGGAGATGTCGAAGCTGAGCAGGTCGATCCAGCGCCACATCAAGGTGTCGTCCACCTTCATGGTCTTGGTGACCATGTCGATGGCCGGCTCACTGATGCCGATGTAGTTGTTGAGCGACTTGGACATCTTGTTGACGCCGTCCAGGCCTTCCAGCAGCGGCATGGTCAGCACGATCTGCGGCTTCTGGCCGTGGTTTTCCTGCAGGCCACGGCCCATCAGCAGGTTGAACTTCTGGTCGGTGCCGCCGAGCTCGACGTCCGCTTCCAGTGCCACCGAGTCGTAGCCCTGCACCAGCGGGTAGAGGAATTCATGGATGGCAATGGACTGCTGGGCGGCATAGCGCTTGGCGAAATCGTCACGCTCGAGCATGCGGGCGACGGTGTGCTGGCCGGCCAGGCGGATCATGTCGGCCGCACTCATCTTGCCGAACCACTCGGAATTGAAGCGGACTTCGGTCTTTTCCCGGTCCAGCACCTTGAATACCTGCTCTTCATAGGTGCGCGCATTGGCCAGCACGTCTTCCTTGCTGAGCGGCTTGCGGGTCAGGCTCTTGCCGGACGGGTCACCGATCATGCCGGTGAAGTCGCCGATCAGAAAAATGACCTGGTGGCCGAGGTCCTGGAACTGACGCAGCTTGTTCAGCAGGACGGTGTGGCCGAGGTGCAGATCCGGTGCGGTGGGGTCGAAGCCGGCCTTCACGCGCAGTGGGCGGCCGCTTTCCAGACGCTGGCGCAGGTCTTCCACTTTGAGGATTTCATCGGCTCCGCGACCGATCAGGGCAAGGGCTTCATCAATCGAGGACACGCTAAAACTCCCGACTTCGCAGTCAAAAACATGAATGGTGTTAAGTACAAGTTAACCACGTTAACCGATCGAAAAGCCATGCGGCTCAATGGTTTGACGCGGTATTGATAGGTGTCTATGTTACCTGCGTTTGGGCCCGCGATCCGGGTCGACCAGAGAACCGACCGATGTCCCAACCCGATCATGGCTCCGCGCGCAAACAGCGCTTCCAGGAAAGACTGCACGTCCTGCACGACAACGCCCTGCATCGGAAGTTGAAGGAACATCTGCCCGCCGCGTTCAACGAACGCTGGAGCCGGCGGCATTGGATCCACGCCAGCCTGTTCGTCACCATCGGTGCGCTGGCGGCGACGATTGTTCCGGGCTTTTCCAACGCCATCGACAGCAACCTGCCGTCATCCCACTCCACGCTCGCCCTGCCGCTGCCGCCGCTGTCCTTGGCGCGACGCGGTGAAACCCCGGGTGACAGCTGGCAGATCCAGCGGGTGGAGCGCGGCCAGACCTTGAGTGACCTGTTCGCCGCCGCTGGCGTGCCGGCCAGCACGATGCAGAAGGTGCTCGATCATCCCGGCACCCGCGATGTATTGACCAAGCTGCGGCCGGGCGCCGAAATCGCCTTCGACCTGCCGGTCAATGGCACGCTGCGCAGCATCCGCTTCGACCGCGATGGCAACCACCGCGTTGAGCTGAGCCTGCAGGGCGACCAGATCCGCGAAAAAGTCAGCGAGCGTGCAACCAGCACCCGCACCGTGGTGGCCAGCGGTGAAATCACCAGTTCGCTGTACAACGCCGCGCGCAAGGCCGGCTTGTCGCCATCGGCCATCGCCACGATGACCGATGAGATCTTCAAGTACGACATCGACTTCTCCAAGGACCTGCAGCCAGGCGACCGCTTCAGCGTGGTGATGGACGAAACCTGGCGCGAAGGCGAGCGCATCGACACCAGCAAGATCCTGGCGGCGACCTTCCAGACCGGCGGCAAGACCTATACCGGCTTCCGTTTTGATCGCAATGGCAAGTCCGAGTACTTCGACCTCAACGGCCGCTCGCTGAAGAAGAGCTTCATCCGTTCGCCGATCCAGTTCGCCCGCCTGAGCTCGAACTACGGCACCCGGCGCCATCCGATTCTCGGCACCATGCGCACCCACAAGGGCGTGGATTACGCAGCGCGTACCGGCACCCCGATCATGGCCGCCGGTGATGCCCGCGTGCAGTTTGCAGGCACCCAGCGCGGCTACGGCAATGTGGTGATCCTCGACCACGGCAGCGGCCACACCACCCTGTACGGGCATATGTCGCGGCTTGGCCCCTACCGTGCCGGGCAGCGCGTGAACCAGGGCCAGGTGATCGGCTACGTGGGCTCCACCGGCATGTCGACCGGCCCACATCTGCATTACGAATTCCGCGTCAACGGCGTCCATCGCAATCCGCTGTCGGTGACGATGCCGCCGCCGCAGCCGCTGCAGGGCGCCGATCTGGCCGCGTTCCGCGCACAGACCGCACCGGCGATGGCGCGCATCCAGGGCATGGAAGAACTGATCTACGCCGATGCTGGCGACAGCAAGCAGCCGGCAGCAACACAGACGGCGGCTGCCACACCGGCAGCAGGCGGCAAGCGCGGCTGAGCCAGCGCAACACCGTTGACGATACGGGCAGGGAGCTAGAAGCTTCCCTGCCCGTTTCTTTTTGGCGACCGCCATGACCTCTGTTGATCCACAGCTGCCCCTGTTCCTTGGCTTGATGTCCGGCACCAGTGCCGACGGCATCGATGCGGCGCTGGTGCAGTTTCCGCAGAGTGGCGGCTGCCGCTTCGTGCACGGTCTTACCCATGCCTGGGATGGCGCCACCCGTGACGCGTTGATCGCGCTGGGCCAGGGCGGCGAGCCCGCATCGATGGATGCGCTGGGGCAACTGGATGCCAGTGTCGGCATCGCCTTCGCCGCGGCCGCCAACCAGCTGCTGGAAGACGCCGGTGTGCAGCGCGCGCAGGTGCGAGCGATCGGTTCGCACGGCCAGACCATCCGTCACCGCCCGTTGAGCAACCCGGCTTTCACCTGGCAGATCGGCGATGCCAACCGTATTGCCGAGCTGACTGGCATCACCACTGTTGCCGACTTCCGCCGTCGCGATGTCGCTGCTGGCGGGCATGGCGCGCCGCTGATGCCGGCCTTCCACCTGGCGATGCTGGGCAGCGCCGACGAAGACCGCGCGGTGCTCAATCTCGGCGGCATCGCCAACCTCAGCCTGATTGCGCGCGATGGCAGCATCCGCGGCTTTGATACCGGCCCGGCCAATGCCTTGCTGGACGCTTGGTGCCAGCGTCATCTTGGTCATGCGTTTGATGCTGATGGGGCGTTTGCTGCCAGTGGTCGGGTGGATGAAGCGTTGTTGGGTCGGCTATTGGCCGAGCCTTGGTTCACGTTGCCGCCGCCGAAGAGCACCGGACGCGAGCAGTTCCACCTGGAATGGGTGGAGGCGCAGCTCGGTGCGGCCTCGTTGTCACCTGCGGATGTACAGGCGACCTTGCTGGAGCTGACCGCAGCCACGGTGGCCGATGCGCTGCTGGCACAGCTGCCAGCTGCGCGGCGCGTGCTGGTCTGTGGCGGTGGTGTGCGCAATCCGCAGTTGTTGTCGCGGTTGCAGGCGCGGCTACCGGGCGTGCTGATCGGCTCCAGCGCCGAGCATGGGCTGGACCCGGATTACATGGAAGCGATGGGGTTTGCGTGGCTGGCGCAGGAAACCCTGGCCGGGCGGCCGGGCAACCTGCCCAGCGTCAGCGGCGCGCGTGGGCCGAGGATTCTGGGCGCGATTCATTTGGCGTGAACGGTTGGCGGTAGGCGGTAGTGCCGAGCCATGCTCGGCAGAGGCTTTACCGGGAACGCCCCAGCCGAGCATGGCTCGGCTCTACAGGGGCTTAGATGTCGCTGCCGGTTGGCAGGGCCTGCAGGGCCTTGATGGCTTCGGAGAGGACGTCCACTTCCGGGTCCTCGAATCCGCCGCGCACATTGTGTTCGCTGGTGAACAGCCCCTGCTCCAGCAGGGCCAGGCAGGTTTGCTCGCGGGTCCAGCCGCGCGCCACCGAAAGGCGACGAATGCGCTCCATCAGCAACGGATCGATATCCCGCAGAGTCACGTCGGCCATGTGCACCACATTACTGTCGGTGGATCCCCCGGCGGCATCATCAACGACACCGCCGGAGGATTCAATCGGTGCGCAAGATCAACCCGCGCGCGACAGCTGGGTGGTGGCGTCAACCTCGCGGCGCAGCCACCACGCCATCAGCAGGCCTGGCATGCCTACTACCACCGAGACCAGGAAGAAAATCTGCCAGCCATAGGCGTCGGCCAACACACCGGCAAACGGCCCGACAAACACCCGCCCCAGGGTCGCGAATGCCGATAGCAAGGCGTAGTGGGTGGCCGAGAAGCGTGTACCGCAGAGGCCGCTAAGCAGCGCAACAAACGCGGCCGTGCCCATGCCACCGGCGAAATTGTCCAGGCTCAGGGCGAACAACAGCAGGCCATCCATCGGTGTGGGATGGTCGAGGTGGACGATCAACAGGTTGAACGCCGGCACTTCAACCGTACCCCATGCCCCTGCCCCTTCCCGCGCCAACAGGTAGAAGCCAAGATTGGAAACCAGCTGCAACACGCCAAAACCAATCACCGCGGTCGACAGGCGCAGACGCAGCAGGAAGAAACCGCCGACGATGGCACCCACTATCGTCATCAGCAGGCCGATGGTCTTGTTGGCCAAGCCCACTTCAGCCTGGCTGAAGCCCATGCCCTTGAGCAGGAACGGGGTGGACAGGCTCAGCGCGAACGCATCGCCCACCTTGTACAGCACCACCAGTGCCAGGAAGGCACCCGCGCCGCGCATGCCGAAATAGCTGCGCAGCGATGCATTGAGCGTCTCGAACCGCACCCAGCGGGTAACGCCCAGCCCCAACACCATTGCTGCTGCGATCTGGGTGACGACGAACACCAATCGCACCCAACGATCCGCGCTGTCCGGATCCAATCCGCACAGCACCAGTGCCTG
This sequence comes from Stenotrophomonas sp. 610A2, assembly GCF_030549615.1. Taxonomy (NCBI): domain Bacteria; kingdom Pseudomonadati; phylum Pseudomonadota; class Gammaproteobacteria; order Lysobacterales; family Lysobacteraceae; genus Stenotrophomonas; species Stenotrophomonas pigmentata. Next base: position 4,294,911 of record NZ_CP130832.1, read on the forward strand.
ATGCGCCAGCCATGCACCCAGCGCGACGCCGGCGACCAGCGCCAGGAAACCTCGCAGCTCACCGCCAGCCTTGGAGACCGGTGCCTTGAAGCGCTCCGGCAGCTGCGGCATCAGCAGCAGCGCCAACGCACCCACCGCCACCGACAGGCCGGCCATCACCCGGTAGACCTGCGGCCAGCTCTGCCATTGCTCAGCCCAGATCAGGGTGATGCCGCCGGACAGGACCATCGCCAACCGGTAGCCCAGCACGGTCAACGAACCACCCAGGCCGCGCTCGGCCGGTGCCAGCAGATCGGTACGGTAGGCGTCGATCACCACGTCCAGCGTGGCCGACAAGCAAGCCACCAGCACCGCCACCGAGGCGAACAACGCCAGGTTGCGTGATGGCGACAGCGTGCTCATGAAGGTCAGTGCCGCGCCAAGCGCGAACAGCATCAGCACGATCCAGCCGCGCCTGCGGCCTAGCACCGGCAGATCGAAGCGGTCGATCAGCGGCGCCCACAGGAACTTGAAGGTGTACGGGATGCCGATCAGCGACAGGAAGCCGAGCGTGACCAGGTCCAACCCGTCCACCGTCAGCCACGCCTGCATCGCACCACCGGTCAGCGCCAATGGCAGGCCGGAGGCGAAACCGAGCAGCAGGATCACGAACAACCGGCGCAGGCGTTGCAACCCGGCCGGCGGGGCTTCCACTACCGCTTCAGTCACAGGTCGTAGTCCACGGTGAACGGGGCGTGGTCGGAGAAGCGCTGGCCGGTATAGATCGAGCAGCCGCGCATGCGCTCGCGCAGGCTGGGGGTCACGAACTGGTAGTCGATGCGCCAACCAACATCGTTGGCGCGGGCCGCGCCGCGGTTGCTCCACCAGGTGTAGTCCTGGCCTTCCGGGTGCAGCGCGCGGTAGGCATCGACCCAGCCACGGCCATTGGCGGTATCGGTCAGCTCGGCCTGGTCGGCGCAGAAGCCGTTCATCCAGTCGCGCTCCTGCGGCAGGCAGCCGGAGTTCTTCTGGTTTGACTTCCAGTTCTTGATGTCCAGCGCGCTGCGCACGATGTTCCAGTCGCCGCACAGCACGTAATCACGGCCGCTGGCCAGCCATTCGTCGAGGATCGGCTTCAACCACTCCATCACTTCATATTTGAAGCCCTGGCGCAGATCACCCGAGGAACCGGACGGGATATAGAACGAAACCACGCTGAGGTTGCCGAAGCGTGCCTCGATGTAGCGGCCCTCGTCGTCGAACGGTGCCCAGCCCAGTGCGGTACGCACCTCGTCCGGCTCGCGTCGGCTCCAGATGCCTACGCCGCTATAGCCTTTCTTGGTGATGGCATCGCGGTAGAAGCAGTGATGGCCATCCGGGCGGAACAGCGCGTCGGTCAGCTGCGACTCCTGCGCCTTGGTTTCCTGGATGCAGAGCACATCGGCCTGCTGGGACAGGAACCACTCGTTGAAGCCCTTGGTGGTGGCCGAACGGATGCCGTTGGCATTGAAGCTGGTAATACGCATGAAGGACCGCTGTTGGGAAAGCTCAAGACCGGCACAGCATACCGCCCGGACCGGGGCGGTCGACAAACCAGGCCGGGGTTTTCCCCTGACAGCACTTCGGCCCAAGGGCCAGGTGCGGTCCGGACCCGCAGCGCAGCAATTGCAGGGGCCATGCTTTACCCTAGGAGCCTCAATAGACGATAAGACAGCGTATTTACATGAGTGACCACCGTTCCCGTTTCCTGCAGCTGGCGCTGAATGCCGACGCGCTGCGTTTTGGCCAGTTCACCCTCAAGTCCGGCCGGGTAAGCCCGTATTTCTTCAATGCCGGCCGTTTTGACACCGGCCTGGCCCTGGCCGAGCTGGGCAACTGCTATGCGGACGCCATCGATGCCGCCGGCATTGCCTACGACCAGCTGTTCGGCCCGGCCTACAAGGGCATCCCGCTGGCTACCGCCATTGCCTGCGAGTTCTCGCACCGCGGCCGCAACCTGCCGTTGACCTTCAACCGCAAGGAAGCCAAGGACCACGGCGAAGGCGGCACCCTGATCGGCGCCGACATGGCCGGCAAGCGTGTCCTGATCGTCGACGACGTGATCACCGCCGGCACTGCCATCCGTGAGGCACTGGCCATCATCCGCGAGGCCAAGGGCATCCCGGCCGGTATCGTGGTGGCACTGGACCGCCAGGAGATCGCTTCGGAAGAAGACCGCCGTTCGGCCGCCCAGGCGGTGTCTGCCGAAACCGGCATTCCGGTGATCGCCGTCGCCAATCTGGCCGACCTGCTTGCATTCGCCTCCGGGAACCCGGAACTTGTTGGCTATCGCGAACCGTTGCTGGCCTACCGTGGCCGCTACGGGAGCAATCCGACAGGCTGATAGCAGGGGGCTGCCATGGTGCCGAATCCGTCCAAAAACGCTGCAACGTTGTTGTTGGTGCTGGCTGCGCTGGCACTGCCCGCGTTCGCCCAGAACGCGCCGTCGAATGCCGGCAAGAAGCTGTATTGCTGGGATGAAGGCGGCAAGCGCATCTGCTCGGACACCTTGCCACCGGAAGCGGTGAACAAGGCGCGCGAGGAGTTCAACGCACGCAGTGGTATACGAGGTGCGGAGGTGCAGCGCGCGCTCACGGCCGAAGAACGTGCTGACGCAGCCCTGGCCAAAGCCCAGCAGGAAGTGGACGCGGCGGCGGCGGATACGCGCAAGCGTACCGAGCAGGCGATGTTGTCCACTTATGGCAGCGAAGATGATCTACGCCGTGTATTCAGTGAGCGCACGGCGATCGTCGACAACAACATCAAGACTGCGATTTTCAACGTGACCAGCCTGCGTGGGGCCCTTGCCTCCCAGCTTGCTGGCGCCGGCAACAGGGAGCTGGCCGGGCAGAAGGTACCTGACAAGCAGGCCGGTGAAATCCGCCAGCGCCACAACGAACTGCTGGCGCAGCTGCGTCTGCAGACTGCCTTCGAGCAGCAGCGGCAGGCGTTGGAAGTCGAGATCGCCGAGAGCCTGGCGCGGTACCGCGAGCTGAAGGGGATTGCAGCGCCGGCTTCGGCCGCTGCCGCACCTGCGGCCAGCGCAGAGCCAGCCAAGGGCTGAAAGCGGTAGTGCCGAGCCATGCTCGGCAGGGCTTTCCAAATAAACTGTCGGACTCAGAATGAAAGCGGCCTTCGGGCCGCTTTTTTTGTTTAAAAGCTTCCCCTCATCCGCCCCTTCGGGGCACCTTCTCCCGCAAGCGGGAGAAGGGATTGGCTTTCCTACGGCCGCAAGTCCGCGAGCTGCTGAAAGTCCACGTGCACCTGAGAGTCCACGAACTGCAGCAGAGTCGCAGCAGAGCAAGCGGGAGAAGGGATTGGCTTTCCTGCGGCCGCAAGTCCGCGAGCTGCTGAAAGCCTAAGGGCGCCTGAAAGTCTACGAGCAACAGCAGAGCCAGCCGCAAGCCATGACCGCCGTCCCTTCTCCCGCCTGCGGGAGAAGGTGCCCCGTAGGGGCGGATGAGGGGGCTTCGGCTCTGGACCTCGCTTCGGCTTCAGTTTGGGCTCTGGCTCTGGACTTTGACGCCGCTTCCACCGCGCCGTCAGCCGCCCCTCCCCAAAACCCCACTTTTTACGCGCCTTTTACGCCAACCCAACCCCAGCAGCGTCGATCGTTTACGCCTCCCAGGCGGACGATAGCGGCCTGATCGGGGTGATCAGACTTGTCGTTCGCGCCTGCCTGCCGCCCTACCCGTCCACCGACGCGTACTCCGGCAGCCCCGGCCGCGTCCTGATCCTGATTCGAGGTTTCCATGCCCGGCTGGCTTGCTCTGTTGTGCGGCGTAGTGGTGCTGATCGCCGCTGCCTACCTGTTGTACGCGGTCCTTCGACCTGAGTCGTTCTGAGGAGCGCCGTCGTGATTGAACCCATCATCATCATTCTGGCCAGCCTGGCGCTGGCCTGGCCGCTCGGCCTGTACCTGGCGCGGCTGATGCGCGGTACGCCGATGCGTATCGACGTCCTCTTCCATTGGATCGAGAAGCCGCTGTACCGCGTGCTCGGCGTTGATCCCAAGCATTCCATGTCCTGGCGCGGCTATGTGGTCGCCTTCCTGCTCAGCAACCTGGTGTTGGCAGTGCTGACCCAGGCGGTGTTCATGACCCAGGCCTGGTTGCCGTTGAACCCGGACAACGTCCCCAACATGCGCTGGGATACCGCGTTCCACACCATGGTCTCGTTCCTGACCAACACCAACCAACAGCATTACAGCGGCCAGGCGCAGCTGTCCTATTTCTCGCAGATGACCGGCATCACCGGCCTGCAGGTGATCACCCCGATGATGGGCCTGGCACTGGCAGTGGCAACGCTGCGTGCCTTGTTCATGAAACCGGCGACAAGCGACACCAGCAACACCCCGGTGCGCGTGACTGTAGGTAACTACTACGCCGACGTCGTGCGCCTGTGCCTGCGCTTCCTGCTGCCGCTGTGTCTGGTATGGACGCTGCTGCTGAACTGGCAGGGCGTGCCCTCCACGTTGGCCGCTGGCCCCCAGGCCACACCGATTGATGCCAGTGCCGGCATGGAAACGCAGAAGATTCCGCTCGGCCCGGTGGCGGCGATGGTTGCAGCCAAGCAGCTCGGTGCCAATGGTGGCGGCTGGTACGGTCCGAACAGCGCCTTCCCGCTGGAAAACCCGACGCCATTGTCGAATGCGCTGGAACTGATCGGCATCCTGCTGATTCCGATGGCCATCATCTGCATGCTCGGTGCCTTCACCGGCCGACGCCGCTTTGGTGCCCTGGTGTTCGGCTGCATGCTGACCATGTCGGTGCTCTCCACCGGCGCCAGCCTGTGGCTGGAAGGTCACAGCGCCAGCGCCGCCAGTGCGCTGCTGATGGAAGGCAAGGAAGCCCGCTTCGGCGCCGATGGCACAGCGCTGTGGTCGTCCATCACCACCCAGGTGCAGAACGGCTCGGTCAACGGCATGCATGATTCATTGAGCCCGCTCGGCGGCATGATGCCCATCGTCAACATGCTGGTCAGCGCGATCTGGGGCGGCATTGGTTGCGGCATCCAGCAGTTCCTGGTCTATCTGATGATGGCGGTGTTCCTGGCCGGCCTGATGACCGGACGCACGCCGGAACTGCTGGGTCGCAAACTGGAAACACCGCAGGTGCGCCTGCTCGCAGTGCTGGTGCTGCTGCAGCCGATCACCCTGCTTGGCTTGACCGCGCTGACCCTGGCCGTGCCCGGCCTGGCCGGCACCTCCAACCCCGGCTTCCATGGCATCAGCCAGGTGTTCTACGAGTTCACCTCGGCCTATGCCAACAACGGCTCGGGCTTTGAAGGGCTGGCTGACAACACCGTCTGGTGGAACCTGAGTTGCGCGCTGGTGTTGGCACTGGGTCGATTCCCGATCCTGATCATCCCGCTGATCATCGCCACCCAGCTGGCAGCAAAACGGCAGGTGCCGCAAAGCGCCGGCAGCCTGCAGATTGAAACCCCGACCTTCGCATTGACGCTTATCTGCGTGGTCATCGTCCTTACCGTGCTGCAGTTCCTGCCAGCGCTGGTGCTTGGCCCGGTGGCCGAACACCTGAGCCTGCTGGCCCTGCAGGGAGCCCCGTCACCGTGAACGCCCCCATGAACCGTTCTGCCTCTCCTGCGGCATCGCGCCGCCCCGCCCTGCTTGATGCAGCCGGCCTGCGCCGTGCGCTGCTCGACTCGGTACGCAAGCTGTCGCCGCTGCACCTGCTGCACAACCCGGTGATGGCGGTGGTGATGGTCGGCACCGCACTGGCGCTGATCGTCACCCTCAGCGGCCATGCGCCGATGGGCTTCGGCCTGGCCGTTACCGCGATCCTGCTGGTGACGGTGTTGTTCGGCAATTTCGCCGAAGCCGTGGCCGAAGCACGTGGTCGTGGTCAGGCCGCGTCGCTGCGGCGAGCACGTCAGGACCTGGTCGCACGGCGTGTCACCACGCCGTTGCAGGGCGCGACCGAAAGCCGCGTCCCCGCTGCCGAGCTGCGCCCGGGTGAGTATGTGATCGTCAGCGCCGGTGAGTTCGTGCCGGCCGATGGCGAGATCGTGCGCGGCTTGGCCACCATCAACGAAGCTGCCGTAACTGGCGAATCGGCACCGGTATTGCGCGAGGCCGACACCGACCGCTCCGGCGTGATCGGCGGCACCAAGGTGCTGTCCGACGAGATCATCGTGCGGGTCAGTGCCGAGCCGGGCCACAGCTTCCTCGACCGCATGATCGCGCTGGTGGAAGGTGCAAACCGTCAGAAGACGCCGAACGAGATCGCATTGACCCTGCTGCTGGCGGCGATGTCGCTGACCTTCCTGGTGGTGGTGGCAACGCTGCCGGCCATTGCAGGCTTTGTCGGCGTCACCGTCGATCCGCTGCTGCTGATCGCCCTGCTGGTCTGCCTGATTCCGACCACCATCGGCGGCCTGCTGCCGGCCATCGGCATCGCCGGCATGAACCGTGCGCTGTCGGCGAATGTGCTGGCCAAATCCGGCAAGGCCGTGGAAGTAGCCGGCGACGTCGACGTGCTGTTGCTGGACAAGACCGGCACCATCACCTACGGCGATCGTCAGGCTACCCACTTCCATCCGTTGGCCGGCATCGACGCCGCACAGCTGCGTGAAGCGTCACTGCTGTCGTCCTTGGCCGACCCGACACCGGAAGGCAAATCCATCGTACGTCTGGCCCGCGAGCAGGCCTGCACCACCGCCGAACCGGAAAAGGCGGAGTACCTTTCCTTCACCGCACAAACCCGCATGTCCGGCGTTGACCTGGACAACGGCCGCAGCATCCGCAAGGGTGCCGCCGATGCCATCACCGCACATGTGTTGGCGCTGGGCGGCAGCGTGCCGAACGAACTGCAGGCACGCGTGGACCAGGTTGCCCGTGGCGGCGCCACGCCATTGGTGGTCAGCGAAGGAAAGCATGTACTCGGTGTGGTGGAACTGGCCGACGTGGTCAAGCACGGCATGCGCGAAAAGTTCGCACAGCTGCGGGCAATGGGTATCCGCACGGTGATGATCACCGGCGACAATCCGCTTACCGCCGCCGCCATCGCCGCCGAGGCCGGTGTCGATGACTACATCGCGCAGGCGCGGCCGGAAGACAAGCTGGCACGCATCCGCGCCGAACAGGCCGGCGGTCGGCTGGTGGCAATGGTCGGCGACGGCACCAACGATGCACCTGCGTTGGCCCAGGCCGATATTGGCCTGGCGATGAACTCCGGTACGCAGGCGGCCAAGGAAGCCGGCAACATGGTCGATCTGGATTCGGATCCAGCCAAGCTGCTGTCAGTGGTGGAAGTCGGCAAGCAGCAGCTGATCACCCGCGGCGCGCTGACGACCTTCTCGCTGGCCAATGACGTCTCCAAGTACTTCGCGATCCTGCCGGCGCTTTTTGCTGCCAGCATCCCGTCGATGGCAGCCTTGAACGTGATGCAGCTGTCGAGTCCGCGCAATGCGGTGCTGGCAGCGCTGATCTTCAATGCACTGGTAATCCCGGCCCTGATCCCGCTGGCCCTGCGCGGTGTGCGCTTCCGTCCGGCCACCGCCACCGCGCTGCTGCGGCGAAACATGCTGGTGTACGGCCTGGGCGGCGTGCTGCTGCCATTTGCGGCCATCAAGGCCATCGACCTCCTGCTTGCTTTGGTATTTGGCGCATGAACACCTCAATGAACTCCTCCCCTCGTTCTGGCAACCCGTTGTGGCGACCGGCCATTGGTCTGTCCTTGTTCGGCCTGCTCGGCACCGGCCTGGTCTATGCGGTGCTGGCCACCGGCATCTCCGGCTCGCTGTTTCCGGCACAAGCCGATGGCAGCCTGATCCGCGATGCCGACGGACAGGTGCGTGGCTCGCTGTATCTGGCGCAGCCGTTTGCCGGCGACGGTTATTTCCAGACCCGTCCTTCGGCGGCCAACTACGACCCGATGGCCGCGGCCGGCAGCAATATGGCGCGCAGCAATCCGGACCTGGTCAAGCGCGTCAGCGAAGCCACTGCTGCCACCGCAGCGCGCGAGAAGATCGATCCGGCCACCGTGCCTGGCGATCTGGTCACGCAGTCGGCCAGCGGCCTGGACCCGGAGCTGTCGCCTGCTGCCGTACAGGTGCAGGTGGCGCGCGTGGCCGCTGCGCGTGGCTTGCCACCGGCCCAGGTGCAGGCCTTGGTTGATGCACAGCTGCAGGACCGCCAATGGGGCGTGTTCGGGCAACCACGGATCAACGTGATTGCCCTCAACCGGGCGCTGGATCAGGCCGCGCATGCGCGGTGATGTCGGCCGCACCGGCAACAGCGCACAATCGCAGCCATGAACGACTCCCGTAGCCGCCAGGCTGATGCCTTGGCCGAGGCCCTGCAACGCGATGCCGGCGGCAAGCTGACCGTCTTCCTCGGCGCCGCACCGGGCGTGGGCAAGACCTTCAGCATGCTCACCCGCGCCCAGGAACAGCTGCGGCGTGGGGTGGATGTGGTGGCGGCCGTGGTTGAAACCCACGGCCGCAGCGACACCGCTGCCCTGCTCGACGGCATGCCGCGCATTGCAATATGCGTACTGGAGTACCACGGCCATCAGCTGCAGGAGATGGATCTGGATGCGGTGCTGGCCCGCAAACCGGCACTGGTGCTGGTCGATGAGCTGGCCCATCGCAATGCTCCCGGTAGTCGTCACGAACGTCGCTGGCAGGACGTGATGGAGCTGCTCGATGCCGGTATCGATGTGTGGACCACGATCAACATCCAGCATCTGGAAAGCCTCAACGATGTGGTGATGCGTATCACCGGCGTGCGCGTCAGCGAGACCGTGCCCGATGTGGTGTTCGACCGCCTGCACGACATCGTGCTGGTCGACCTGCCACCGCGCGAGCTGATTGAGCGCCTGCAGCAGGGCAAGGTCTATGTGCCCGAGCAGGCGGCGCAGGCATTGCAGGCATTTTTCTCGCCGGCCAACCTCACCGCCCTGCGCGAACTGGCGATGCAGGAAGCCGCCGACCGCGTCGACAGCAGCCTGCGCGAAACCCGCGCCGCGCGCGGCGAAGGCAATCTGCCGTTGCGGCGGCGCGTTGTGGTTGCCATCGACGGTGGCGGCCAGAGCGAGTATCTGGTGCGGGTGGCGCGACGCATCGCCGAGCGCCGCGATGCACCGTGGACAGTGGTGACCGTGCAGCACCGCCGCCACGACGAGGCCACCCGTCGCGAGATCGATGATGCGTTCGCACTCGCGCGGCGCTTGGGTGGCGATGCCGAGCTGCTGCACGGGCCGGGCATTGCCGATGCGCTGCTCGACTACGCCGCGCACAACGCGGTGTCGTCGCTGGTGCTGGGCCGCACCCGCGAGCGGCCGCTGGCGCGGCTGTTCAACCAGACCCTGACCCAGCAGCTGATCCAGCGTGGCGCGCACTACGAGATCACCATCATCAGCACGCCGCAGGCACGCGCCAACGCGCGTCGCTTCGGCCTGTCGCTCGCCCCGGACAGCTGGGGCAAGGATGCGATGACGGCGGTATTGGCCACCGTCGGCGCCTGCCTGGCCGCATGGCTGGGCGAGCACTGGATAGGCCTGAGCGATCTGGCAATGGTGTTCATCGTCGCGGTGGTGCTGGTGGCTGCACGCACCCGCATGAGCGCGGCGGTGCTGGCAGCGACGCTGTGCTTCCTCGCCTACAACTTCTTCTTCATCGCACCGCGCTTCACCTTCGCGATCAGCGCGCGACAAGGCGTGATCACCGTCTTCCTGTTCCTCGCGGCTGCGCTGGTGGCCGGACGATTGGCATCGCGCCTGCGCATGCAGGTGGTGGCGCTGCGCGCGGCCAATCGCCATGCCAATGTGCGGCAGACCTTGGGCCGGCAGCTTGTCGGTGCCACCGACAACGCCCAGGTCGCGCATGCCGGCCGCCTGGCACTGGAACAGGCACTGGATGCACCGGCATGGGTGCGGTTGGGTGATGACACCAGCACCAGTGGCACGGCCGCACCGGGCGACACCGATCTGGCTGCCGCCGACTGGTCGCTGCGGCATGGGCAGCCGGCCGGTCGCTTCACCGATACCTTGGCCGGCGCAGGCTGGTGGTTCCTACCATTGCTCGATGGCGATGCTCGCGCAATCGGTGTGGCCGGCCTGCGCTTTGACCATCAGCATCCGCGCTTGGCCCCGGAACAACGTCAGCTGGTGGAGGCGATGGCTGACGACATCGCCCAGGCGGCACTGCGCACGCGGCTGGTGGCCGATCTGGAAACCGCCCATCTGCACAATGAAACCGAGCGCCTGCGCTCGGCCCTGCTGTCCTCGGTCTCGCACGACCTGCGCTCACCGCTGGCGGCGATGATCGGCTCGGCCGACAGCCTGTCCAACTACGCCGATGCGATGGATGCCAGCGACCGCCGCGCCCTGCTCGACACCATCGTGGTCGAGGGCGAGCGGCTGGACCGCTACATCCAGAACCTGCTCGACATGACCCGGCTCGGCCACGACGGGCTCAAGCTCAACCGTGACTGGATCGGCGTGGACGAGCTGATCGGCTCGGCCGCACGCCGCCTGCAGCGCTACCAGCCGGACGTGCGCCTGCAGCTGGATATCCCGGCGGATATGGCACCGATCTGGGTGCACCCGGCGCTGGTCGAGCAGGCGGTGTTCAACGTGATGGAGAACGCAGCAAAGTTCTCGCCACCGGGCGTACCGGTGGAAGTGCGCGCGCGCCAGCAGGCCAACGAACTGCGCATCGAGGTGATCGACGCCGGCCCGGGCATTCCCGATGCCGAGCGCTCGCGCATCTTCGACATGTTCTACAGCGTGGAACGTGGCGACCGTGGCCGTCAGGGCACCGGTCTGGGCCTGACCATCTGCCAGGGCATGATCGGCGCACACGGTGGCAGTGTCGAAGCACTGCCGGGACGCGACGGACGCGGTACGCTGATACGCATGACCCTGCCCCTGCTCCAGCCACGCCCCGAGAGCCCGCGCGATGACGGCTGAAACGCCGGCCATTCCACCGCCGCGCGTGCTGGTGGTCGATGACGAAGTACAGATCCGGCGCTTCCTGGATATTTCATTGCGCGCGCAGGGCTATGCGGTCAGCCAGGCCGCCAACGGCGCCGAGGGACTGCAACGTCTGGCCGAGGATGGCGCCGATCTGGTGGTGCTGGATATCGGCCTGCCCGACATGGAAGGCCACGATGTGCTGGCCGAGCTGCGGCAATGGAGCCAGGTGCCGGTGATCATGCTGAGCGTGCGTGCCGGCGAAGCCGAGAAGGTGCGCGCCTTGGACAACGGCGCCAATGATTACGTGACCAAGCCGTTCGGCACCCAGGAATTGATGGCACGGGTGCGTGCCCTGCTACGCAGCCGCAGCACCGACAGCGAAGGCCAGGTGCCGGTGTTCGATGACGGCCGCCTGCATATCGACCTGTCGCGCCGCGATGTGCGCATGGATGGCGAGGCGATTGCATTGACCCGCAAGGAATATGCGCTGCTGGCGTTGTTGTTGCGCAATGCCGGGCGGGTGGTGACCCAGCCGCAGATCCTGCAGGAAATCTGGGGGCCGACGCATCGGCATGACACGCATTACCTGCGCATCCTGGTTGGGCGGTTGCGACACAAGCTCGGCGATTCGGCGCTGGAGTCGCGGTATCTGTTCACCGAGCCCGGGGTTGGTTTGCGGTTTGGTGGGACCTGATCCGGGCAGCTTGTAGAAGCGGCATCAGCCGCGAAGCGGGCGAAACAACAGCCGCCAAGCAATCGGCGATTGCAGCCATCCTGAAGCTGAAGGTGCAGTGGCTTCGCGGCTGACGCCGCTCCTACAAACCAGCGCTGGCAGAAGTAGAGGCAACAGCAACCCCTCCCCGGCCCTCCCCTTGGCTATGCCAAAGGGAGGGAGACAGGCGGCTGCGCTTCGGTCTGACAGGCTGCGCGCACTACACCCCCTCCCTTTGGCGTAGCCAAGGGGAGGGTTGGGGAGGGGTGCTCTTCGCGGAAATCCACAGCCCTCCAGCAGAATCTGCTCCGCAAGCAGTTGGCGAGAACCCAAATACCAGAAAACAAAAAACCGCCCACGCGATGCGTGGACGGCTCTTGCACAACAGCACCGCCGATCAGAACCCGAGTTCAGTCCCCGCCGGCAACACCTGCAGCAACTGCTCGCGGAACACGCCCTTGATCCGCTCCAGCGCCACTTCATCATTGGCCTCGAAACGCAGCACCAGCACCGGCGTGGTGTTGGAGGCACGCACCAAGCCCCAGCCATCGCTGAAATCGGCACGCAGGCCGTCAATCGTCGAAATCCGCGCACCGGAGAACACCGAGTCCTCCACCTGCGCCGAAGCCACGATCAAGGCCACCTGCGCATGCTGGGTGCCCTCTTCCACCGCCACCTTCAACTCCGGCGTGGAGACTGCATCCGGCAACTCGTCCAATACCTCGGACGGCTCTTCATCACGCTGCGCGAGGATTTCCAGCAAGCGCGCCGCCGCATACAGGCCATCATCAAAGCCGTACCAGCGCTCCTTGAAGAAGAAGTGGCCGCTCATCTCGCCGGCCAGCTCGGCGTCGGTTTCGCGCATCTTGGCCTTGACCAGCGAATGCCCGGTCTTCCACATCATCGGGCTGCCGCCATTGCGCAGGATGTAGTCCGACAATTTGCCCGTGCACTTCACGTCATAGATGACCATCGCGCCCGGGTTGCGGGTCAATACATCGGCGGCGAACAGCATCAGCAGCCGATCGGCATAGATGATCTTGCCTTCCTTGGTCACAACACCAAGGCGGTCACCATCGCCGTCGAAGGCGACACCAAGGTCAGCGTCGAAACGCTTGACCATCTGCACCAGGTCTTCGAGGTTGTGCGGGTCACTCGGGTCTGGATGGTGGTTGGGGAACTCACCGTCCACATCGCAGTACAGCGGGATGACTTCAGCGCCGATCGCCTCCAGCAGCTGCGGTGCCACCGCGCCGGCCACACCGTTGCCGGCATCGGCAACGATCTTCAACGGACGGTCCAGTTGCACGTCGTCGGCAATACGTTGCACGTAGTCGTTGATGACCTCGCGCTGCTGCAGGCTGCCTTCGTTGTCGGCACGCTGCAGGCGGCCTTCCTGGATGCGCTTGTACAGGTCGGTGATGGCGTCGCCGGAGAGCGTCTCGCCACCGATGACGATCTTGAAGCCGTTGTAGTCCGGTGGATTGTGGCTGCCGGTCACTGCCACGCAGCTGCCGGCGCGCAGGTGATAACTGGCGAAGTAGACCACCGGCGTCGGCGCCATGCCGATGTCGATCACATCGCAACCGGCACGGCGCAGGCCGGTGATCAAGGCGTCGCTCAACTCCGGGCCGGACAGGCGGCCATCGCGGCCCACCACCACATCGCGCAGGCCCTGCGCCTGCATTTCACTGCCGATGGCCTGGCCGATCAGGGTAGCGACGTTGGCATTCAACTCGTCACCGAGCACACCGCGGATGTCGTAGGCACGGAAGATGACCGGCAGCACCGCATCGGCGCCAGGTTCGACGCGCGCCTGCGGCGTATCATCGCTGCCTGCGTTGGCTGGTACCGGCAGTGGCTGCGGGTCCTGTTCCAAGGCTTCCTGCAACGTCAGGCCACCATCATCAACTTCGGCGGTATTCCTGCGCAGCGCCGGCAGGTTCATCAAGCGCTTGCGACCAAGCAGCAACAACAAGGCAGTGCCCAGCAACAGCAACGCCACGATGGCGCTGGAAACCACGCCCAGCCCCAACGCGCCGGTGCTGGCATCTGGCAGCTCGGCGACCACGCGCAAACCGCTGTCACCGACCGGCCGTGCCAGCGCGTCAGCACTGTTGCCCAGCTCGGATGCACCTTTCTGGACGATGGTGAAACCGCCCTGGCGCAAACCAAGGAAAGCGCTGTCCGGCGAATCAATGCCGTCAAACACCGAGGTCAGCCGGGTCAGCGGCTGGCGGATGTAGATCACCGCCGGCTTGCCCTGCAGCAGCACCGGTGCCGCCAGGCCCAGGCGCGGGCTGCCGCCATCGCGGACCACCTGCGCGGTCGGCTGGCCGGCGGCCATGGCCTGCTCCAGCAGCGCCAATCGCGAATATCCGAACGTCGCCGGATCGGCATAGGCCTCGGCCAGGGTGGCATCGAGCACCTGCGCGTCTTCCACGCCGTTCCACTTGTCACGTACCGCCAGGGCTGCCGCCGCGGCATCACCACTGGCCAAGGCGGCCTTCACCGGTTCCAGCGTCAGTTGCCGGGTGAACTGCGTGGTCTGTGCGGACAGCGCTTTCTGCACATCGGCCACGGCCTGATCGCGGGATTGCTCGAGCCCGACACTGGTGCCCGACTGCAACCACTGCTCCACCGCGCTCCAGCCGAACCAGCCGGCCAACAGCAGCAGCAGTACCGCCAGCAGTGGCGTTGAACGACCCAGTGCGGGACGTTGCCGCCCGCTCTCATTCCCTTGGCTCATCGTGCGTCTCCCCCTGTCAGCGCACCCCGGTGTGGCCGAATCCACCCGTTCCACGTGCACTGTCGATGAAAGTATCTACTACCTGCAACGTTACGCGTGCAATCGGCATCACCACCAACTGCGCGATACGGTCGCCCGGTTCAATCGTGAATGCGTCGCGGCCTCGGTTCCACACGCTGATCAGCAGAGGGCCCTGGTAGTCGGCATCGATCAGGCCGGTGCCATTGCCCAGCACGATGCCGTGCCGATGGCCCAGCCCCGAACGCGGCAGCACCACCGCACACAGGCCCGGGTCGGCGATATGGATCGCGATGCCGCTGGGCAGCAGTGCCGCGTCGCCGGGTTCCAGCGTCAGCGCCGCTTCGGTGGCTGCGCGCAGGTCCATGCCAGCGCTGGCCTCGGTGGCGTAAGCCGGCAGCGGCCAGCTGTCGCCGAAGCGCGGGTCCAACAACTTCACCTGCAAGGGCTGCAGTCCATTACTCATGCGTCCAACCTCTCGGCAATCAAATCCAACAACTGTTCGGCAAGCTGGGTCTTGGCGGTGCCCGGGAACTCGCGCAGGCCACCATTCCAGTAGGCAACGGCGGCGTTCTGGTCGCTTTCAAAGCCATTGCCGGCAATGCCGACCTGGTTGGCGATGATGAGGTCCAGGTGCTTGTCGGCCAGCTTGCCACGTGCGTACTTCTCGACGTCGTGAGTTTCCGCGGCAAAACCGACCACCAGCTTCAATGCCTGCTCCTGCACGGCCACTTCGGCCAGGATGTCGGCGGTACGCACCAGTTCCAGCGTCAGCGTCTGGGTGCCGGCGGTCTTTTTCAGCTTCTGTGGCGAGACCTGGCGTGGCGTGTAATCGGCCACGGCGGCGGCGCCGATGTAGATATCGGCCGGCAAGGCCCCCAGCACGGCGTCACGCATCTGCGCGGCGGAGCGCACATCAATGCGCTGCACACCGGCCGGGGTGGGCAACTGCACTGGGCCGCTGACCAGTACCACCTGCGCGCCCTGACGGGCGGCGGCGGCGGCCAGGGCGTAGCCCATCTTGCCGCTGGAGCGGTTGCCGACGTAGCGCACCGGGTCCAGGTCTTCATAGGTGGGGCCGGCGCTGATCAACACGCGCATGCCGTTGAGCCGCCCCGGTTTGGCCGGTGCCTGTGGGGCCAAGCCGCCCGCCAGCGCAGCAATGATGGTCGGCGCCTCGCTGACCCGGCCCGGGCCGGATTCGCCCTCGGCCAGCGGGCCATCTTCCGGCCCGATCACCTGTACGCCGCGCTCGCGCAGCAGCGCCATGTTGGCCTGGGTAGCCGGGTGCAGCCACATGCGGTGGTTCATTGCCGGGCACACGGTCAGCGGCGCGGTACTTGCCAGGCACAGCGTGGTCACCAGATCGTCGGCGTTGCCGTGCGCCAGCCGCGCCAGCAGGTCAGCGGTGGCCGGGGCGATGACGATGCGGTCGGCCCAGCGCGCCAGTTCGATATGGCCCATGGCCTGTTCGGCGGCACTGTCCCACAGGGTGGTGCGGGTCGGATGGCCGGACAGCGCCTGGAAGCTCAAGGGGGTGACGAACTGCTGTGCACCCGCCGTCATCGCCACCTGCACGGTAGCGCCGGCGTCACGCAGCCGGCGTACCAGCTCCAGCGACTTGTACGCGGCGATGCCGCCGCCTACGCATAGCAGCAGCTTCTGTCCTTCCAAAGGTCGGGAAGTGGGGGAAACGCTGGTCACGGATGGATATTCCTAGGTACAGAAGAAGGGTTAGCTTAACCGAAGGCTTTGTTGCGCCTGATCCAGTTTTTGGCAAATGGCGGTGAATCTGCCACTCATGCATATCCGTGATTGGCCCAGCGCTGAACGCCCGCGCGAGAAGCTTCTTGCACGCGGCGTGGCCGCGCTTTCCGATGCTGAACTGTTGGCGATCTTCCTTGGCTCGGGTCTGCGCGGGCGTGATGCCGTGCAGACAGCGCGCGAGCTGCTGCAGGCGCATGGTCCGCTGCGGGCACTGCTGGACCGGAGCGCACCACAACTGGCCAAGCTGCCCGGGCTGGGCCCCGCCCGTGCCTGCCAGTTCAGCGCCGCGCTGGAACTGGGCCGGCGCCATCTGGCTGCCGCGCTGGAGCGTGGCGAGGCCCTGACCGATCCGGCCGCCGCCGGCCGTTACTTCGCCCAGCGCCTGCGCCACCGGCCGCAGGAGGTGTTTGCCGTGCTGTTCCTGGACAACCGCCACCGGGCCGTGGCCTTCGAGGAGTTATCCACAGGCACGGTGGACAGCGCCGAGGTCCACCCGCGTGAAGTCGTCCGCCAGGCCTTGGCACACAACGCCGCAGCGGTGATCCTCGGCCACAACCACCCGTCCGGGAACCCGGAGCCCTCGGCGGCCGACCGCGCCATCACCCAGCGCCTGCAGCAGGCCCTGGCGCTGGTGGATATCCGTCTGCTCGACCATTTCGTGATCGGCGACGGCGCACCGGTGTCGCTGGCCGCACGTGGCTGGGTCTGAGCGGGGCGGCCTGAATCGATCTGCCCGCAGCGCCCACCCCGGATCCGTCGGGGCGGGGTTGGAACACCCTGCGCCTGCTGCCCATGGCGGGTTTTCTGTTTTTTTGACATTCCTGACCCCTGCCGGCGCCTCGCGGGCGGCCTTGCCGCAGGTCAGGTAAAATGGTCAGTTCCGCGCTTCAAGCAGAATAGTCACGTGAAAGCCCAACTCCGCGCCCTCATCGGCCAAGGCATCGAAGCCTTGCGCGCCAACGGCACTTTGCCTGCCGACACCCTGCCGCCGGATTTCGTGGTCGAGCGACCCAAGACCCGCGAACACGGTGATTTCGCCACCAACGCCGCCATGCTGCTGGCCAAGGCCGCGCGCAGCAATCCGCGCGCCGTCGCGCAGGCACTGGTTGCCGCGTTGCCGGTCAGCGACGACATCGTCAATGTCGAGATCGCCGGCCCTGGCTTCATCAACTTCAAACTCTCGCCGGTGGCTTACCAGCGCGAAGTGGTCAGCGTGCTCAAGGAAGCCGAAGACTACGGCCGCAACCTGAGTGGCAACGGCCGCAGCGTCGGCGTCGAGTACGTGTCGGCCAACCCGACCGGCCCGCTGCATGTCGGCCACGGCCGCGCCGGTGCGATCGGCGACTGCATCGCCCGCGTGCTGGAAGCCAACGGCTGGAACGCCAAGCGCGAGTTCTATTACAACGACGCCGGCGTGCAGATCGAAAACCTCGCCAAGTCGGTGCAGGCACGTGCGCGCGGCTTCAAGCCGGGCGACGAGCAGTGGCCGACCGACGCCTACAACGGCGAATACATCGGCGACGTGGCCAAGGCCTACCTGCTCGGTGAGACCGTGGACCTGGAAGGCAGCCAAATCGTCGCCGCCAAGGATGCCGAGAACCTGGAAGAAGTCCGCCGCTTCGCCGTTGCCTACCTGCGCAACGAGCAGAACCTGGACCTGGCCGCATTCGGCGTGGATTTCGACATCTACTTCCTGGAAAGCTCGCTGTACAAGGACGGCAAGGTTGCCGAGACCGTGCAGCAGCTGATCAGCTCCGGCCATACCTACGAGGAAGGCGGCGCGCTGTGGCTGCGCTCCACCGATTTCGGTGACGACAAGGACCGCGTGATGCGCAAGTCCGACGGCACCTTTACCTATTTCCTGCCGGACGTGGCCTACCACCTGAGCAAGTGGCAACGCGGTTACGAACGCGCCATCACCGAGCTGGGTGCCGACCACCACGGTTCGCTGGCGCGCGTGCGCGCCGGCCTGCAGGCGCTGGACCTGGGCATTCCCAAGGGCTGGCCGGAATACGTGCTGCACCAGATGGTGACGGTGATGCGCGGTGGCGAGGAAGTGAAGCTGTCCAAGCGTGCCGGCAGCTACCTGACCCTGCGCGACCTGATCGAAGAAGTGGGCAGCGATGCGGTGCGTTGGTTCCTGATCGCGCGCAAGCCCGATTCGCAGCTGACCTTCGACATCGACCTGGCCCGCCAGCAGAGCAGCGACAACCCGGTGTTCTACGTGCAGTACGCGCATGCCCGCGTCTGCTCGCTGCTGCGCCAGGCGCAGGAGAAGGGCCTGGACTACAAGCAGGTCGAAGGCCTGGCGGCGCTGTCGCGTCTTGGCGATGACGCCTCGCTGGAACTGATGAACGAAATCTCGCGTTACCCGGAAGTGGTGGAAGCGGCCGGCATCGCGCTGGAACCGCACCAGATCGCGCAGTATCTGCGTGAATTGGCACACGCTTTCCACACGTGGTATCACGGCACGCCGGTACTGGTGGATGATGCCGCCGAGCGCAACGCCAAGCTCGCCTTGGCCAGCGCCGCACGGCAGACCCTGGCCAACGGCCTGAGCATCCTGGGCGTCAGTGCCCCGGAAAAGATGTAAACACCTGGAGACGCAGTAGACATGGCAGCACGACGCGGCAAAAGCCAAGCCCGGCGCAACAACGACAATGGCACGCCCGGCTGGGTGTGGCTGGTTGCCGGCGTGGCGATTGCGGCGGTGGTGTTCCTGGCGGCGCCCAACCTGTTCAAGAAGGACGGCGATGGTTTCCTGCGCGTAGGCCCACAACCCAACCCGGACGCACAGCCGGCGCCGGTTGCCGATGCCGACGTCGACGCCGGTGTGGAATCGAACAAGCCAGCCACCCCTGCCGGCGCCAAGCCGGAGGAGAAGCCAGCCACCCAGTACGACTTCTACACCTTGCTGCCGGGCACGGAAGTACAGATGTCCGACGCCGAGTTGGCAGCCAGCGCCAAGGCCGAGGAGCAGCGCCGTGCTGCTGCAGCGCGCGCGAGCGCGGCAGCAACGCCGACTACGCCTGCCACGCCACCGACCGAGGCCCAGCGTGCACAGGCGGCACTGGAAGGGCGTCCGTTGCCGGCACCGGTGAGCGAGACGGTTCGCCAGCCGGCACCGATCAGTGAAACGGCGGCGCGTCCGGCCCAGGTTGCCAGCGCTACCCCAGCACCTGCGGCCACCGCACCAAGGCCGGCACCTGCTGCGGCTGCGCCAGCGGCGACTGTTGCCGCTGCCGCACCGGCGGCAGCGACCGACAATGTTCGCTACATCCTGCAGGCAGGTGCGTTTGGTGCGTCGGGTGATGCCGAATCGACCAAGGCCAAGCTGGCCATGATGGGCTTGGCTGCGCGGGTGGAATCGGCGCAGATCAACGGCAACACCGTTTACCGCGTGCGCATGGGCCCGTATGGCACCGCCAGCGAACTGGCAGAGGCCAAGGCCAAGCTCAACGGCACCGGCTTGCAGGCGATGGCGATCAAGGCGCAGTGAAGTCGCCTACGGCGGCTTCACCCCAAAGTTTGTGAAGCAAACTTTGGGCCCCATGCCCGTCTTCTCCACAACCCCGCGCCTGTCGGCGCGCCCCCTTTACTAAAGGGGAGAGGTGAAACCGCCGATGGCGGCTTCACCCCCAAGATTTGCTTCGCGAATCTTGGGCCCCGTGCCCTTCTTATCCAAAACCCCGCGCCTGTCGGCGCGCCCCCTTTACTAAAGGGGGCTGTTGCGACTGACAGGTCGCTCGAAAAGCTTCTCGATCATTCAGGCCCTGACGTCGCTTTGATGTTGGGGCTTTTTGTTGGTGCCGTTGTAGCGCCGGTGCGTGCAGGCACCTGGGGCTTTGAGTGCGCATTTGCTCGAGAGCTGGTTTCTCTTGCGACGCTGATTTTCCTGCGAAGAGCACCCCTCCCCAACCCTCCCTTGCGCCGCAGGCGCCGGGGAGGGTTGGGGAGAAGTGCTTGGCTGTGGCTTTGGCTGTGGCTTTAGCTTTAGCTTTAGCCCTTCTCCCGCCTGCGGGAGAAGGGTTGGGATGAGGGGCGCTTTGGCTTTGGCTTTGGCTTTTTGCTTTGGTACTTGCTTGTGCCCTCGACCCCACACCCCAAACGTCCCAAAGTGCGAAAATCAACATCCCCCGCCCCTAGGATTCCGCAATGTCCAAGACCGCTTTGATCACCGGTGCCACGTCCGGCTTCGGCGCCGCCGCTGTCCGCCGCTTTGCTGCGGCCGGCTGGAAGGTGATCGCCACCGGTCGTCGTGCCGAGCGCTTGCAGCCGCTGGTTGAAGAATTCGGCGCCGACAAGATCCACGCCGCCGCCTTCGACATCCGCGATGCCGCCGCAATGGAAGCCGCACTGGCCGCCCTGCCGCCCGCCTTCCGCGACATCGACCTGCTGGTCAACAACGCAGGCCTCGCCCAAGGCACCGCTGCGGCCCAGCACGCCAGCCTGGAAGACTGGCGCACGATGATCGACACCAACATCACCGCGCTGGTGACGCTGACCCATCACCTGCTGCCCAAGCTCGTAGAGCGTCGTGGCGCGATCATCAACATCAGCTCCACCGCCGCGCTCTACCCGTATCCGGGCGGCAATGCCTACGGCGGCACAAAAGCCTTCGTCAGCCAGTTCTCGCTGGGCCTGCGCTCGGACCTGCACGGCACTGGCGTGCGCGTGACCGCAATCGAGCCGGGCATGGCCGAAACCGAATTCACCTTGGTGCGTACGCACGGCAATCAGGCCGCATCCGACCAGCTGTACGGCGGCGCGAATCCGATGACCGCCGAAGACATCGCCGAGCAGATCTTCTGGGTGGCGACGCTGCCCGCGCACCTCAACGTCAACCGCATCGAGTTGATGCCGGTAAGCCAGTCGTTCGCCGGCTTCCAGGTGGCCCGCCAGAGCTGACCATCCTTGGCGATCCAGCACCCCAACGAAGCCCCGGGATCGCAAAGATCCCGGGGTTTTTCATATGCACCATGCCAGCGGCTCTGCTGCATCACCGAGCTAAACTTCAGCGCCGCCATGCCGCTATCAAGGTGCAGTGCCAAGCTGGATCAACCGTCCCGCGCGGCCATGAAGGAAACATCACGCTGCCGCAGCAAGGAACAAAGGATTGCGTTTCATGGAAGTCACTTTTGCACGTACCCGCTCCGCGCTTGTTGAACCGGCCTCGAGCCCTGCGCTTCGCACCAGCACAAGCACTGCCAGACCGTCGCTGTTCAAGTGATGGCATCGCCACCACGCCGTGGTCCGGGAAGCACCGAAGCGACCGGCGACATGATCTGTCGCCATATGTCCGCAGGCTTGCCTGGTAGCTGCAGTAACCGACTGCCCATGCAGCCATCCCAACTGGTCAGAGCTGATGCCCGATAACGATCCCAAGGACCCTCTCGTACGCAACCTGGTGACGCTCGGGCTTATTCCACGCCATCGCGGCAAGACCACCCAGGAACTGCTGGCGGCATTGAAGGACCGTGGTTTCAACATCACCTTGCGCACCTTGCAACGTGACCTCAACGACAAGCTCAGCCGCCACTTCCCGATCATTCCCGTCGAGGACGGCAAAGTGGTGCGCTGGTGCTTCGACCGTGATGCCCATTTCAACCAGCCTGCACCCGATCCTGCTGAAGCGCTGGCCATGCATCTGGCCGAAGACCATCTGAAGCAGATCCTGCCGCCAGCTGTCCTGGCGTCGCTGCAGCCGCAATTCACCCAGGCACGGCAACATCTGCAATCGCTTGAGCACAACACCCTGAGCAACTGGGCACGCAGCGTGCGGGTACTGCCCAATGGCAAGGCCTTGTTGCCAGCCGGGGTCGCACCGCAGGTATGGGAGCAGGTCGCCAACGCACTGCTGGAACGCCGCCAACTGCAGGTTGCCTACCTGAGCAGGGTGAAGGGTGAGCCCAAGACCCTGCAACTTCACTGCAAGGGCCTGGTATCTCGCGGCCCAGTCACCTACCTGTTGGCCAACGTGGGTGACTACACCGACATCCGCCATTTCGCATTGCACCGGATCCAGTCCGCATCGGTCATGGATGCGCAAGCCCGGGACGAGGACTTCGATCTGGACGCCTATCTGCCGACGGCCGCTTTTACTCCCAGGCAGGGTACCGGCGTGGTGGAACTGGTTGCCGACGTCCACCCGCAGCTCGCGCAGACATTGCGCGAAACACCACTCAGCAAGGACCAGGTGTTGCAGCGGCTGCCCGATAGCGACTGGGAGCGGCTGTCCGCGCACGTCGCCGATGACCAGGAAACGCTGTGGTGGGTATTCGGCCTCGCTGAAAACATCCTCGTGCATGCACCCGAGTCCCTGCGCAGCCGCATCGAGGACAAGCTTGGCAGGACCGCCCGCATGTATGGGCTGGCGACCACCAGCACACCGCTGTCATCCCCTTGAATGCTGGACCGGAAGTTGCCAGCACCGAATCAACATGTGAGCAGACGAACCCGAGCATGAACACATCAGCACCCAGCCAACTGGTCATCGAGATCGACGAGGAAGTCGCCGTTCTCATCGCCGAAATCAACGCCAGCCCCGGTGTGTCGCGCAGCGATTTCGCTGACAACCTGAAAGATGTCGTGATTGACTCGGTACTTGGCCCGTTTGGGCTGAGCAGGTCCATGTTCTCCGACAAGGATGGTGGCAGCATCACCACCGCACACAACTTCGAGGAAGCACTTGCGGACGGCAAGGAGCACCTGATCGCACTGCGTGATGCCGAACGCCTGCAATCGCTGAAGGAATCCCGCGAGAACCGGATCGATCGCAGCGCCGGCAACAAGCAGCAAGGCATCGCGCCGGGCAAGCACCATGCCTATGACCAGGCCTTGGAGCAAGCGATGCCGCTGAAATCCGCAACACCTGATACCAAGGATGCGTACACCGGCCGCGATATGAAGACGCCGTCGCGTGACCATGTAATCCCGGTTGGCGAGATTGAGCGCTCGGCCAAGGGACAGCTGGCACAGACGCCCGAAGAGCGCGTGCAGACCGCAACGCTCAAGGAAAATCTGGTCTGGACCGAGAAGTCCCTCAATTCGTCCAAGCAGGACAGTGACCTGATGCTCTGGGCCACCGCGGAGACGGCACCGTTGGCCGGAACCAATGATCGGCGCTACGGCATCGACATGGAGAAGGCACAGGAGATCTACGAGACATCGAAGAAGGCGGTGGAACGGAAGCAGAACCTGGCCATGCTCAAGAAGCAGTCAAAGGAGTTCCTGATCGAGGGCGGCTCGGAAGCCGGCAAGCTCGCCCTGCGGCAGATCCTGGGCATGATCCTGAAAGACCTGGCTTCCGGCCTGATCGACGACGTCAAACAACTGGTCCGCGATGGCTTCCAGAGCCTGAAACAGCTGGCCGAACTGCTGAAGGCCCGGCTGCTGGCAACCGCCAGTACGCTCAAGGAGAAATGGGCTGATTTCCTGAAGGAAGGCGGCATGGCCGGCTTCGCCGGACTGCTGTCCAACCTGATCACGCTGCTGATCAACAGCTTCGTGACCACGGCCAAGCGCATCGTGACCATCATCCGCGAATCCACCCTCGCCGTGATCCGTTCCATCAAGTTGATCGCGCTGCCACCGGAAGGCATGAGCGGTAGCGATATCGCCATGGAAGTCCTCAAACTGCTCTCCGGCGGCCTGGTCACCGCAGCCACCTTGCTGCTGCAGGAATCGGTGGCCAAGGCAATCGAATCAATCCCGCTGCTGACGCCGTTCGCCCAGGATATCTCCTCGGTGCTGGTGGCCATCCTCAGCGGAACAATGGGCCTGCTCACCGTGCTTGCCTTCGACCGCCTGAAGGAACACATCGCATTCCAGAACAAGCAGCTGGCCGACGTGCATCGCGGCCATGCTGTTGCCCATCTCAAGATGAAGCAGACGCTGATGATGTTCGACCATTCATATGCGCATGTGGTTGCCACCACCACCCAGATGCAGCTGGAGCTCTCCAGCACATGGATGGAGATCGAGGAATCCTCACAACACGCCCACGTCGCAATCGATGGCTATGCGAGCGCCGTGGACAAACTGCGCTTGCTGGCCAAGCGCGCCCCGTAACCCGGCACTCATGCAAGCAGCTCAATGACTATCAGCACCGACGAAACCCATGCATCCGCCCGCAGCACTGCACTCGCCGCCCAGGAAGAATCACTGAAGGCGCGGTTCATGGCACAGCGTTTCTTCAAGGAAATCGAGTCGCTTGAAGAGGAGATCAAGCAGTCAAAGAATCTCTCCCGTGCCATCGAGGAGCGCGGCATCTGGCAGCGTTTGACTTCCAGCACCGCCAAGGACCTGAGCGAGATCGCCAAGATCCAGGGCAACATCAACAAGCGCATGGTGGACCTGATCCAGGAAACCATTCGCTTGAACATGCTCAGCTACGCCGGGCTTGTGGTGTTGATGAAGGAAATGCGCGCCGGCATCGATGGTGGCTTCAAGGATGCCAACGGCAACATCACCCGGCTTGGCAAAGAGGGTCGCGACCTGGCGGAAACGGCAACCAGCATCATCTCTGGAATCCTGGACAGCTCGCAGGACACCCAGGATCGGATCGACAGCAACGCGCAAGGCATCCAGGACCTTGTCAATCGCCTCGACGCAGAAGCGCAACTGGCAACCGTACGCAGCAACGCCCTCGATGCAACGATTGCAGCACTGTCCCAACGCAGCCAAGAGAACGACACACTCGACCAATGGCAGAACGAGGCACTTTCCAGCCTGCGAGCCGAGTTGCATGAGAAGCAGGAACTGGATACGTCGCGTGACGCCGTCATCGACAAACACGCCGGCGAGCTCGCATCCCAGGCTCACCTACTCAGCACGTTCGAACGCGCACTCATTGCGCAGCAATCGGCTAGCGAGCTGAAGTTCGCTGCGCTGATGAAGGCGCATGTGCGGATGCGCACCACCTTCATTGCTCTATTTGCGCTTGCCTTGGGTTGGTTGTCGGCAGTCAGTTGGCACGTATTCCTGCGCTGAGCCGATGGTCCGGATGGCTCACGAACAAGCGCAGTGGGCCGGCGAAAGCACGCATGGCGACATGGATTGTCGCCAAGCTCGCCCAAGCTTGATCACCGCCCGGCGCATCCGATGCCCGGAACCTTCAGCAGAGTCAAAGGGAGCACGCATGTACAAATTCATTGGCGGCGTTGTTGTATACGGTTTCGCGCTGGTTGGCCTCGCCGTCTATCTGGACAGGGCGCACGGAGATGGCCGCTTGTTCGCCAATGACTGACAGGGAGAACGCGGCTGCCTGCAATCGCAGGCAGCACGGCCTTGTTCAGAGCGCATGGGTGGCACACTGCGGGTTCGGCCGAGGCCCAGCTCAGTCCAGCCAGCCATCACGCTCGCTGTGCAGGATGCGGCCATCGACGCCGCTCATGCGCACTTCCACGCGCTGGTTGCGGGCATTGCGTGCTTCCAGCTTCCAGGTGGCGCCATCGCGTTCCAGCGAATGGATCTCGCGCAGGCCTGCGGCGCCGGCACGGGCCAGGATCTGCTCGCTGCCCAACAGGGCGCGACCATCGTGTTCATCGAAGATCTCACCGGTCGCCGGGTCTACCCACACTTCGGCGAAGCGGCCATCAGCGCGCGCCACATCGGCCTCCCACAAGCCGTCGTCCTTCTCGATCTCGTGGATCTGGGTATAGCCGGCGGCACGCAGCTTCTGCTCGACCTCGGCCATGCCCAGCGACTTGGTCTGTGCATGGGCGCTGGTGCTCAATGCCGCGGCAATGGCGGCGGTGGCGAACAATGACTTCAACATGGGGGAGTTCCTTGAGTGCTGCCGGATCAGCCCGGCCCGGACAGTCTCCGCCGCCTGCCTAACAGCGCCCTAGCCAGCACTGTTAGTCGATTGTTAGCCAGGCGCGCTATTAATTGCGTCATGTTTTCCTACCGCACCCTTGTCGCCCTCGCTGGCCTGTCCTTGCTGACGGCAGGCACGCCGCTGGCCATCGCCCATGGCCAGGACGCCGCACAGCAGACCGCGCGTCAGGCCTTGAAGCAGGGCCACTACGTGCCGCTGGAAAACATCGTGCGCGACGCGCTGAAGCGACATCCCGGCAAGCTGCTGGAAGTAGAACTCGACGACGGCATCTACGAAGTGGAGATCCTGCGTGCAGACGGCGTGGTCATCGAGCTCGACTATGATGCCCGCAGCGGCGCCTTGCTGAAGACCGAACTGGACGATTGATGCGGATCCTGTTGGCCGAAGATGACCTTGAACTGGCCAGCCGCCTGCAACCCTTGCTGGAGCAGGCCGGCTACGTGGTCAACCACGTCAGCGACGGCCGCGAAGCCGAGGAACTCGGCCAGATCGAGGAACTGCAGGCAGCCATCGTCGACCTTGGCCTGCCTGGGCTGGATGGGCTCAGCGTGATCGAACGCTGGCGCAGCAATGGCCGCGACTTCCCGGTGCTGGTGCTGACCGCGCGTGGGCGCTGGCACGACAAGCTGGCCGGCTTCGATGCCGGCGCCGATGACTACCTGACCAAACCTTTCCAGGCCGATGAGCTGATCCTGCGGCTGCGGGCGCTGATCCGCCGCAGCAATGGCCACGCCAGCGCGCAGCTCAGCTGTGGGCCACTGCAGCTGGAGATCAATGCCGGGCGCTTCCTGCTGGAAGGACAGCCGTTGGCACTGAGCCCGCAGGAGTTCCGCCTGCTCAGCTATTTCATCCACCATCCGGGCAGCGTCGTCAGTCGCGAGCGACTGGGCGAGCAGGTCTTCGACGGCGGCCATGATCCGGATTCCAATGCACTGGATGTGCTGCTGGGACGGCTGCGGCGCAAGCTTGGCGTGGACATGATCCAGACCGTGCGCGGCCAGGGCTGGCGTTTGGTCGCACCAGCATGAAGGCACTTTCACTGCGTGCGCGCCTGCTGCTTGCCGGCGGTCTCGGCCTGGTGTTGGTATCGGTGCTGGCCGGTGTACTGCTGGGGCGCTTGTTCGAACAGGCAGCGCGCGACAACCTGGACACGCAACTTGAACAGGACCTGCTTACCGTATTGGCGCAGGCCGAGATCGACGCCAGCGGCAAGCTCACGCTGCGCCAGGAACCCAACGACGCCCGCTTCCAGCGGGTGTTCTCCGGCGCGTACTGGCAGATCGCCACGACCGATGGCCAGGTGCTGCTGCAATCACGCTCGTTGTGGGACGAAAGCCTGCAGCCGCCGATTCCAAAGATTCCCACCCAGGCAATCGGCGCGGACTTCAGCGGTCCGATGCAGCAACCCCTGCGCGGCCTGACCCAACAGGTGCGCTTGCCGCGCAGCAAAGCACCACTGCAGGTCACCGTCGCCAGCGATCGCAGCCAGTTGGATGCCGATGTCGCCCGTTTCCGCCAGCGCTCGGCGCTGGCGATGGCGGTATTGATCGCAGCGTGGCTGGCGGTGCTGGTCAGCCAGGTGCAGTTCGGCCTGCGTCCATTGCGCGCGCTTGGCAAACGTGTGGAACAGGTACGTCATGGCGATGCCGCACAGATCAGCAGCGAGGGGCTGGGGCGCGAAGTAGCGCCGCTGGCCGAAGAACTCAACGCCCTGCTGGCCCACCACCAGCGCATGGTCAGCCGCGCGCGCAGTAGCGCGCAGGATCTGGCGCATGCGTTGAAGACACCGCTGAGCGTGCTGCATGCCGAAGCCGATGGCAGCGGCGAGCACTGGCGGCAAACCCTGCGCGAGCAAAGCCGGCGCATGCAGGCAAGCATTGATCGTTATCTGGCCTCGGGCATGGCCGCAGACCGGCATCAACGCAGCGCGGTAGGACCAGTCGCGCAATCGCTGTGCCGACTGATGCAGCGTGTGCACGACGAACGCAACATCCGTTTCGTCGCCGACGATATCGATGCGCAGCTGTGCTTTGCCGGCGCGGCAGCCGATCTCGAGGAAATGCTCGGCAATCTGCTCGACAACGCTGGCCGCTGGGCAGCGCATGAAGTGCGCATCCAGGCACGTGCAGACAATCAGCAGGTACTGATCGACGTCATCGATGACGGCCCGGGATTGGCCGAGGAAGCGCTGCAACAGGTGCTGCAACGTGGCGTACGTCTGGACGAACGCGATGGCAGCAGCGGGCTTGGGCTGGCGATAGTCGGCGACATCGTCGACAGCTACGGCGGCAGCTTGACCCTGCGCAATACCGCCGGCGGCCTGTGCGCAAGCCTGCAGCTGCCACGGGCCTGAGCGCGCACCAAACCACACAGCCAAAGAAAACGCCGCGCAGGCAGGCCTGCGCGGCGTTCGCTGTTTCCCTGCATGGGCTGTTGGATCAGCCCAGCGGTTCGTCCGACAGGTAGGTGTAACCGGTCAGGCCCGCTTCCAGCGCGGCATCCAGTTCTGCGGCACGTTCTGCCGATAGATCGGCGGCAGCCACGCGCTCACGGTAGGCGGTGCGCAGGTCGGCCAGGCTGTAGCCGACGTAGTCCAGCATCACGTCGGTGGTGTCACCGCGACGCTGCTGGGTGATCACGTAGCCATCGTCTTCCACCACCACTTCCACCGCGTCGGTATCGCCGAACAGGTTGTGGATGTCGCCGAGGATTTCCTGGTAGGCACCGACCAGGAAGAAGCCGATGCGGTAGCTCTCGCCATGACGCACCGCGTGCAGTGGCAACGAGCTGTCCAGGCTTTCGTTCTCGACATAGGTCTTGACCATGCCATCGGAATCGCAGGTCATGTCGGCGATCACGCCGCGACGCTCGGGGCGCTCGTTCAAGCGCTCGATCGGCACGATCGGGAACACCTGGTCGATTGCCCATGCATCCGGGATCGACTCGAACACGCTGAAGTTGACGAAGTACTTGTCGACCAGGCGGTCGTTCAATTCGTCCAGCGCCGGGCGATGGCTCTTTTCGTCATAGCTCAGGCGCGCACGCACGCCGTTGGCGATGGCGTAGAACAGGTCATCAATGCGCGCACGCTGCGGCAGGTCGATCTGGCCCAGCGCATAAGCGCTCAAGCCCTCGGCATGGAAATGCTGGGCTTCCTGGAACAGTTCCACCGCCGGGCGCTGGTCGAGTTCCTCATGGATCTCGCGCAGGTGACGGATCGCCGCCGGCTCGTCGTCATGCGCTTCCGGCACGCGGCCTTCGGCTGCCTGCTCCACTTCCGACACATTGGCGATCAGCACGGCGTGATGCGCGGTCATCGCGCGGCCGCACTCGGTGATGATGCGCGGCGGGGTCAGACCATGCGCTTCGCAGGCCTCGGCCAGCGGCTGCACGATGTTGCTGGCGTAGGCGTTGAGGCCGTAATTGATCGAGCAGTAGCTGCGCGAACGGGTGCCTTCGTAGTCGATGCCCAGACCGCCGCCGACATCGACGTGGCTGATCTTGGCGCCCAGCTGCGACAGCTCGACGAAGTAACGGGTGGCCTCGCGCATGCCGTTGGCGATGTCGCGCACATTGCTGATCTGGCTGCCCATGTGGAAATGCAGCAGGTTCAGGCAATCGGCGTACTCGGTGTCACGCAGGGCCTTCCACAGGTCCAGCAGCTGGCGCGGGGACAGGCCGAACTTGGCCTTGTCGCCACCGCTGTTCTGCCACTTGCCCGCGCCCAGCGAGGCAAGGCGCATGCGCACGCCCAGGCCTGGCTTCACGTCCAATGCCTTGGATTCCTCCAGCACCAGCTTCAGCTCGGACGGCTTCTCGATGACGATATAGGTCTGCAGGCCGAGCTTGCGGCCGATCAGGGCCAAGCGGATGTACTCGCGGTCCTTGTAGCCGTTGCAGACGATCAGTCCGCCCGGCCGGCTCAGCGCCAGCACTGCCATCAGCTCCGGCTTGGAGCCGGCTTCCAGGCCAAAGCCCTCGCCGTGGTGGCTGGCCAGGGTGCCGGCCACGCCACGGTGCTGGTTCACCTTGATCGGGTAGACCGCGGTATAGCCGCCAGCGTAGTCCCAGTCGGACTGGGCCTGGGCGAAGGCAGCCTGCAGCTTGCCCAGGCGCTGGCCGAGGATGTCCGGGAAGCGCACCAGCAACGGCAGTTTGGCACCGGCGGCACGCGCCGAATCGACAACCTGCGGCAACGACACCGCCGCGCCTTGGGCGCCTGCGGGACGGACCATGACGTGCCCGGCGGCATCGACGTCGAAATAACCATCAGACCAGTGCGGAATCGAATAGGTCTTGCGGGCCTGTTCGAGGGACCAATCGCTCATCGGCGTAGCAACTCTCAGCTGTGGATAAATAAGGACGCGCATTCTAACGCTAGCGGGGCAAGGGTCCGTTACAATCCGCGCCCTCACTACCTCCCCTCTCCCCCCGGGAGAGGGGTCGGGGGTGAGGGTAAGCGTGAAACCTGAATATGTCAGGCTTCGCCCTTACCCTCATCCGCCCCTTCGGGGCACCTTCTCCCGGTGGGAGAAGGACAGCCCCAGCACCCAGGAATCATCATGACCTCCAACGAAAACTGGTTCATCGAACACTTCCAGCCGACCGGTTCGGCTATTGGTTTCCGCATCACCGGCAAGCTGGACGAGGTGCAGTCGCCGTTCCAGAAGATCGAGATCTACGACAGCACCGACTGGGGCAAGTTGATGGTCATCGACGGCGCCATGATGCTGACCACCAAGGACAATTTCTTCTACCACGAGATGATCAGCCACCCGGTGCTGTTCACCCACCCGGCGCCGAAGCGCGTGGTCATCATCGGCGGCGGCGACTGCGGCACCCTGCGCGAGGTGCTCAAGCACCCGGGCGTGGAGAGCGCCACCCAGTGCGATATCGACGAGCAGGTCACCCGCATGGCCGAGAAGTACTTCCCGGAACTGTGCGAATCCAACGGTGATGCACGCGCCGAGCTGCTGTTCGACGACGGCGTGGCCTACATGGCCAACTGCGCCCCGGGCAGCGTGGACGTGGTGATCGTCGACTCCACCGACCCGGTCGGCCCGGCCGAAGGCCTGTTCAACAAGGCCTTCTTCGAAAGCTGCTTCCGCGCCCTGAAGGACGACGGCCTGCTGGTTCAGCAGAGCGAGTCGCCGCTGGCCCTGCTGGAGCTGATCAAGGACATGCGTTCGGAGATGGGCAAGGCCGGCTTCCAGTCGTTCAAGACCCTGCCGTTCCCGCAGCCGTGCTACCCGACCGGCTGGTGGTCGGTGACCGTGGCCAGCAAGCAGGCCGGTTTCGGCTTCGGCTTCCGCGAGGCCGATTCGGCCGCCAAGCCGTTCGACACCCTGTACTACACCGCCCCGCTGCACACCGGCGTGCTGGTCAGCCCGCCGTTCGTGGCCAAGGCCCTGGGCGAATAAGCCCGCTGCCAGCGCCGTGAATCGAACCCCGCGCCCGCAATGGCGCGGGGTTTTTCGTTTTCCGGCCATGACGCACACAGGCCAGGTTTCATCAGTCACACCATCGCAACAATCCTTTCCGGCCCAGGACGCCAACATTTTTTTTACATTCAGCAATTCATGGACCGTGCAGTTTTATAATTGCCGCACATCCCCGCCCACTCGGGCACGTTAGACCGGCTTTGCAAGACGCTTTCCGCGCCATGCCCGCGTCAGGAAGGTTTTGATGAACACATTGCCCAGTTTCGACGGCGAACACGCGGTTGTTCCCGCCCACCATCTGCTCAAGCGCGGCGAACGCCTGCTGGAGCCTGACGTCTACCGCACCGAACTGGACGGCCGCCCGGCCGTGGTCAAGGACTACCGCCGCTATCAGGGGACTCCCCTGTCGCCGGTGGCGCGCCTGCTGGTGCACCGCGAAGCCAAGGTGCTCAAGCGCCTGCAGGGCTGGAAGCACGCCCCGGCGCTGCTGGGCACCCTTGGCGGTCTGGCGCTGGGCATGGAATTCATCCCCGGTGACACCTTGAGCGCCGGCGTGCAGGGCGTCACCCAGGAAGTCTTCGACCAGCTGCAGAACGCGCTGGCGCGCCTGCATGCGGCCGGCATCACCCATAACGACCTGCACGGCACCAATGTGGTGGTCAGCGCCGGCGTGCCGGTATTGCTGGACTTCACCTCGGCGCTGCGGGCGCCGCGCTGGCTGCGCAACTGGCCGATCTTCCGCCAGCTGCGCCGCAGCGACATGAAGAACCTGGTGAAGATGCGCCAGCGTCTGACCGGAATGAAGCCCTCCGCCGAACAGGCCGCAGCGCTGGCCGAACCGGGCTGGGTGCAGGCGGTGCGTAACGCGTGGAAGCGGCTTTATCGGCGGATCAAAGGCTAAGGCCGAAGCTACCCCTCCCCAACCCTCCCCTTGGCTGCGCCAAAGGGAGGGGGGCCAAGCTCTTCCCCCTCCCTTGCGCAGAGCGCAGGGGAGGGCTGGGGAGGGGTGCTCTAAAGCTCTAAAGCTTCAAATCCCCAAAACCCAAAACCTCAGAGCGCATCCCCATCCAGCTCGCCGGTACGGATCCGCACCACGCTGCCCAGGTCGTACACGAATACCTTGCCGTCGCCGATCTTGCCGGTGCCGGCGGCCTTGACGATGGCTTCCACCACCTCGTCGGCCTGTGCATCGGTCACCGCAACCTCGATCTTCACCTTCGGCAGGAAGTCGACCACGTACTCGGCACCGCGATACAACTCGGTGTGGCCCTTCTGCCGACCAAAGCCCTTGACCTCGGTGACGGTGATACCGGCCACGCCGCGTTCGGCAAGCGCCTCGCGCACGTCGTCCAGCTTGAACGGCTTGACGATGGCCATGATCATCTTCATTGGTCGGCTCCTTGAGTGATGCCTGAAGCATACCGTGCAGGCTGACGTGCCACTAGCAAGGTTCCGGACTATCCTTACCATTGGCACTAACGGATACCGATGCCCGCAAGCAACAGCCGCCGCCTAGGCTCGGCTCACCCCTGCGGAGAAACCCCATGATCGACCTCAACCACATCGACGAGTTGGCCCGCCGCCTGAGCAGCCTGGTGCCGCCGGGCCTGCGCGAATCGCGCGAAGAACTGCAGGCCACCTTCAAGACCGCGCTGCAGGCCGGCCTGGGCAAGCTGGACCTGGTCACCCGCGAAGAATTTGAAGTGCAGCGTGCCGTGCTGCTGCGCACCCGTGAAAAGCTCGACGCGCTGGAACACGCCGTCGCCGCCCTGGAAAACCGCGCCTCCGACAAGAACGCCTGAGCGCCGGGCCGTGAGCCTGGCGCTGGTGTACAGCCGCGCCCGTGCGGGTGTGCACGCACCACTGGTACAGGTGGAAGTACACCTGTCCGGCGGCCTGCCCTTCACCCAGATCGTCGGCCTCCCCGAGGCCGCGGTGCGGGAATCACGCGACCGGGTGCGTGCCGCCATCCTCTGCGCGCAGTTCGACTATCCGGCGCGCCGCATCACCATCAATCTGGCGCCAGCTGATCTGCCCAAGGAAGGCGGGCGTTTTGATCTGCCCATCGCGCTCGGCATTCTTGCTGCCAGTGGCCAGATCGACCGCAATGCGCTGGCCAATTACGAGTTCATCGGCGAGCTGGCGCTGACCGGTGAACTGCGCGCGGTAGATGGCGCCCTGCCCGCGGCCATTTCCTCCGCCGATGCCAAACGCTGCCTGATCGTGCCGCCCGGCAATGCGGGTGAAGCGGCGCTGGCCCAACACGCCGAAGTCAAAGTCGCACGCACGCTGCTGGAAGTCTGCGCAGCGCTGGCCGGCAGCAAGCAACTACCCGACGCGCAGGTACCGCACACCGACCCCGCAACGCCTGCAGACCTGAGTGATGTGCGCGGCCAGCAACATGCGCGACGCGCCTTGGAGATTGCTGCAGCCGGCGGTCATCATCTCCTGCTGCTGGGCTCACCAGGCTGCGGCAAGACCCTGCTGGCATCGCGCCTGCCCGGCATCCTGCCCGAAGCAAGCGAGGAAGAGGCGCTGGAGTCCGCCGCCATTGCTTCGATCAGCGGTCGCGGCGTTGATCCGAGTCGCTGGCGACAGCGCCCCTACAGATCACCGCATCACACGGCCAGCGCGGTTGCCCTGGTTGGCGGCGGCTCACATCCGCGCCCTGGCGAGATTTCGCTCGCGCACAACGGCGTGTTGTTCCTGGACGAATTGCCGGAGTGGAGCCGACATGCGTTGGAAGTGCTGCGCGAGCCACTGGAGTCCGGCACAGTCACCGTCTCACGCGCGGCGCGCAGCATGGAGTTCCCTGCGCGCTTTCAACTGGTTGCTGCCATGAACCCTTGCCCTTGCGGCTGGGCCGGTGACAGCAGTGGCCGCTGCCGCTGCTCTGCAGAAAGCATACGTCGCTATCGCGCACGCATTTCCGGGCCATTGCTGGACCGCATTGATCTGCATCTGCAGGTGCCGCGGTTGGCACCGAGTGAATTGCGTGGCGACGCCTCACCGGGCGAAAGCAGTGCCGAGGTGCGCGAGCGGGTAATGCGGGCACGCACGCGACAGCTGGAGCGAGCAGGCAAGGCCAATGCGCACCTTGGGCAAGCGGAGACCTTGCGCGACTGCGGTTTGTCGACTTCCGATGCTGATCTGCTCGAGCAGGCAATGGAGCGACTGCAGCTGTCGGCACGCTCGATGCACCGGATCCTGCGGGTGGCAAGGACGATTGCTGATCTTGCCGGTGAAGCTGCGATCCAACGGGTTCATCTGACCGAGGCGATTGGCTATCGGCAGCTGGATCGGAGTGAGGTTGGGGGTGAGGGGTAGGTTGCTGGGGGCGAGGTGCTGCAACGGCAGAAGCTAACCCCTCCCCAGCCCTCCCCTGCGCTTCGCGCAAGGGAGGGGGCAGAGCTTGGCCCCCTCCCTTTGGCGCAGCCAAGGGGAGCGCTGGGGAGGGGTTAGCTCTTAAAGCACCACATTCAAGACAAATCCCAAAAATCCGTTCACCATCGCCAGCAGCCCCCGCGGAGACCGGCCATGGAACGTATTGAACGCCCCTACTTCCCGATCATCTACGTGCGCGGCTACGCGATGACCCGCGATGAGATCGTCGAAACCACCTCCACGCCGTTCATGGGCTTCGAGGCAGGCTCCACCAAGATGCGCCAGGCGCAGGACGGCAGCATCGTCAAATTCGTCTTCGAGTCGCCGCTGGTGCGCTTGATGAAGGATTACAACTACCGCGACGTCTACGAGTTCGGTGCCGAGCGCCGTGACCGTATCTCACCGCGCTGCATCGTCATCCACCGCTACTACGATCCGGCGGACCCGGCATTCGGTGACGGCAAGACGCCGTCCATCCCCGATGCCGCCGCCGCACTGGGCAAGCGCATCGAACAACTGCGCGACAGCATCTGCGGCAACAACGCGGCGATGCGCAAGGAGTTCCGCGTCTATCTTGTCGCCCATTCGATGGGCGGGCTGATCTGCCGCTGCCTGCTGCAGAACCCGGACGTGGCCAGTGCCGAGGTGCGCGCCATGGTCGACAAGGCCTTCACCTATGCCACACCGCACAATGGCATCGAGGTCGGCGGCATCAACCTGCCGAACCTGCTGTCAATCAACGACATCAACAACTTCAACCGGACCAATATGGGCAAGTACCTGAAGGTGCCCAAGGACAAGGTCAACACCTTGGGAACGTCCGGCTTTCCACCCGAGCGCCTGTTCTGCCTGATCGGCACCAACAGCCGCGACTACGCCGCCGCGCACGGTTTGTCCTCGTTTGCGGTCGGTGCATTGAGCGATGGCCTGGTGCGCATCGCCAACGCCTATGTAGAAGGCTCACCGCGCGCCTTCGTCAACCGCAGTCACAGCGGCTACTTCGGCATCGTCAATTCCGAGGAGGGCTACCAGAACCTGGTGCGCTTCCTGTTCGGCGATACCTGCGCCACTGCCCAGCTCGACATCAGCGCCCTGCCCTTCCCGCCGGAGATCGAGGCTGCACGCAAGCGCGGCAAGAAGATCGAGTCCTCGTACTACATCGAGGCCACGGTCGCCCCGCGCGGCGCCTACACCTATGAGCTGACCTCGCGCACGCAAGCCAACCAATGCGCCATCCGCCGCGAGTACGGCGACATCTTCGATGCGCAGGGCAACCTGCTGAAGGACAAACGCTCGACCGTGCTGTTCTCGGTGTTCCTGGACAGCAGCAAGATCCTGGCCGGCAGCGAGATCGCCTTCTCCATCGATCTTGCGGTCAGCAATGCCGGCTATCAAGTAGACGGTGCGCTGTTCCTGAAGAACCATATCCCCGGCGAGTACCTGTTCCGCAACACGCTGGTGGTTTTTGCCAAGCCGGACGATGCCGGCGGCTGGCGCCTGCGCTACGTGTGGAGCGACGATCAATGGGCCGGTGGGCCGAAGAACGAAGCCGAGTTGGATACCGCACGCACCAAGGCCATCGGCATCAACCAGCAGACACCGAATATCTTCAGCGTGCCGATGCAGTCGGCGAAGGGCTTCAGCGCCGAGCTGAAGCTATCGCTCTCCGATTGGCGCTGATCCAGCCGGCGCCACCACGCATCGCCGCCGGTTCACCGGCAATGCGCGGTGGCGTTGCATCAAGCCAACCTCATGCGACCGCCGCAGCCTGATCCAGTTCCTCGCGCAGACTGTCGATGAACACGCTGTCGTTCAAGTAAGCCACGTTCAAGCGTGTCCACGGTGATACCTGCTCCGAATCGATATTGAAGAACGCACCAGGCGCCAGCACAACGCCGCGCGACAACAGGCGCGCAGTCAGCAGGCGGGTGTCTTCTATATCGCCAAACCGTGCCCACAGGTACAGGCTTTGCTCGGGTGCGGCATAGACGGTGGCATCCAACCGCTGCAGGACTTCCAGTCCTTCTGCGGTGGCGGCACGCACCCTGTCCTGCAGGCGCCCAACGTGACGAAGATAATTGCCTTCGCGCAGGATGGCTTCCAGCATGCGCTCGCCGTACTCGCTGCTGCCGATGTGCAGCAGCATCTTCAGATCGGCCAGCTCTTCGATATGCGCATTCTCGCCAGCGATGAAACCACTGCGCAGCGCTGCCGACACCGACTTCGAGAAACTGCCGACATACAGCGTGTTCCTGAATTGCGACAACGAAGACAGACGGAACGCCGAGTTCGGCTTGAAATCAGCCATCGCATCGTTTTCGACGATGAGCACGTTATGCGCCGCAGCCAGCTCCAGCAAACGCTTGCCAACCTCCGGTGCGACATCCGTCCCGGTCGGATTGTGCGCGGTGGTCTGCATGAAGAACACACGTGCCTTGGTGGCCTGCAGCGCAGCCTCGAACTCGACCAGATCGGGACCATCCACGCGGCGCGTTATCGCCACCGATTTCGCGCCCTGCAGCTGCAGCTTGCCGAACAACGGGTAATAACCTGGCTGCTCCACCAGCACCGTATCGCCTGGTGCCACGTAGCGGCGGATGATCAGATCCAGCGCGTGATTGGCACCAAATGTAGTCGCCAGCTGGCGCGGCCCAAGCTCCATCCCATGCATGGCCATACGCCGGATGAGCTGCTGCCGCAGCGGCAGGTAGCCGTACCGGTTCCCGTAACGGAATAGGCTACCGACGCCGCTGCGGGCGACCTGCCGGTGGAACCGATCAAGCCGCATATAGGTCAACCAATCGACCGGCGGAAAGCCCTCGGCGAGATGTGATCGACCGGGTTCTCGGATGGCCTGTTGGCGCATCATCCACAGCGTGTCGATCACCCGACTGTAGCCGACAGGCTCTTCGTCCACGTCACGCTCAGGTGGCGCCTCGACGCCACGCACGAAGAACCCCTTGCCATGCTGCGCTTCAACCAGCGCTCGCTCGCCCAGCAGATCGAAAGCGGATATCACCGTGTTCTTCGAATAGCCGTTCAATCGCGCGTACTCACGCAACGATGGCAACTTGTCTCCGGGCTTGAGAACACCGGCCAATATCTGCCGACCGATGTCCATGGCAACTTTTTCCGCTAGCGAAATCTTCCGTGGTTCAGAGCGCATAAAAATCCATACGAATTTCTTCGGGCGCTCACTGTATCTACGCGCCAACACACTCTGTAAAGAGCATAAATAGACATTTTGAGATGAATTGAAAGATACGCAGCAGCGCATTTGCTGTTCGCAAGAACTGTACCTGTCGCTCGCCTCCCGCAGAGCACAAGGTTGCCGTTGTTCTACGCAATCCTCACCGACAGGCGAAGCAACGGCGCGACAAGAGATGAAAGCAATTAATGCACATCCGGCATACGGGCAATCATCGACTTCAATGTCAGTGATAGCGCACATACCGCGCAATTCGGCACGCGGAATCAGCCCTTCCATGTCGCCAGAAGCATCACTTTCGAAGCACGCATCACGGATGAAGAGTGACAATCATGCTCCGACCCGCGCTTCAGTCTCGTTTGTCGACGGACTGCTGGTGAACAAGCTTGACCTGCGCATTCCGATGGCTGCGCGCCAGCCTGGACATGCCCGTTCAATTCAAGCCATCGCCCAGCTGGCTCATGTCAGCGGTGGTTTCCGCACATTCGGCTCCGGCCCCCTGTTACGAGCAGGCATGCAGTTCAATGCGATCGACGATCTCTACTGTGCGCGCCAACAGATACTTCGGCTTCGCAATCAACTGATCGGTTTTGCCAACACCCTGACCACGACGTTGATAGCCCGCAGCGGAAGCTGCAAGGACATCGACGCCCTTGTCCGAACCTCCAGCGAGGGCGCCACGTTCCTCGAGATCGAGCTTCTGCTCGATGTTCCCGACCGTTCCGACTTACCGGTGGTCGACGCCATGATTGCAAAGATGGCATCGCTGATCGAACAGCTGACCCGCGGCAACAGAGGCCGTATCGCAATCAGCAGCATCGCAGAACGGCAACTGCTGTACGCGCAGCTGACACTGAACGCCGACAGCTTCTCGCTCACCCCGACCCAGGCCGATGCGATGGCCAGACGCCTGGTGGATCTGCACGATTCCAGCTGCAAGGATGCAACGGCCGTCTGTGCACGCAACAGCGAGGTTCTGGCTGCGGCCAATGCTGTCTATGCTGCAGTAGGTGCTACTGATCGCCGCGCTGGTCGTGCGCCTCAACCATTTTCGTCGCACATTGAACCAGGCCCGTCACTGGCGAGCTGGTACCACGATCATCACGGACACCTATCCGGAAGAATCATGCTGCCCCTGCAGATGGACCAGATGACTCACACTGCGGCGCCGCCCACGCATACGTGCACCAGCGTCGCTACTGGATCAATCCGGGAGGTGCATCCAATCGAGCATGCGGTGGCGGCCATCGCGCTGGCCCAGAGCCTTGCCAACCTGCATGCGCATGCGAGCGACTCCATCCTGCGAAAGGAACCTGCCCAGCATGCGCTGGATCTTGCATTGATGGCAGGGGCGCGCGGCAGCGAGATCGAACCGCTGGTGCACGCCATGCTGTCTGCGCGGAACTTTCGCTTCGATCATGCAGTGGCTGGGCTGCACAGGATGAGGACGCAGTAATGCGCGATGAAGATGAAGCACAGCAGGACCACGTGCGCATCATCGAGATAGGCGCAAGCCGCGGGCTGGCACGCCAGACCAAGGCATTGCCCACCAGCGTGCGCATGAACCTGGTTGAGTTGCTGGAGGCAGCCGGCATCAAGGAGCTGGAACTTGGTGCGTTCGCCTCATCGCGGCGAATGCCACAGCTGGCCGACACCGCCGCACTCTACGGTCTGCTTGGCCCGCCGCCGCTCAACCGCATCCGCTCGGCCGTGGTCCCTGACATGCAGCAGCTGGAGATGGCAGTCGCCGCTGGCTGCCGCGACATCACCGTCGCCTCGGCGGCATCGGACGCCTACTGCCGCGCCCGCCTCGGCTGCAGCATCACCGAAAGCCGGCGCCGCGCCGATGAGATCAGCGGGCGCGCCTTGGCGCTCGGCGTCCAGGTGCGCGCCACGCTGGCGACCATCGTTGATTGCCCGCTGAGCGGGGCCGTGTCGACGACCAGCGTCACCCGCATCGTGCGCAGGTTCCATGACATGGGTTGTCGCGAGATCAGCCTGTGCGATACCTCCGGCTCCGGCACCCCGGCAAGCATTGGCGTGCTGTTGCGGGCCTGCACGAGCGAAGTGCCAAGCCATCGCCTGGCTGGGCATTTCCACGACACCTTCGGGCTCGCCATCGCCAACGTCATCACGGCGCTGGAGCACGGCATCCGCGCATTCGACACCGCCATCTCCGGGCTTGGCGGCGACACCCATGCGCCGGGCGCGGCAGGCAATCTTGCCACCGAAGACCTGGTCCATCTGTTCGCCGGGCTGGGAATCCACTGCAGCGCCGATCTCGATGGCCTGCTGCTCGCAGCTGACTACATCGACTGCATGCTGCAGCGCCGGACCGAGTCGCGCGTCGGCAGGGCAACCCGTGCGCGCAGAAGCAGCTACCTGCAGACCGCGCAGGCCTAGCGGCGTGAGTGGCCCGCGCCAGCCCCGCCCGCCATGCCGGGCTGACCTTTGCCAGCAGTGCCCCGACTGGCGGATGTCCAGAAGCCGCTAACGGCAGCTGTCCGTGCTGGTTGGAACACTGTCGGATCAAGTGCGCGACTGACACGCCGTCTCCGATGAAAGTAAGATGTACGGGTCAGCGAGCAGAGCGGCCAGCCGACCACACCGTGACGGCGCCTGGCGCCGTGGAGAACCTCCCATGCCGCTGTCGTCGAATCCTTGGCCATGCTGCCGGAAGCAGCAGCGCCAGGCCTATACCCCGCCCCGTCCCTCGCCTGCCTGCATAGCGCACCGGCCATCCCACAGCGTGCGTGCGTTCCCATGACAGCCTCCAGCACACGCCTGATCGACGCCTTCCTGAGCCTCTACGGTGAGTTGAAGCGGCATCTGCGGCGGCGTACCGGCGACAGCACCCGTGCCGAAGAGGTCATGCAGGAAACCTATCTGCGCCTGCTCGAGACCGACAGCCGCCAGCAGCAGGAGCAGATCCGCGACGAACGCGCTTTCATTTTCCGGGTCGCCGGCAACCTGGCCATCGACGTCGCCCGCCGCGAGCAGCGCGCGAGCGGCAACGGTGAGCCCGATCCGCAACAGGCCGACCCGATCGCCAGCCCGGAGCGCAATGCCATCGCCCAGGACCGCCTGCGCCAACTCGACACTGCCCTGCGCGAGCTGCCGCCCAATGCCCGCCTGGCCCTGCTGCTGTTCCGCGTCGACGGCCTGTCGCATGCGCGGATCGCGCAGCGGCTTGGGGTGTCGGAGAGCATGGTCGCCAAGTACTTGGCCCAGGCCTTACGGCATTGCCGCGACCGCCTGGGGCCATCCTGAAGGCGAAAGTGGAAGACGCTGGCCGCGTGCACTGCAACTTTGGCCTCGCCCAAACGTCTTATGGATAGGTAACCTTCTTTCCCCGCGCAGCCCGCATAGCCACGCCCGATGTTCGACCGCTTCCGATCCCGGAACAACGCGCTCAGTGACGAATCCATCCAGTGGGTAATCCGCTTGGGTGCGCGGCCGTCTGCGGCCGATCGCTTGGCATTCGAACACTGGTGCCAGCGCTCTCCGGCCCATGCCGAGGCGGCGCGGCAGGCCTTCGCCCTGCTCGACGGGGTTGGCCACACCACGCTGGCCGCCGAGCACCGCCATTGGGTGCAGGCACTGACGCCCGCGCCACGGCGAATGAGCCGGCGTGCGGTGTTGGCCGGCGGACTGTCGGCGGCAGCGCTGGCCGGTGTGGTTGGTACCGGCCTGCTGGGGCCGGTCAGCGGCGTGCTTGCCGACCATCGCACCCGCATCGGGCAGCGCCGCCAAGCCTCGCTTGGTGATGGATCAACGGCCTGGCTTAATACTGAGAGCGCGTTCTCGCAGGCGTTCTCCAACGTCCGCCGCACCGTCTCGGTGGCCGCCGGAGAACTGCTGTTCGACGTCGCCCCCGACCCGCAGCGGCCCTTCGTGATCGAGAGCCGCGATGGCAGCGTGCATTGCAGCGTTGGGCGCTTCGCCCTGCACCGCGAAGCACGCCGCAGCACCTTGACCGTGGTCTCCGGCCTGGCCCAACTGCGCAACCAAGCCGGCGCCAGCATCGAGATGATCGCCAACCAGCGCGTCGCCTTCAGCGCCGATGTCCTTGGCCAGGCCGAGAACGTCGATGCCGGTGCATTGACCGCCTGGGTACGCGGCAAACTCATTTTCAACCAGCAACCCGTGTCAGCAATCGCCGACGAACTGCAGCGGCATGTGCCCGGACGCATCGTCGTGGTTGGCGAAGCGCTGCAGCAACTGCAGCTCACCGGCGTATTCGAACTGGATGACATCGATGCAGCGCTGCGCAATATCGCGGCGCTGGCCGGTGCGGAAGTGACCCGGCTGCCGTTGCTGACCCTGATCCGCTGATCCGCTGATCCGCTGATCCGCTGAACAGTTGATCCGCTGAGCAACGCGCCAGCGCGCTAGCCCCGCAATTGCCCGCCACGCGGGTACGCGGACAAGCAGATGATTTTTTTTGCGGCTGACGCTGCAAGTTTCACCTGCGCCGGTCGTCTATAGAAATGAGACTTATTCTCATAAAGTCAGCGCCGGTACATCCGGCCGCCCTCTTCCTCCATTTCCGTCGGACCCATGAGCCCTTCCAGCCACTCCCGTTCTTCACGACTGCCCGCCCTGCTGGCGGTCAGCATCGCCCTGGCACTCGCTGCACCGCTGCATGCCTCCGCGCAGAGCAGCAACGCCGGTGCCACCCAAAGCGTCGCATTTGATGTCCCGGCACAGTCGCTGGACAGCGCGCTGACCCGATTGGCAGACCAGGGCGGGGTCCGCATCCTGTTTGTGTCCAGCGATGTCGGTGGGCTGCAGGGCGCGGCCATCAAAGGACAACTCAGCGCGGCCCAGGCGCTGGATCAACTGCTGGCCGGCAGCGGACTGAGCTGGCAATGGCGCGAACCCGGTACCGCCGTGGTGACGCGCAGCGGCGCTGCTGCCGCAGCTGCCAGCACCCCCATCGTCACCGGCACGCTGAGCGTGACCGGCAAGCAGGGCATCGAAGCGACCGGCGCGCAGCGCGACCTGCGTGGCCACGACGAGGTCTACGACCTGGACCTGTCCACCGCCTACCTCGGCCGCACCGAGATCGAGCGCTACAAGGGCGCCACGCCCTCGGACCTGCTCAACGGCGTCGCCGGTGTGTTCAGCGGTGATGCGCGCAACAGCGGCGCGCTCGACGTCAACATCCGCGGCGTGCAGGGGCCGGGACGCGTGCCGGTCACCATCGATGGCACCGAACAGGCAGTCACCGCCTGGCGCGGCTACAACGGTATCGGCAACCGCAACTACGTCGATCCCAACCTGATCGGCGGCATGCAGATCTTCAAGGGCCCGTCGCTGACCCGCAATGTCACCACCGGCATCGGTGGCGGCGTGGTGATCAAGACACTGGACGTGGACGATGTGGTGCCGGAAGGCGAGTCGTTCGGTGGCGAATTCAAGATCGAAGGCAGCAGCAATGCGGTAGCGCCGCGTCTGCCGGGCAAGTTGTACACCGGCATGAACCACCGCGACGTGCCCGAGCTGGCCACCGGCAGCCCGGCCAACGACCCGACCCTGCGCGTGCAACCGCATACCGGTGGTGGTGGCTACAACGTGCTCGATGGCGAGGACCACGCCTACCGGCTGGCACTGGGCTGGAAGTCGGACACGCTGAGCCTGTTCGGTGCCTACGCCTACCGCGACCGTGGCAATTACTTCGCCGGCAAGCGCGGCGCCGGCTACTACTCGCAGCCGGTGGAGAACATCAGCGCCGGCGACTACATCATTACCATGGCCAACCGCCTGCGCCCGGGCGACGAGGTAACCAATACCTCCAGCCAGATGGAATCGTGGCTGTTCAAGGCCACCTGGAACCCGACACCCGACCAGGTGCTGCGCTTCGGCTACCGCGACACGCTGTCGCACTACGGCGAGATCATGCCGTCGCGCATCAACCGTACCGCGCTCGGCCTGCCGCAGTGGTCATTGAGC
The DNA here is from genome assembly GCF_030549615.1 of Stenotrophomonas sp. 610A2. NCBI lineage: Bacteria > Pseudomonadati > Pseudomonadota > Gammaproteobacteria > Lysobacterales > Lysobacteraceae > Stenotrophomonas > Stenotrophomonas pigmentata. The sequence continues at coordinate 4,338,944 of NZ_CP130832.1, forward strand.
CGGGTGGACTCCACCGCCTACAACCTGGAGTACAAGTGGCAGCCGCAGGACAGCCGTTGGATAGACCTGTACGCCAACCTGTGGCGCACCGATACCGACAGCAATGCGAACACCGCCGGCAGCTACCCGAACTACTGGAACGCGGTGACCCAGCCGATCATCATGAACGGCGCGCTGGATGATTCCACCAATACCCGCAACGGCCTGACCGTGAGCAATCTGTTCCGGCTCAGCGATACGTTGGACCTGACCATCGGCGGCGACTTCCAGCACGAGAAGCTGCGCTCGCATGACGAGTACATCGGCCCATCTGCCAGTTGGCGCATGTTCCCGCGCGCCGGCCGCCGCGAGGAGTGGAACGCCAACTTCAACTTCGAATGGCGCCCGGTCGACTTCCTGAAGATCAACGCCGGTGCCCGCTACTCCTCGTACTGGGCGTACGACGATTTCCTCGCTGACCATCCCAACCAGTTCCTGGCCTCGGTATCCGGCTACCAGGCGACCTACCGGACCATGTCTGCCGAGGAGCGCAGCAAAGCTGAGACGCAGGCGCGCACCATTCACCAGGTCTGTACGGCGATGCCGTTCTACTGCGATCTTTTCGGCATTCCGGCGGGGATAAGCGAAGCGGAGTACGTCGCTTCCAAGATTCACGAAGCCGCCAAATCGAACACCATTCAATGGCTTCCTGATGCCAATGGAAAGTTCCATCGCGTAGACAACCCCTGCACCAACGGCATGCTCAACGGCATAGCCGATCTGTATGAGGGAGGGAACTGCACAATCGGCCTCACTGCCAACCCGATCGCATCCCGCTACGCCGTGGCAAAGAAGCGCCGTGATCGTGGCTGGGCTCCATCACTGACGGTGACCGGCTTCTTCTCCGATTACAGCCGCGCCTACTTCAGCTACAACGAGGCACTGCGCTACCCGAACATGTTCGAGAGCGTGATCGCCTTCGGTGCCAGCGTCAGCCCGTTCCGCGACCTCGAGCCGGAGCATACCTACAGCTACGAGCTGGGCTATATCCAGGAGCTCGGGCATCTGCTCGGCGATGACACCATCGCCGACCTCAAGCTGAGCTACTACCACCGCCGCACCGATGACCTGATCGAACGCGACAACAACTTCCTGTTCCGCAACATCGACAAGCAGCTCGTGCAGGGCGTGGAGTTCCAGGGCAGGTATGACAATGGCCGTTTCTTCACCGACCTCGCCGTTGCACACACACTGAAGAACGAGGTCTGCGATGAACACACCGCCATCACCATCGACCCCAACGTCACCAGCACGCCCACCTGCGTCGACCAAGGCTTCATCGGCAGTTGGCTGCTGACCCAGGCCTCGCCGGAAACCTCGGCCAACTGGTCGCTGGGCGGGCGCTTCCTGGACAAGCGGCTGGAACTTGGCACGCGTGTTGTCTATTACCAGCGCCGCAAACCCAACCGTGACCTGGAAGCATTTTCCGAAGCCACCAACCAGAACCTTGGCGTGTTCAACGTGCCGTTCTCCTGGGATACGACCTGGTTGTTCGACGCCTATGCCAGCTACCGCGTCAACGACACCGTGCAGTTGGAACTGATCGGTACCAACCTCAGCGACCGCTACTACGCCGACCCCGCGACGCGCTCGCTGCTGCCCGCTCCGGGCCGCACGTTGAAGCTGAGCGTGACCGCGCGCTTCTGATCATCCCGTAGCACCAAGGAGTCCACCGCAACCCGAACCGTCACTGCAATTCAACTTTTCTTCATCACATCAAGAGAGAAATGATCATGAAAATGCACAAGCGTCTTTCCCAAATCGCCGTCGCCCTGACCGTGGTTTCCCTGGCAGGTACCGCCGCAGCCGCCAACATCGTCGGCGCCCAGTCCGCTGGCTCCGGTGCCTCCACCATCACCGTCGGTGAATCGCAGGTTCCGTTCGGTCCGCATACCGCTGGCAAGGCCGGCGTCGGCATCTCCAGCTATGCCGCAGGCATCAAGGTCGACTTCCAGGGCCTGACCCCGTCCAGCGCCGCAACCGAACTGCACCCGGGCACCGACAAAGGCATGACCGTGTACCAGCTGCACGACCCGATCACCACCGGTACCCCGGGTGATCCGAACAACCCGGCGCACGCAGGCCTGGGCAGCTTCAATTTCGTAAAGGTGGGTACTGGCGATGTATGGTTCGGTGAGTGGTCGACCAACGGCAACACCGGCAGCCCGACCTACCAGAACCGTCAGGTCTATTACGTCGGTGACAAGACTGGCTACACCGCCGCCACCGGTACCGCGGTTGGCTACACGCTGACCGGCCTGCATCGCTACGGCGCCAACACCCACCTGACCGGCAGCCTGACCGCCAACTTCAGCAGCCGCACGTTCCATGGCGACCTGTCGATCGGCGCAACCCAGATCCGCCTTGGCACCAGCGGCAGCCAGATCGCGTTCGACACCAACGGTCACTTCGATGCGGCCAATGCCGGCCAGTGGGTGATCCCGGGCAACTTCGTACTGAAAACCGGCGATGTGAAGGGTGACTTCTTCGGCGCACAGGCGGCCACTGTCGCTGGCATCGTCGACTTCGGCGACCAGTCGATGAACATCGCCTGGGGCGGCACCAAGAACTGACGGCTGAGCCTTTCCGTCAGCCGCCGTAATTCGACTGCTACCGGCAAGGACCAGCCAGCGTCCGCCAATCCTTGCCTCCCTCGATGGCCATTGCATGCATTCTTGTTTTCCCAACGACCGTCGACGCCGGTCTGCTTTCGCGCTTCCTGCGGCACTGCTGCTGGCCGGCCTGCTGTTGCCGGTTGTCGCCTTCGCACAGGAGCAGGCCGATACCCGCCGCCTGCTGGACCAACGCATCGACCAGCAAGCGCAGGCCCGCGAGCGCGAGCTACTCAAGGATGAGCTCGACGCCGAGCGCCCTACGCTGACCATCGATGGCGAGCGCCATGTCATCGGGCACAACGTCGACGACGTCGGCCGCGCACTGTATCTGGCGCTGCAACAGCGGCAGTGGAGCCTGGCCGCACACTTCCTCAACGAATACCTGACCCTGCCCGGTCACGACGAACTGCTGGTGCACTACGCCCAGGGCGGCTTGCTGCGCATCCAGGGCAAGCACGCGCAGGCAGCCGCCGAGTACCGCGCCCTGCTCGCCCTGCAGCCGGACTTCATGCCGGCGCAGCTGGAACTGGCCCGCACCTTGTTCGAAGACCAGCAGGATCGCGAAGCCGATGCGCTGTTCGCCGACGTCGGCACCAGCATCGACGCCAACGACCCGAAAACCGAGGGTGTACGCACCACCATCGCCAGCTTCCGCCAGGCCCTGGCCCAACGCGAGCGCTGGAGTGGCTCCTATGCGGCCGGGCCGAGCTGGACCGACAACGCCAACCGCACCTCGGCCAGTCGTACCTGTCTATTGCTGCTGATCACCGGCGACTGCCTGATCGAGCGCAAATTACCCGAGGCGATCACCGCCACCGGCATCGACTACGACGCCACCCTCAACAAGCGGCATGCGCTGCGCGGGCATCACGGCGTCTACCTGCGCGCAATCGCATTCGGCCAGAACTACCGCGACAACAGCGCCTACAACGAGCTCAACGCGGCGCTGCAGGCCGGATACAGCTTCCGCAGTGCGCGCCACAACCTCGCACTGGCACCGTCGTTCGACTACTACGCGCTGGGCAATAGCGCCCTGTTTGGTGCACCTGGCGTACACGCCGAGTGGAGCTGGACGCCGGGCCAGCGCTCCATGCTGAAGCTGGAGGCCGACTGGAAGGATCTGCGCTATCGGCAGCGTGATTACGCACTCAATCTGGACGGCGTGCAGCGCACAGCATCAGCCACCTATTTCCGCAGTCTTGGCAGCCATTGGATGGCCTTTGGCGGTATCGATGCACTGGACAGTGACTCGCGCGACCGCAGCAACGGCTACCGCTCCGTTGGTGCACGTATTGGTGCGTCGCTGCAGTGGCCGGAGGGTTTCAGCCACACCTTGTTCGCCTCCTATCGGCGCCGCAGCTACGACCTGTACAGCCCGATGCTGGGCGTACGCCGCGATGACGACGAGCGCAACTACACATTGATCATCAAGGCCAGGCGCCTTGCCTTCGCCGGCTTCACGCCCTTGCTCAGCCTTCGCTACAACGTGGTGTCCAGCAACGTCGACTGGCTCTACAGCTATGACCGCAGCACCGCCAGCCTGAAGCTCGAACGCAGTTTCTGACCCCCACCACTTCCTGCATTACCGGGAGTTGCACATGAACGAAAAGAGCACCGCCATATCGCGCAGCCAGCAGCTCAAGGCTGTCACCCACAGCACCCATGACAGCCTGGACAAGCGGGTCATGGCAGCGGACATCTTCGCCAACCGCGACAGCTTCGCGCGCTTCCTGCGCGTGCAATACCGCTTCCATCGCGATATTGATGCGCTGTACTCGCATTCGGGATTGCTGGCGCTGATCCCCGATCTTGGCGAGCGCCGGCGGCTGGCAAAGATCGCACTCGACCTGCAGGATCTCGGCAGCGAAGTTTCCGCCAGCAGCACTCCAGCGGTCGCCGCCGACATCGCCCTGCCCAACGCGCTGGGCTGGCTGTACGTAGCCGAGGGCTCCAATCTCGGCGGTACCGTGCTGTTCAAGCTGGCCCGCGAGCGCCTGCAGTTGCAGGCTGACTTCGGCGCCCGCCACCTGGCCGCACATGCCGACGGCGCGGCGCGCCATTGGCGCAGCTTCACTGCCGCACTGGATGCGGCAGCGCTGGCGGCCGCGCAGGAAGCCCTGGTGGTAGAGGGTGCACGCGCGGCGTTCCAGACCGTGCGCGCCTATGTGGAAGCGGAACTGCATCCCGATCCGGCGCTCGCCTGATGCGCTGGCTCTGGTTCTGCGCAGGTTGCTGGATGCTATCGCTTGGCATCATCGGCGCACTGTTGCCGGTAATGCCCACCACCATCTTCCTGATCCTGGCGCTGGCCTGTTTCGCGCGCTCCTCGCCAAGGCTCGAACGCTACCTGCTGCAGCATCCGCGTTACGGCCACAGCCTGCGCCTGTGGCGTGAGCAGGGCGCGGTCAGCGCCAAGGGCAAGGCCTTCGCCGCGATCGGCATGGCGCTTGGCTATCCGATTTTCTTCTGCACCGCCCACCCAGGCTGGAAGCTGGCACTGGGCATCGGCCTGTTCTTCATTGCCAGCGCCAGCTACGTGCTGTCGCGCCCCGCACCGCGTGCACTCATCCATTGAGGAGATCGATCATGCCCCTGACAACTTCAGGCAACTTGTCGCTGCCGATACGTAACATCCACTCGGCGGCACTGCGCGGCGCCGGCATCCGCGTGACCTCGGCGCGGATCGCCACCTTGCGGCTGGCACCCTTGGTACTCGCCGCACATGGCCACCTCAGCCCACAGCTGTTGCATGCCGCTGCCGTGGAACAGGGCGGCATGCATGTCTCCACCAGCGCCTTCTACAACACCTTGTCGACCCTGACCGCCGCCGGTCTGCTGCCGTCCACTCACGCCGCACATGCATCGGCGACACCTGCCATCGTGAGCGTGCAGGAATGAGCATGCACGCCGGCCTGCCAAGCAACCTAAGCCCGTGGCAGATGTTCCTGCATGCCGACTGGGTGGTTCAGACAGTAATGATCGGCTTGGCAGTCGCCTCATTGGCAACCTGGACGGTATTGCTGGCCAAGCGCCGCCAGCTGCGTCGCGAAGCGCGCAGCCTGCATGATGCGCGCGCCCTGCTGGCAATCGCCGACAGCTTGCCAGCGGCATCGGAAGCAGACCTGCAACACAGCGCAATCGCGGCTTCATTGCTGGCCGAGGCGCAGGACGAGCTGCAACGTTCGCCCGAGGCCGGTAACACCGACGGCATCAAGCACCGGGTCGAATCGCGCCTGCAGCGCATCGAGCTAGCGCATGCGCGACAGCTGCGCAGCGGCACCGGCCTGCTGGCGACCATCGGTGCCACCGCACCCTTCGTCGGCTTGTTCGGTACGGTGTGGGGCATCATGAACAGCTTCGTTGGCATCGCCCAGGCCAACACCACCAATCTGGCGGTGGTCGCGCCGGGTATCGCCGAGGCCTTGCTGGCCACCGCGCTTGGGCTGGTCGCGGCAATCCCCGCCGTGGTGATCTACAACCACCTGAGCCGGCAACTTGCGGCGCTGCGCGGCGACAGCGGTGATCTATCGGCCAGCGTGCAGCAGCTGGTCTCGCGCGACCTCGACCGCTGTGCCGTCCGCCCGTCCGGAGCGCCGTGAGCATGGCGATGAGGACCGACGAGCAGGACGATGTACCCGACGAGAACCACGAGATCAACGTCACGCCTTTCATCGACGTGATGCTGGTGCTGCTGATCATCTTCATGGTCGCTGCGCCATTGGCCACGGTGGATGTCGCCGTCGACCTGCCTGCATCAACGGCGCAGCCACAACCGCGCACCGATGAACCGGTGTACCTGACCTTGCGGCAGGACCTGTCACTGCGCTTGAACCAGGACCCGGTTGCTGCCTCTGCCTTGGCAGCGGCGCTGGATACGTTCACCAGCAGCAACCGCGAGCAACGCATCTTCGTGCGCGCTGACAAGGGCGTTGCTTACGGCGACCTGATGGACACCTTGAACAGCCTGCGTGCTGCCGGCTATCTGAAGGTGGCCCTGGTCGGCCTGGAGCAGGCCGCGCCGTGAACGCGACACTGCATGCAGCCGAAGGCCCACGCTGGGGCCGCAGTCTGTGCATCGTGCTCGGTGTGCATGCGTTGGCGGTGGGCGGCGCTGTCATCTGGTCATCGTGGTCACCAGCACCTGCACCGCCCTCGCCACCACAGGCGGTGATGGTGGAACTGGCGCCACTGCCGAGTGCACCGCCGGCACCGCCCACCGATCTGGCGCCAGGACCGCTGCAACAGGAGCAGCAGGCGCAGCCCGCTCAGGCAGCTGCAACACCGACTGCGGCAGTGACGCCGCCCTCGCCGACCCTGCCAGCAGACGCCGCCCTGCCACCGCCTGCGCCGGAGCGTCAGGAACAACGACCCGCATCGGTCGAAACTGCCGAGGTGTTGCAATCAACTGCACCACCCAGTGTGCAGGCGCCCAGCAGCACCCGCTATACCGCCCGGCAATCCTCGGCCGGTGCCGCCAATCCATCACAGGCCAATTGGCAGGCGTTGGTACTCGCACATCTGGAGCGCTACAAACGCTACCCGCGTGCAGCACAGCGTCGCCGCAGCGAAGGCGTGAGCTTGGTCGAGTACGCGGTGGATCGCAGCGGCGGCGTGCAGTGGGCGCGGCTTGCCCGCAGCAGTGGCAACGCCTTGCTGGATGGCGAGGCGCTGGCCGCCGTGCAGCGCGCCAGCCCGTTGCCGTCACCACCGGATGAAGTACCGGGTGATCCTGTGCAGATCACCACGCCGGTGGAATTCTTCATTCGCTGATTGGCCCGCGTGGTGCTTTCGCGCTGGTCTGCTCAACCGCAAGCTGCGTATCACTGCATTCTTGTTGGCTGCCGCTCGCGGCAGAAACAGCAAAGCCCGCCCGGATCCAGATCCGGGCGGGCTTTGTCATTGCACGCGGCGCGCTGGAACACGCCGCGCTGGATCAGAACCGGTAGTTGAAGCTTGCCTTCAGCGTGCGGCCAGGCGCCAGCATCGACGAGCGGGTCAGCGGATCGATGTAGTAGAGGTTGCCCAGATTGGTCCCCACCACTTCTACCGTCGCGCGATCATTGACGCGCCACGTAGCGTAGGCGTCATACGTGGTGATGCGGCCCCATTGCAGCGGCGTGTTGAGGTAATAGGAAATCGTCGCCGATTGGCTGCCGTAGTTGTCCTTGAACACACTCTCCTGCGGCGCGTGGTGGACGATGCGGCTGCCCAGCTCCAGCTTGCCGTCGAACAGGCGCGTCCCCACCGTCCAGTTGAAGGTGTAGCGCGGGATCGCCATGGTCACCAGGTAGCCACCGACGAAGCCGGTTTCCACGCAGTTGGAGACACCGCCGGTGTTGTCCAGCAGCATCGCGGTGTGCTCATCGCAAACGCGGTTCTCCAGGTTCCAGGCACCGCTGATGTCGGTGAAGAAGCGGCCGTTGTCGAAGCGTCCCTGCACCTCGACGCCGCGGATGGTCTGCTCGTCGATGTTGGAGAAGGTCAGCTGCGGGCTACGCTCGATCACGTCGCGGGTGCGGTGGTGGTAGTAGGCAATCTTCAGGTCCGCCAGCGGATTACCGTCCAGCAGCTGGCCGAAGTCCTGCACCCACGACAACTCGGTGTTGTAGGCATGCTCCGGCTTCAGGCCGTAGCTGTCCTGGACACTGGAGAAGCCAATGGTGCTTTCAAACAAGGCCGGGAAGCGGCGCACCTGGCTGTGGCGCAGGTAGACACGGCTGTGCTCGCTGAATTCATAGGTTGCGGCGAACGACGGCACCCAGCCGGCACCGCGCTGCCTGCGCGCGGTGTTGTCGACCGTGGCGAAGGGAATCAGCTCACCATTGACGCTTTGGCCGGGATAGGGGCCATCAGACCAGCACTTGCGACCGCCGCTGAGCTCGACGTTGCTGAAATCGATGGCGCCATTGATGCAGGGATTCCCGGCGCGGGTGTAACGGCCCTGGCCATCGTGCTTCCACAGCATCTCGTTGTTGGCGGTGTACGTGGTGCGGCTGCGGACTTCGTCGAGGGCTGGGGTCAGCAACTCCGCCACGAACTGCTCGCGTGTATAGCCGAAGAACTCCTCGTAGATGGGCCACTGGCTTTCCATGATGTCGGTCATCTGGGCGACCGACGTGTCGATCTCGGCCTGGGTGTAGTGCTCAAGCGTGTTCCACCTTATCACCCGACCCGAGGCCTCCTGGCTGCTGGTCGGCAACACGCCGGCCCGCTGCTGGCGCGCGAGGAACTCATCGAACGACTGCCAGTTCTGGTAACGCACGCCCGCGCTGAGCAGCAGCTTGTCGATCGGCCGCCATTCGAACAGGGCGCTGAGATCATACTCACGGCGCCAACCAGCGCGCGGCTTGCCGCGCCAATAGCCGGTGATCTCCGGATCGTTGTATGCATCCTTGGAGCTGAGGGTTTCCTTCTGCAGGTTGCCACCGACCGTCAGGTCCAGGCTGTCGCTCAGCTGCATCTTGTTGTCGAACGAGAAGCCGGTGCGCGCGTTCTTGCTGTTGGCGATCGCGGTGTTGCGGAAGTGGTCCGGGGTGACATAGACCTTGTCGATGTCGTTGTACCAGTTCATGCGGTCGTTCGGCAGGCCACCACTGCTGTAGGTCGCGCTGTCGGTATCAGTGCGCCACAGGTTGGCGCGCAGGTCCACCCAGTCCAGCCCCGGGCGCCACTTGTATTCCAGGTTCACCGCACGCGCATCCACCTGGCTCAGCGGCCACTGCGGAATGCCATCGGTGACGGTGTTATCCCACTGGATGCGCGAGGGCATGATCTCGCCGTAGCGTGATTGCGTGTCACGCACATTGAGCTGCAGCACCTGGCTGTCGCTCAAGCGCCAGGTGCCCTTGACCAGCCACGATTCCATGCGGCTGGAGGAATTGAGGATCTCCGAACCCGGCACATAGACCTTGGCCAGGTAGGGCACGTAGTCCCAGCTGGTGGTCGGTTCGTTGTCATAGAACGAACTGCCATGCTTGCCGGCGAAGTGATTACCCTTTTCGCGGAAGGCGTAGGCCGCCATCAGGTCGAAGTTTTCCTTGCGCAGGCCCAAGGCCAGGCGCCATGCCTGGTCATTGCCGAAGCTGCCGCTGCCACTGGTGCGCGGGTGCTGGTAGAGGGTCGGGTCGTAGAAATTGACCTGGCTGGCGGGGAAACCCGGCACGCTGCCGAGCGGCTTGCCAGTCAACAGGGTCGGCAACTTCGGATCGATGGCGTTGTCGCTGGCCTCCATCTTCAGTTCACCGCCGAAGCTCTCGCCTTCCAGCAGGATGTCGTCCACGTCCAGCGTCTTGATCTGTACCGCGCCGCCCACCGAGGTGTTGGCACCACGCAGCATCGCCGGTCCCTTGATGACCTGCATGCCGCCGATCAGGCTGGGATCGATGTAGTTGCGGTTGTTCGCGCCCATGTAGCCGCGCCAGACCGTCAGTGCCTGCTCGGTGCCGTCGATGGTCAGTGGCACACGGCCCGGCCCCTGGATACCGCGGATGTTGGGATCCAGCGCACCGCTGTTGCGGGCATCGCCACTGTAGACGTTGACCATGCCCTTGAAGATGTCGGCCGGAGCAGCGCCCTTGTAGCGTTCGATCTGCTCGCGTCCGGCGTAGACGGTGGACAAGTCCAGATCGTAGACATCGTCGTAGCCGCGCTCATCGCGCTCGATGCCGGTGGGATCGGCAGAACGGTCGCCGCCTACCCGCAAGGTGCCGATAACTACCGCATCACCGTCGGCGCTGGCCATGCGCTGGATGCTCCACGCACCAGGGCTGACCTCGCGTGCCACCAGATCCGTGCCCTGCAACAGTCGGGCAAGCGCCGCGCGCACCGTATAGCGCCCCTGCAATGCGGGCGCGGAGCGGCCCGCGGCCAAGGCCGGGTCATAGCTCAGCGAAACACCAGCGGCGGTCGCGGTGTCGTTCAATGCCCGCGCCAGCGGCGCGGCGGGCAGATTGAAGCTGACATTGCCTTCGCCAACCGCGGTTGCGTTGTTCTGGGCGAAGGCCAGCTGCGGCAGCGGCAGTGCGAGGGCGACCAGGCAGGCGAGCGCCAGCGAGGTTCGGACAACAGGGGGACGCGAAGACATGGCGGGGTCCGTGACAGAAGGAATTGAAAGGGTTCACTTCCTTGCCCGGCCAGCCGGCAAAAAGGGACATCCCCAGCTCAGGCGGGGTCGACCATCACCCACAGGCGGCTGCGGTAGCGCACCCGCAACGGGAAACCCGCCTGCAACAGGGCGAGCACGGTATCGGTATCGTCCAGCTGGAACACGCCGGATACCGGCATGCGCGCGACCTCGGGATCACAGCGCACGACGCCGGGGCGATAACGCGCCAGCTCGGACAGCAGTTCGCCCAGCGGCATGGCTTCGGCGTTGAGCACTCCTTGCACCCAGGCCAGGCTGTTGCGCTGGAGCGCAGTGACCGGGCCGATGCCCACTGCGTTGAAGACCGCCTGTTGGCCTGCGCTCACCACCTGCGCGGCATCGCTGCGATCGCCGAGCCGGATCCGTACCGCGCCCTGCTCCACCGCCACTCGTACATGGTCATCCCACATGCGCACGGCAAACCGCGCGCCCACGGCCAGCAGGTGCGCGTTGCGCAGCTGTACCAGCAAGGGCCGCGCCGGAGACCGATCATCCGCCGCTTCCTGCAGCAGTAGTTCGCCCCGCAGCAGCTGCACCTGCCGCAGCTGCTCATTGAAGCCGAGCGCGATCCGCGTATCGGTGTTGAGCAGCAATTCGCTGCCATCCTCAAGCCGCAGTGCGCGGCGCTCACCGATGGCGGTGCTGGTATCGGCAACAAGCTGTTGCCAAGGCTCGCGCTGCCACGCCAGGCGCGCCAGTGGCGCACCGACCATCATTCCCATGATGGCCGCCAACGCGGCGCGGCGGCCCTGCAGGCTGCGTCGTGCCTGTCGCAATGGCGCACTGCCCACCGCGCCCGGCACATCGTCCAATAGCCCCGCCAAGCGTTCTGCGCGATGCCAGGCGCGTGCATGCGTGTCGTTGCTGGCCAGCCAGCGCTGCCACGCGGCACGCTCCCTGGCATCGAGCTCGCCTTCGCGGAAACGCAACAGCCACTCGGCCGCTTCGCGCAGCACCGGCGCAGGAATGGGGGTATCGGCTCTGGGCGCAGCGTCCTGCATGCGGATCAGTCCATGGCCTCAAGGCAGGCGGCCATCGCCAGCACGATGTCGCGCTTGATGGTGCGTTCGGTGACACCCATGCGGGTGGCGATCACCGCATAGGTCTGCCCGTCCAGCTGGGACAGCAGGAAGGCCTCACGTGCCCGCGCCGGCAGCGCATCCAGCATGCGGTCGATGCGCATCAGCGCTTCCAGCGCGATCTGCCGCTGTTCTTCATCCGGGACCAACGCCTCCGGCAGGCTGGCCAATACTTCCAGCCATGCCCGCTCCAGCGCGCGGCGCTGCCACAGATTGATGACCAGGCCGTTGGCAATACGGGTCAGGTAGGCGCGCGGCTGTTCCAGCGCTGGCAGCTGTGGCTTCTGCAGCAGGCGCACGAAGGTGTCCTGCGCCAAGTCCGCTGCAGCCTCGTCCGCGGACATGCGGCGCCGCAGCCACTGCAGCAACCACCCATGGTGCGCGACGTACAGGCCCTGCAGGGAATCAGGCGCCGGTGCCGGCGAAGCGTTGGCCATGGGCAAATATTGCGAATAGGAATCACTATCATCCAATAAATCAGGGGCGATAGGCAAACCGGGCCTGCGGTCGGCGCGGCAACAGTGGTTTCCGAGCAGCGAAGCCATTCGGCCGCCCAGGAGCTTTGCCGGCGTGTTGGTGGAGCGGGCGGAGAAGGGCCTGCCGACTCGAATCTGGCCCGCTGCCCCTGACCGCGTCGACAACGCAAAGCAAGCAATCCCACCTGCAAACGCCGCAACCACGCGATGCCACACCTCCGGTCAGGCAGCGAAGGGGCTTCCTCTTTCGTCGTATCGATATATTATAACATTCCATTTTTACGGGGATGATCCATGCGTCAACACGTACTTGCGGCCGCCGTGCTGCTCGTTGTCCAGAGCGCCTACGCCGCAGACGACACCACCCTGCCCACCGTCAAGGTCCGGGCAGACAAGGCTTCAAAGATCGACAGCATCGTTGTCGTCGAGAACACCCAGGCGCAGAACCGCACCCTGGGTGGCATGCTGGAACGCGTGCCAGGCGTGCAGAACAGCGCCTTCGGCCCGAACGCCGGCGCGCCGGTCATCCGCAGCCTGGGCGGCAACCGCGTGCAGGTGCTGGAGGATGGCCAGTCCATCCTCGGCATGAACGCACTCAGCGGCGACATCGCCATTCCCTTCGATCCGCTGTTCGTGCGCGGCGTCAGCGTCAACAAGTCATCGGACAGCGTCCGTCACGGCGGCAACGCGATCGGCGGCAGCGTCGATGTCGACTCCGGCATCATCTCCACCAAGATGGAAGAGAAGGACCAGGAGATGGAGCTGGTGCTCCGGCAGGGCTTCAACGCTGCCGACGCGCAGGGCTTCCGCATGAACTTCAACAACCAGCGCAACTTCTCGACCAACCTGCAGATGTCGCACCAGCGCATCTCGCACTACGACATCCCCGGCAACAGCAAGGCCAGTGTCTGCGACAGCCAGTTGTTCCCGGCTGCCGGCGGGGTCAACAGCGGCCTGGCCGACAGCTGCCAGAAGGAGGCCCGCATCCAGCAGGTCTACAACAAGGCATCGCAGCCCTACATCGACCAGTTCATGACCGAAAACCCGGACTGGGCGGACGGCAGCTTCTCCTTCTATACCAACAAGCCGTCATCGGTCTGGCAGGGCAAGACCTACGTGAACCCGGCAAACCCGGACTATGTGGCGGGCACACCTTCGTATGTGCAGAACAAGGTCAACCGCGACGTAACCCCCAACTACCGCGGCACCCTGGGCAACAGCTACTTCCGCAACACAAACATTGCCGCAGGTTCGACCTACTTCTTCAACCGCGGCTATGTCGGCATCAGCATCGACGCCAAGGACAGCGAGTACGGGGTGCCGGGCTTCTCGATGGACAACCTGTCCTTCGGTGCCGACCACAGCCAGAGCCGCCCGGTGGGCGTGGTGCTCAAGCAGACCAAGTACGCGCTGCAGGCCAACCTGCAGGATCCATTCCCGCTGTTTGAAAGCGCTGACCTGCGCATGTCGCAGATCAGCAATACCTCGGCCGAACGGCTGGGCACAAGCACGGCCAACGAGTATCAGTTCGATACCTACCAGGCCGAAGCACTGCTGTCACAGCGCCGCGTCGGCCCGCTCAGCGGCCTGCTCGGGCTCAGCCAACGCACGCGCGATATCGCGGGCAGCGGCGCGTTGCGCTATCTGCCCGATGTGCAGAGCGTGACCAATGCGGTGTTCCTGAAGCAAAGCCTCGACTTCGCCGCGGCCTCCTTCAATGCAGGGTTTCGCCACGAGCGTGTGGATCATGACATCCGCAGCAGCGCCTTCAAGACCTCGCGCAACTCGCCCAACGTGAAGCTCGAGGATCGGGCGTTCACGCTCAACAGCTACAGCTTTGGCGCACTTGTAGCGCTCGGAAGCCACCTCAGTGCCAAAGCCCGCTATGCGTCGTCGCAACGGGCACCGGACGTCAATGAGCTGTATGCCAGCAACGCCCACTACTCGGTCATGACCCAGGAAGAAGGCAACCAGAAGCTGGAACCGGAGCGCGCGAAGAATGCCGAATTCGCCCTGCTGTTCAACAACCGCGGCTTCGACATCTCCGCGACCGGCTATGTCATGAAGTACGAGAACTATCTCTACCAGGGCTATTCCGGCCTGCAGACCGCCAATCGCCTGCCGCTGAAGTACTGGAAGCAGACCGACACCACGGTGAAGGGCTTCGAGATCGAGGTGTCGCAGGCATTGGAACTCGGCCGCTGGGGCAGTTTGAACCTCTCCGCGTTCTCCGACCTGGTGAAGAACCGTGCGGACCATCCGGATTCGCTGCGTGCACACAACGACGGTGAGTACCTGCCCAACATGCCGACCAACCGCTACGGTGCAAACATCGGCTGGCAGAAAGGCGCCTGGAAAGCCGGCATCTCCAGCACCTATTACGACAAACAGAAGTACCTGGGGAAGAATGTCAGCGAGGAAGTACCGCTGGATGGCTTCAACATGCTGGACATGCAGGTCAGCCGCCGCTTCCAGCCGCGTGGTGGCTACGCAAGCGCGATCGAGGTGTTCCTCAATGGCTCCAACCTGCTCGACGCCGAAGCCCGTCCACACAACTCACCGTTGAAGTACATCGCGCCCCTGCCGGGCCGTGCATTCCAGCTTGGGGTGCGCATCAACCTCTGAGGTCCCTGCAGCAGACACGCAGAGCCCTGTCGCCGGCTTGGCTCTGCGCCTGTATCGGCGCATCTCCTCATACAGGCCTCCGCGACTGTGCCGGAGCGCATCGAATGGCCGAAAAGCACAAACCCCGGATTTCTCCGGGGTTTGTGCTGTCCTGGGACTGGCCCGGACTTCAATCTGGCGCGCCCGGAGGGATTCGAACCCCCGACCAATGGCTTCGGAAGCCACTACTCTATCCGGCTGAGCTACGGGCGCATTGTGCTCCGGCCGGCTGAGCCGGGCGGACGCGCATTCTAACGGCAAAAGCGGCCGCAGGTCTGCCCCCACCTTTGGATTGCTGTAGTTCGGCGGGAAAAACCTGCCCAGCTGGTAACCTTTGCGCATGAGCCGTCTCCCAACTACACCGTCCACCGCAGCTGGCACTTCGCGGTTCGGGCACTACTGGAAATTGATGCGCGCCGACCGCCCGATCGGCACCTTGCTGCTGCTGTGGCCCACCTGGTGGGCGCTGTGGCTGGCCGCCGATGGCCTGCCGCCGCTGTGGATACTGTTCGTGTTCAGCGCCGGCGTCTGGCTGACCCGCTCGGCCGGCTGCGTGATCAATGACTACGCCGACCGCTGGTTGGATCCGCACGTCAAACGCACCAAGGACCGACCGCTGGCCACCGGCGCGATCTCCGGCCGCGCGGCGCTGATGCTGTTCGCGGGCTTGATGCTGGTCGCGTTCGCGCTGGTGTTGACCCTGAATGCCTTGACCATAGCGCTGAGCTTCATCGGCGTGTTCCTGGCCGCCAGCTATCCCTACCTGAAGCGCTATACGCATCTGCCGCAGGTCTACCTGGGCATGGCCTTCGGCTGGGGCATCCCGATGGCCTTCGCCGCCATCCAGGGCGAGGTGCCGCCACTGGGCTGGGTGCTGTACGCCGCCAACATCCTCTGGTCCACCGCCTACGACACTTGGTACGCCATGGTCGACCGCGACGATGACCTGAAAGTAGGCTCACATTCCACCGCCATCCTGTTCGGCGATCTGGACCTGGTCATCCAGGGCATCCTGTACGCGCTGTTCTTTGCTGCGATGGCTTTGGTCGGGCAGCGCGCGGGCTTGGGCTGGGCCTATTGGGCCGGCATCGGCGTTGCGATGGCGCTGGTGGTGTATGAGTTCTGGCTATGCCGCGACCGCGAGCGCGAGCCTTGCTTCAAGGCCTTCCTGCACAACAACTGGGTCGGCGCGGTGTTGTTCGCCGGCATCGTCGCCAGCCAGTATCTGGATTGAAGAAACGGCCCGCAGTGCGGGCCGTTTCGTTTCTGGTAGAGCCGAGCCATGCTCGGCTGGGGCATTAGCGGTGAAGCCTCTGCCGAGCATGGCTCGGCACTACGCTTCTGCCCCCTCCCTTTCGCGCAGCGAAGGGGAGGGTTGGGGAGGGGTAAGCGTCACATCGCGCCGATGGACTTGCCCAGCGAGCGCAGGCGGAACGCTGCAATTATCTGCAGCACGCCGTAGATCAAGGCCAGCACGCCGATCCACAGCGAGGTCACTGCCAGGCCCGCAATCGGGTTCAACGCGAACATCACGCCCAATGCCACCGCCAGTAGGCCGCTGACAATCAGCATCCACTCGCCAGTGATCTGCTTGCGCACGCGGATGGCAAACACGATGCGATAGATGCCGCCAACCACCAGCCAGGCGGCCAGGAACAGCAGCAGCACGCTTGCCGTCGCCAGCGGGTTGATCACCGCCAGCACACCAAAACCAATCGAAGCCAGCGCATAGAACAGCGCCCAACCGCGCGATACCGGTGCCGAGCCATTGAAGGCGGATACCAATACCACCACGCCTTCAACAATGGCCATCACACCGAGCCACCACGCCAGAACCGCTGCGGTACGCACGGGCGCCATTACTGCCAGAACGCCAAAAATCACCGCAAACAGGCCAAACAGCAGCAGCACCCACCAGTTGCGCGTCAATGTGCCAAACAACGATCCAGCAGGAAAACCCGGGGAAGCACCCATGTCTGTCTCCTCTTGTTGAAAAGATGTAAAGCCCTCTCGCGGCCAGTCTAGGCGCATCGCTGCTGCAATTGCATGTGACGATGGCACCGGGGATTTCAAGCTGCATACCGCGCAGGCTTGGCATTGGCTGCAATCACGGCACCCGCGCACAGACCCAGGCATCCACCCGCTGCACACCCGCGCGGTGCAGTGTGTGTGCGGCGGCATGCAAGGTGGCGCCAGTCGTCATCACGTCATCGAGCAGCACCACATGCGCCGGCAGCGCCCCCACGGCGATGAAGGCGCCACGCAGATTGCGTTTGCGCTCCACCGCATCCAGCTCCGATTGTGGCTGGGTGGATAGCCGCCGATGCAGGCCCCGGCACAGCGGTAGCTGCAGCGCGCGCGCCACCGGCTTGGCCAGCTCCCTGGCCTGGTCATAGCCGCGTTGGCGCAGCCGCGACAGGTGCAGCGGCACCGGCACGATCGCCTGCGGGCGCTCGGCGTCGCGCACCGCATCCAGCAACAAGGCCGACAACAGCCGCCCGGCGCTGAGGTCATGGTGGAATTTGAACCGCAACAACAAGCCGTCAACCGGCGCGCTATAGGTAAATGCCGCCAGCGCCGACTGCAGGGGCGAGCTCGAGCGCTGGCAGGCGCCGCACAGCCCACCCGCATCACCGCCCGGCAAGGGCAGAGCACAGCGCCAACAAGCGGCCTGTTGCCATGGCAACCCAGCGCTGCAGGCCAGGCACAGATCCCGTCCGGGCAAGCCATCCTCGCCACAGACCAGGCAGCGCGGCGGGAACAGCAGGGCCGACAGCTGGCCCCCGAACCTGTAAACCAGTTCTTTCATTGGACAGTTGACAGCAATGTATATGCTGACCAGACTGCGCCGCTTCCATCGCCCCATCTGTCAGGTAACACCGATGTCCACCGTCATCCGCCACGATTGGAAGCGCGAAGAGCTGCTGTCCATGCTCGAACTGCCCTTCCCCGAGCTGCTGCACCGCGCAGCCAGCGTGCATCGCCAGCACTTCGACCCGGCGCAGGTACAGGTCTCCACCCTGCTCTCGGTCAAGACCGGCGGTTGCCCGGAAGACTGCGCCTACTGCCCGCAGGCCCAGCGCTATGACACCGGCGTGGACGCGCAGAAGCTGATGGACACCGACAGCGTGGTGGCCCGTGCCCGCGCCGCCAAGCAGGCCGGCGCCTCGCGCTTCTGCATGGGTGCGGCCTGGCGCTCGCCCAAGGACCGTGACATCCCCAAGGTCGCGGCGATGATCCGCGAGGTGAAGTCGCTGGGCCTGGAGACCTGCGCCACCCTGGGCATGCTCGAAGGCCACCAGGCGCAGGCACTGAAGGACGCCGGGCTGGACTACTACAACCACAATCTGGACACCGCGCCGGATTACTACGACTCCATCATCCATACCCGCCAGTACCAGGACCGCCTGGATACGCTGGAACACGTGCGCAACGCCGGCATGAAGACCTGCTGCGGCGGCATCGTCGGTATGGGCGAGACCCGCGAGCACCGCGCCGGCTTGCTGCAGGCGCTGGCCAACCTGCCGGCGCATCCGGACTCGGTGCCGATCAACCGCCTGGTACAGGTTGCCGGCACGCCCCTGCACGGCAGCGCCGAGCTGGACCCGTTCGAGTTCGTGCGCATGATCGCGGTGGCCCGCATCGTGATGCCGCGTTCGATGGTGCGGCTGTCGGCCGGCCGCGAGAGCATGAGCGACGAGCTGCAGGCGCTGTGCTTCCTGGCTGGCGCCAACTCCATCTTCTACGGCGAAAAGCTGCTGACCACCGGTAACCCGGACACCGAGCGCGACCAGGCCCTGTTCGCCCGCCTCGGCATCAGCCCGATGCAGGTACATGTGGACGCCGACGACCACGACCACCCCGGCACGGTGCACCTGGATATCGCCCCGCTCTGCGCCCGCAGCGCCTGACCTGGCTGGCGCCCCGCCCGCGGGGCGCCGCTTGGGCATTCTTACAGGCAACCGGGTACGCTAGCCGCCCGCTTGACCATGAACCTTGCCATGGCCCGTCCCGACATCCACGACCGCATCAACGCCCAGCGCAAGCTGCGGCTTGCTCAGGGCCGCATCCGCACCCGGCGCAGCATCAGCCGCCGTGACGGGGTGCGATTGGAGCTGGACGGCCGCTGGTTGACCGGCTTCTGCAGCAACGACTACCTCGGCCTGTCGCAACAGTTCGAGGTGATCGCCGCGCTGCAGGACGCCGCCGGCCGCGAAGGCGCCGGCAGCACCGCCTCGCACCTGGTCTGTGGCCACCACAGCGTGCACGAGCAGCTGGAACGCGAGATGGCCGACTGGCTCGGCTATCCGCGCGCCCTGCTGTTCGACAGCGGCTTCATGGCCAACCTCGCCGTGCAGCAGGCGCTGCTCAGCGAAGAAACCGATATCTGCGTGCAGGACCGGCTCAACCACGCCAGCCTGCTAGACGCCAGCCGCCTGGCCGGCTGCCGCCTGCGCCGCTATCCACACCTGGACAGCGAAGGCGCCATGCGCCAACTCAAGAACACCGCCGACGGCGCGGCCATGCTGGTCACCGACGGTGTCTTCAGCATGGATGGCGACATCGCCCCGCTGCGCTCGCTGTCACTGGTGGCACGCATGCAGGAGGCGCTGTTCTATGTGGATGACGCCCACGGCATTGGTGTGATCGGCGAACAAGGCCGCGGCTGCGTGGCCGATGCCGGGCTGGGCGTGAAGGAAGTTCCGCTGCAGCTGGCCACCCTGGGCAAGGCGCTTGGCAGCCACGGCGCGGTGGTGCTCGGCGAGGACGCACTGATCCAGCACCTGGCCGAAACCGCACGCCCCTACATCTACACCACCGCCCTGCCACCGGCACAGGCTGCCGCCTCGCTGGCGGCGGTGAAGCTGGCGCGCCGCGACCATTGGCGCCGCGAAAAACTCACCGAACTGATCGCCAGCTTCCGCGAAGGCGCACGCCGGCACGGGCTGGAATTGATGGCCTCGGAAACCCCGATCCAACCGCTGCTGTGCGGCGACGAAGCCACGGTAATGGCCTTGTCGGCGACGCTGGAGCAATCCGGCTTCCTGGTCAGTGCGATCCGCCCGCCGACCGTGCCCGAAGGCAAGGCACGCCTGCGCGTGACCATGTCGGCGCTGCATACCGTCGCGCAGGTCAAGGCACTGGTAGACGCCATCGCCAAGGCCCGCGATGTGGTGCTGTACCAGAAGTCCCTGAACACTGTTGCCTGAGAAACGGTTGTAACGCCATGCATATCGAAGTCACCGGCAGCGGCCCGGCATTGGTCCTGATCCACGGCTGGGCATTGCATGGCGGCATCTTCGCGCCGCTGGTCGAGCGGCTTGCGCCGCACTTCGAGCTGCATGTGGTCGACCTGCCAGGGCACGGCCACAGCCGCGACGATGCAACACCCTTGCGCCTGCCCTACCTGGTCAACGCCATCGCCAGCGCCACGCCGGCAGCGGTGTGGTGCGGCTGGTCGCTGGGCGGGCTGGTTGCCTTGCATGGTGCCGCCACGCTGCCGCAGGTACGCGGGCTGGCGATGCTGGCGGCGACGCCGCGCTTCGTCCGCGACGCTGATTGGCCAAATGCGGTGGAGCCGGTAGTGTTCGAGCAGTTCGGCCGCGATCTGGAACAGGACTATCGCGGCACCCTCGAACGCTTTCTCGCCCTGGACGTGATGGGCTCGCAGCACGCCCACAGCGAACTGCGCACCCTGCGCGATGCCTTGGTCGAACGTGGCGAACCGGCCCCACGCGCCCTGCACGAAGGCCTGGCCCTGCTGGAGCGCAGCGACCTGCGCGGTGGCCTGCCTGGCCTGCACAAACCCGGCCTGTGGATAGGCGGGCAGCGCGACCGGCTGGTACCGTCCAAGGCCATGCACCAGGCCGCCGCCTTGGCGCCGGCAGGCCTGCACAGCGCCCACACCATCGAAGGTGGCGGCCACGCCCCGTTCCTCGGCCATGCCGATCACGTTGCCGGGCTGCTGCAACAGTTTGTTGCTGGCTGCGCGTGAGCGGTTACGCGGCCATTCGCGCTGGCTGGCCGATCATGTCGTCGGCTGCCTGAGCACCGCAGCGCTTCCCATCCTGAATCACGAATCCGAATCACCGCCATGTCTTCTCTGTTCGACCCCAAACACGTCCGCCGCGCCTTCTCGCGCGCCGCCAGCAGCTACCACGCCGCCGCCGTGCTGCAGCAGGAAGTGGCCAAGCGCCTGCTGGAATCGCTGGACTACTTGGAAGACCGGCAACCGCAGGTGGTGTTGGACATAGGCAGCGGTCCGGCCCATGCCACCGCGGCGATGAAGAAGCGCTGGCCGAAGGCGCAGGTGATCGCCCTGGACCTGGCCCTGCCAATGCTGGCCGAAGCCAAGAAGCAGGCCGGCTGGTGGCGCCCGTTCTCGCGCGTCTGCGCCGACGCCCGCGCCCTGCCGCTGGCCGACAACAGCGTGGACGTGATCTACAGCAACCTTTGCCTGCAGTGGGTGGAAGACCTGCCAGCGGTATTTGCCGGTTTCCGCCGCGTGCTCAAGCCCAATGGCCTGCTGGTCTGTTCGACGTTTGCGCATGACACGTTGGTGGAACTGCGCCAGGCCTTTGCGCAGGCCGATGACACCTCGCATGTCAGCCACTTCGTGCAGATCGCCCAGTTCGGTGATGCCTTGATGATGGCCGGCTTCCGCGATCCGGTACTGGACCGCGACATGTTCACCCTGACCTACGACGACCTGCCAACGCTGATGCGCGAGCTCAAGGCGATTGGCGCCACCAACGCCATGCACAGCCGTCGCCACACTTTGACTGGCCGCAGCCGTTTTGCGGCAGCACGCGATGCCTACGAGCCGATGCGTCGCGCTGACGGCAAGCTGCCGAGCAGCTGGGAAGTGGTGTATGCGCATGCCTGGGCACCGGCACCGGGCGCACCGATCCGTGAGCAGGGCCAGGATGTGGCGAGCGTGCCGCTGTCGGCGATTCCGATTCGGCGGAAGACGACGGAGTAAGGATCCGGGGAAGTCTGCTTTGGCTTTGGCTTTGGCTTTGGCTTTGGCTTTGGCTTTGGCTTTGGCTTTGGCTTTGGCTTTGGCAGTTGATTTTCTCCTCTCCCCTTGCGGGAGAGGATGCCGAAGGCAGGAGAGGGGGCGGCGTAAGCCGCCAAGCTCATGCACCTTCAGATCGCGCATCGATCGGCAATCAGACATTGCCAGCTTCGCGGCTTACGCCGCTCCTACAAAAGACAGAATGTGAGCTTCGCGGCTTACGCCGCTCCTACAAGAAGCAGAAAGCAAAAAGCGCAGTGTTGTTACGCGCCCGCTACCTGCGCGATCCAGTCCTGCAGGTTGTAGTAGTTGCTGACGCGGCTGATCTTGCCATCGCGCACGTCGAAGAACGCGCCACCCGGCAATACGTAGCGTTGCCCCTGTGCCGGCGGCAAGCCTTCATCGGTGTGGTGATACTCGCCGTGCACCACGTACTCGGCCGCTACCCGCAGGCCGTCATCACTGGCCATCACCACCACGTCGTGCAGCTGCTCGCGGTAGCTGGCCTCCATGCGCTGCAGGAACGCTGCAAACACAGTGCGGCCGGTTTCACGCGGACCTTGGTTCAAGTCATGCGCCACGTCTTCGCTCAGGCAGGCCAGCATGCCCGCCCAGTCGCCACGATTGAACGCGGCGTAGTACGCAGTCACCAGTGCAACAGACTGCTGCCGTGCTGAAGATTCATTGCCAGACATTACTTTCCCCTTGAAACCGACAACACCGCTCAAGCCCCTTTTACAAACAGGTCGCGGTGGAAGAAATAAACCTCCTGCAGCAGGAAACGCCAGCTGGTATGGAAGCTGCGGAAACGCGTGCTCGGCGTCGACGATGCCAGCGCATCGATGCCCAGCTCCCTGGACAGGCGCAGCGCGCGGGCCATGTGCAGCGGGTCGCTGACCACGATCACCTTGTGCATGTCGTGCTTCAGCATCACCTGCTTGGCCTCGACCAGGTTCTGCCGGGTGGTGCGCGAGCGGGTTTCGATCAGGATGTCCTTGCCCGGAATCTTCTGCTTCAGCGCGTAACGCCGCGCCACCTGCGACTCGGAGAAGCGCGCACCCGCGCCACCGAAGCCACCGGTGAAAATCAGCTTGGGCGCATAGCCCTGCTGGTACAGATCCAGGCCATGGCGGATGCGCTCCTCGAACACCGGCGAAGGCTTGGCATCGTAGGCCGCGGCACCAAGCACGATGATGGCGTCGGCCGGCGCGGCCTGGTCGCGGTCGCCTACCCAGATGATCCAGGCCGCCACACCCAGCAGCCACAGCAGCAACAACACACACAAGCGCCACACCCAGCCCATCAGGCCCGTGCGTCGAACTGCTGACTTCATGCCTGCACCCATGGCAAGGCATCCAGGTCCACGTTGCCGCCGGACAGCACCAAACCCACGCTGCGTCCGACAAAGCGCTGCGGCTGTGCCAGCACTGCTGCCAGGGTGATCGCCGAGGACGGCTCAACGGTCTGCTTCATTACCTGCCAGATCAGCCGCATCGCGGCCACGGTATCGGCATCGTCCACGCTGATCACGTGTGCCGCGCCGTGCAGCAGCTCGAAATTCGGTGCACCCAGCGCACCGCGCAGGCCATCGCAGAGCGTATCCGGCACGAAATCGATCAGCCGCTCGCCTGCCGCCAGTGACCGCGCGGTATCGGCCGCACCGGCAGGTTCGGCCAGCACCAGCTCGCAATTGGGCAACAGCTGCTGCATCGCCAGCAGGCTGCCAGCGGCCAGGCCACCGCCGCCGACCGGCACCACCAATACGTCCAACTGGGTCCCCGCTTGGCGGATCAGTTCCAGCACGGCGGTGCCCTGCCCGGCGATTACCCGCGGGTCGGCGTAGGGATGAACCAGGGTTGCGCCGGTTTCCCGCTGCACGCGCAGGCATTCCGCCTCGCGCGCGGCCTGGGTTGGCGCGCAGCGCCACAGCGTGGCCTGGTTGCGCTCGATATTGGCCAACTTGGCCGCCACCGCGCCCTCAGGCACCACCACGTGGCAGGGAATCCCGCGCGAGTGCGCCGCCAGCGCCAGTGCTGCGCCATGGTTGCCCGAGGAATGGGTCACCACACCGTGCCGTGCGTGCTCCACATCCAGCGACCACACCGCGTTGCAGGCCCCGCGGAACTTGAACGCGCCGCTGCGCTGCAGGTGTTCAGCCTTGAAATGCAGGCTGGCGCCAGCCAGCGCATCCAGCGCGCGCGAGCGCAGCACCGGGGTGACCGTCGCGTGGGCGGCGATGCGTGCCGCTGCCGCCAGAACCTCGGCAAATCCGGGCAGGGGGAGTTCATTCATGCTCAAAGGTTAGCCCACGCCCCGGCCCTGCGACCATCTCATCTGCGCACACGTTGTATGTTCAGCCATGTAGATGCGAATTAAGGGTCGATTCAACGCTGCGGCCCGAAGCTGGATGCCATACCCACCAGGGGGGACCTTTCATGATCAAGCGCCTGATTATTTCCACCGGCCTGTTGCTGGGCCTGTCCGGCTGTGCCTCGTACGACTACGTGGGCGGCGGCTCGGGCGGCTATTACCACGGCGCCCCCTCGGTGCAGTACAGCTATCCGTACGGCTACCCGAACAGTGGCTACGGTTATGGCGGCTACGGCGGTTATGGCTATGGCAGTGGCTATTACGGCTACGGCAACTACGGTTACCCGGTGTACCGGCCCAACTACAACCGCCCGCGCCCGCCGTATCACGGCAACGGCCCGCGTCCACCGGGCAATGGCAACGGCCATGGCCCGCGCCCGGGCGGCGGCGACCACAACCATGGCGGTAACGGCCCACGCCCGCCGGGCAACGGCAATGGCGGCAACGACGGGCGCCCGACCCGGCCGCCACCGCCGGTCAATGGCGGCGGCAACAAGTCGCCGTGGCGCAACCTGGACAACCTGAGCCGTCCGCCGCCGCGTGCCAACAACCAGCCAATGCAGCGCGCCCAGCCCATGCAGCAGGCGGTGCAGCGCCCCCAGCCTGCGGCTCGCCCGGCTATTCAGGCACGGCCGATGCCGGCCCGACAGGCGTCACAATCCCGGCAGCCGAGCGGCGTCCGTATCCAGGAACGATAAAAAGGTTGCAATTGGCGTAAATGCAGGCATTCTTGGTCCCACGGGTGACCGCTAACGTCGCATAGTGACCCAACCGGTCCCGCCCAGACAGTTCAATGTCGATGTCCGCCAGGAAATCTGGATCCCCCCTGTTCCGGCCCTGTCGGACATCGGCGCCTAAAAAGACAAAGCCCCGGCCTAGGCCGGGGCTTTGTCTTTTAACGCTTTCCCGCCAAGGCGGGCCCTGCTGGATTGCAAGGCCGGTAGTCCCCCGACTACCGGCCCCCTGCTACCCCAACGTACGCTTCGGTCGGCCCCTGTTCCAATTCCGACCTTGTTGCGCCTATGTCGCATGCCACGTTGGGTGCAATGTATTAACTGCAGGTTGCGTGCCAACTTTAGGGCTGATGCGTACCTGATTGCGGTTGGCGGTAAAATCACCATATGCACCGTCACATCGTGGGAATACCCCGCTGACGGACTTCACACTTTCTTGACCGATCTCACGCCCATGAGCGACTCCTTCTACCGTTACGACGTCATCGTCATTGGCGGCGGCCACGCTGGCACCGAAGCGGCCCTGGCCGCAGCGCGTGGCGGCGCCCGCACCCTGCTGCTGACCCACAACGTCGAAACCGTCGGCGCGATGAGCTGCAACCCGGCCATCGGCGGCATCGGCAAGGGCCACCTGGTCAAGGAAATCGATGCGCTGGGCGGGGCCATGGCACATGCTGCCGACCGCGCCGGCATCCAGTGGCGCACGCTCAATGCCTCCAAGGGCCCGGCCGTGCGCGCCACCCGCTGCCAGGCCGATCGCAACCTGTACCGGATGGCGATCCGCGGCATTGTCGAGGCGCAGCCGAACCTGACCTTGTTCCAGGCGGCGGTGGACGACCTGATCATTGAAGGCGACGCCGTACGCGGCGCCATCACCCAGACCGGCCTGAGCTTCCACGCCGCTGCCGTGGTCCTGACCGCCGGCACCTTCCTGGCCGGCAAGATCCACATCGGCGAGACCCAGTACACCGCCGGCCGCATGGGCGACCCGCCGGCAACCACGCTGGCCGCCCGCCTGCGCGAGCGCCCGTTCGTCATTGACCGCCTGAAGACCGGTACGCCGCCGCGCATCGACGGCCGTTCGCTGGACTACAGCGTGATGGACGAACAGCCCGGCGACGATCCGCTGCCGGTGATGTCCTACCTTGGCGATGTCCGCGAGCATCCGCAGCAGGTGAGCTGCTGGATCACCCATACCAGCGAGCGCACCCACGACATCATCCGTGGCGCCCTGCACCGCTCGCCGCTGTACAGCGGCCAGATCGAAGGCATCGGCCCGCGCTACTGCCCGTCGATCGAGGACAAGGTGGTGCGCTTCGCCGAGAAGAACAGCCACCAGATCTTCGTCGAGCCGGAAGGTCTGGACGTGGTCGAGATCTATCCCAACGGCATCTCCACCTCGCTGCCGTTCGACGTGCAGCTGGAACTGGTACGCAGCATCCGAGGTTTCGAGCAGGCGCATATCACCCGCCCCGGCTACGCGATCGAATACGACTTCTTCGATCCACGCGGCTTGAAGAACACGCTGGAAACCCGTCAGGTCAACGGCCTGTTCTTCGCCGGCCAGATCAACGGCACCACAGGCTATGAAGAAGCCGGCGCGCAGGGCCTGCTGGCCGGCATCAACGCCGCGTTGTTCGTGCAGGGCAAGGACGGCTGGTGCCCGCGTCGCGATGAAGCGTACATCGGTGTGCTGGTCGATGACCTGATCACCCACGGCACCAGCGAGCCCTACCGCATGTTCACCAGCCGCGCCGAATACCGGCTGCAGCTGCGCGAAGACAATGCCGATACCCGCCTGACCCCGAAAGGTCGCGAGTTGGGCCTGGTCGATGACCGCCGCTGGTCGGCGTTTGAAACCAAGCAGGCCGCCGTCGCCAGTGAAAGCGCACGTCTGCGTGGTATCTGGGCAACGCCTGGCAACGCGCTCGGCCGCGAAGTCGCCGAAGCCACCGGCGTGGCCGTCAGCCGCGAAACCAATGTGCTGGACCTGATCAAGCGCCCGGAACTGGATTACGCCAAGTTGATGCAGGTGCCCTCACTCGGGCCGGGTGTTGATGATGCGCGCGTGGCCGAGCAGGTGGAGATCAGCGTCAAGTACGCCGGCTACCTTGACCGTCAGCGTGATGAAATTGAACGCTCACAACGGCACGAGAACACCGTCATCGTCGAAGGTTTCGACTTTGCTTCGGTGCGTGGCTTGTCGGCTGAGGCATTGCAGAAGCTGGAACGGGTGCGCCCGCAGACGATTGGCCAGGCGCAGCGTATTCCGGGGATGACACCGGCAGCGATCTCCTTGTTGCTGGTGCATCTGGAGCGGGCGCGACGCGGCAAGGTGGCTTGAGGTTCTGATTTGGTTGATGGCGGTAGGAGCCTAGGAGCTTTACCCCTCCCCAACCCTCCCCTCCGCCTTCGGCGCAAGGGCGGGGCTGTTTCGCGCGTTCCTTCAGATGGCGAAGCGCTGCTTCTACCCCCTCCGTTGCGCCGAAGGCGGAGGGGAGGGTTGGGGAGGGGTGCCGTTCGCGACCATTCCAACGTCGACCGCGCAACGTCGCTCACATCAATGCATCTCCGCTGCACCTGATTTCCAGACAAATACCAAACCACCTGAAGCCAACCGCGCAAAGCCGCAACCAAGCCGCGCGTTATCATGCGCATCAACGCCTCACCGACATCGAACACCACCATGCCCGCACTACGCCCTTTCCTGGATAAAACCCCCACCCTCGGCGAGCGCGTCTATATCGACGAGGCCTGCACCATCATCGGTGATGTGCAGATTGGCGACGATGCGTCGGTGTGGCCGGGTACGGTGATCCGCGGTGATGTGAACTACGTGCGCATCGGTGCGCGCACCAATGTGCAGGACGGCACCATCATCCATGTCAGCCACGACAGCCCCTACAACAAGGGTGGCTACCCGACGCTGATCGGCGAAGGCGTCACTGTCGGCCATGGCTGCATCATCCACGCCTGCACCATCGGTGATTACTGCCTGATCGGCATGGGTGCCTGCATCCTCGATGGCGCGGTGATCGAAGCCAATGCCTTCATCGCCGCCGGTGCGGTGGTCGGGCCGGGCAAGGTGGTGCGCAGCGGCGAGTTGTGGGCCGGCAACCCTGCGCGGTTGATGCGCCAGCTCAGCGAGAAGGATATCGAGGGCCTGCGCTATTCGGCCGACCACTACGTCAGGGTCAAGGACCAGTACCGCGGCATGCAGGGCTGAGCCGTCAGGCATTGTCGGCAAGCACCTTGCGGGTGCACACTGCCGGCCCGGCGTGGGGACGCCTTTGAGGGTTTGACATGAAGTCGATGAAAATCGTGGCGCAGCGCCTGTTGGCTGCTGTGGCACTGTTGTGTGTGGTTTCCTTTGCCGCCTCTGCCCAGGACGCTGCCCAGGAAGAACAGGGCATGAGCGCGGAGCAGTTCGAGCAGTCGCTGCAGTTCCGCAGCGGGCAGATCGAGGTACCCGAGGCACGGGCCCACTTCAATTTGAATGACGAGTTCCGCTATCTGGACAAGGCCGATGCGCGCCGTGTGCTGGAAGACATGTGGGGCAATCCGCCCGATGACAGCGTGCTCGGCATGATCGTGCCGCGCAGCCCAGGCTTGAACGATCAGGGCAGCTGGGCCGTGGTGGTGACCTGGTCCGACGATGGCTACGTGTCGGACGAAGATGCGAGCAAGATCGACTACGACGATCTGCTCAAGACCATGCAGGCCGATACCCGCGACAGCAACCCGGAGCGCATCAAGGCCGGCTACGGCTCGCTCGATCTGGTGGGCTGGGCGGTACCGCCGCGTTACGAAGCCGGCAGCAAGAAGCTCTATTGGGCGCGCGAGCTGGCCTTCAACGACCAGCCCGATCACACGCTCAACTACGACATCCGCGTGCTCGGCCGGCACGGTTACCTGAGCTTGAATGCCGTTTCCGGGATGACCGAACTGGCAACCGTGCGCGACGGCATGGACAAACTGCTGCCAATGGCTGAGTTCGACCAGGGCGCGCGCTACGCCGACCACAACCCCAGCACCGACAAGGTCGCCGCCTACGGTGTGGCTACGCTGATCGGCGGTGGGCTGGCGGCCAAGGCTGGGCTGTTCGCCAAGCTCGGCCTGCTGTTGGCCAAGTTCTGGAAGCTGCTGCTGATCGGCGTGCTGTTCCTCGGCGGCGCGATCAGGAAGCTGTTCGTGCGCGGCGACGACAACCGCACCGTGCGCTGACGCCAACCTCACCCAGTCCATCATTTCCGGGGTGGGCTGGGTTTTCGTGCTGCCGCCAGCTAAAGTCAGCACTCTGATAGGGACGTAGCAGAGACACGAATGCCACAGGCATCCGTCCGGGCTGGACTCCGGGCTTCCATTGGCCGCATGCACCACCAGCACCTCGTGTTGGAATCATTGCAATGAGCACAGCGCGGCCGATGCTGGACACCTACCGCGAGGTCATCACGCCGGAAGGCGTACCGCTGCACCTGCCCGCCGCGGGCCCGGTGCCGCGTGCATTGGCCTGGCTGATCGACCTGTGCGTGCGCTTTGGCGTGCTGACGGTGATGAGCCCGTTGCTGATCGCGTTGGGCGAGTTTGGCCGCGGTCTGTACCTGGGGCTGATGTTCCTGATGTTCTGGGCCTATCCGATCGTGCTGGAGGTGTGGTTCGGCCGCACCCTGGGCAAGAAGGTCATGGGCCTGCGTGTGGTCGCCCGCGATGGCGCACCACTGGGCTGGATGCCTGCGATCGTGCGCAACCTGCTGCGCACCGTCGACGCACTTCCCTTCGGCTATGCACTGGGCCTGGTCACCTGCCTGTTCGACGCGCATGGGCGCCGCCTTGGTGATCTGGTCGCAGGCTCGCTGGTCATCCACACATCTTCCCGTCCCGCTGTCGCACCGGCGCGCATCGATACCGTATTGGCACCTTCCCTGCCCTTGCAGCCAGGCGAGCAGGCGGCACTGGTCGCCTTCGCCGAACGCGCGCCAGGATTGTCAGCCGGGCGCCAGCGCGAGCTGGCCGATCTGGTCAGCGGGCTGAGCCAGGAGCGCGGCCAGGCCGGCGTGCTGCGCTTGTACGCAATGGCCAACTGGCTGCTGGGGCGGCGATGAGACAGGAACAGTTCGTCACCCGCTACCAGCACGAATGGCAGCAGTTCGAGGACTGGCTGCAGCGTCATGGCGAGCGCTCGCGCAAGCAGCGCCAAACCAACGATCCCACCCTGCTGGGCGATGAAACCATCCCGCAGCGTTACCGCCGCCTTTGCCAGCAGCTGGCCTTGGCGCGCCGCCGCGGCTACAGCCCGCAGCTGGTGGAGCAACTGCAGCAGCTGATGCAGCGCGGCCACAATCTGCTCTACCGCACACCGGCTCCGCGCTGGCAGCGTGCGATTGAATTCCTGTTCGCCGATTTCCCGACCACCGTGCGCAGCCAGGCCGGTGCGATGTGGGTGGCCTGCGCGCTGTTCGTGCTGCCGCTGGCCGGCATTTTCGTATTGCTGCAATACAAGCCGGACCTGATCCACATGCTGATGGACCCCCACCAGGTCGCGCAGCTGGAACGCATGTACGACCCGGCCGCCGACAACCTGGGCCGCGACAGCGGCACCGACTGGGCGATGTTCGGCCACTACATCATGAACAACATCAGCATCGGCCTGCGCACGTTCGCAAGCGGCTTGCTGGCCGGCATCGGCACCATCCTGGTGCTGCTGTTCAACGGCGTCACCATCGGTGCGGTTGCAGGGCACCTGCAGCACATTGGCTACGGCGATCCGTTCTGGCGTTTCGTGGTCGGCCATGCACCGTTTGAGTTGACGGCCATCGTGATTGCCGGTGGAGCAGGCCTGCAGCTGGGCCTGCGCCTGCTGGCGCCGGGCCGCAAGCGGCGCATCGATGCCTTGATCGAAGGCGGCGTGATTGGCGCGCGGCTGTGCCTGGGCGTGGCCTTCATGCTGCTGGTGGCCGCGTTCATCGAGGCCTTCTGGTCATCGATCGCGTGGGTGCCGATGTGGGGCAAGCTCAGCGTATCGGCCGTGCTGTGGACCGTGGTGCTGCTGTGGCTGTGGCGCGGCGGACGTGGGGGTGGTCATGCGGATTGACCAACTCGATGTCGTGCTGCGCGCCCGCTCACAGTGGGAAGCAATGGAACTGGGCACCGCCTTGGTGCGCCGCCACGCCGGGGCGATCTGGAAACCCTGGATCCTGCTGACCCTGCCCGTGTTTGCCCTGCTCAACCTGCTGGGCTGGTGGCTGGACAACTTCTGGCTGTCCAGCTTGATCCTGTGGTGGTTCAAGCCGCTGTTCGAACGTATTCCGCTGTACGTGATTTCGCGCGGCGCATTCGGTGCCGAACCCAGCACGCGCCAGACCCTGCGCGCGCAGTGGAACTGGGGCTGGCGCGGCGTCGGTGCCTACCTCGGCTGGCGCCGGCTCAGTCCGGCGCGCTCGCTGCTGATGCCGGTCGATCTGCTCGAAGGCGGCGATGCTGCACAACGGCGCGCGCGCCGACATGC
Organism: Stenotrophomonas sp. 610A2; assembly: GCF_030549615.1. NCBI lineage: Bacteria > Pseudomonadati > Pseudomonadota > Gammaproteobacteria > Lysobacterales > Lysobacteraceae > Stenotrophomonas > Stenotrophomonas pigmentata. The sequence continues at coordinate 4,370,587 of NZ_CP130832.1, forward strand.
ATTGGGCGGTGCCAGCTACGGCCACGCCTCGCTGCTTACCTGGGTCTGCTGGCACTTCGAGACGATGCTGCAGCTTGCCGGTGTCGCCCTGGTCTTCATGTTCGTGCCGGTGGAATTGCTGTCCGAATCACTGCGCGCCACCTGGGAACTGATTGGCGAGGACACCCCGGCATGGGCGTGGATAGGCTTCAATCTGCTCGCATGGCTGGCCATGACCTTGATCAGCCCGTTCTACAGCGGCGCCGGCTTTGGCCTGTACCTCAACCGCCGCACCCAGCTGGAAGCATGGGATGTGGAAATCGCCTTCCGTCGCCTGCGCGAACGCCTGGCCGGGATGGCGCCCATGCTGGTGTTGTTGCTGGCCGTGTTCGTGCTGCCATCGCTGCAGGCGCGGGCACAGGATGCGGCAGACACGGATGCCGGCAACAGCCACGGCAATCACAAAGCCGCTGTGCAGGCAGACGCTGCTGCTGCCAGTGCAACCTCACCGCAGCGAATGTTCGGTGCTGCACCGGCTGACACCGCCGGTTTCCGCCAGGCCGCAGCACGCGCCTATGAAGATCCGCAGCTGGGCGCCAAGCGCAACGTGACCCGCTGGGTGAGGAAGGCTTCGGACAAGACGCCCGACGCCAAGGAAGACAAAGACCGCCCCGATGCAGGCCCGATCTTCAACGCCATCGCCAAGGCGGTGGCGCTGATCGGTGAAAGCATCCTGTGGATCCTGCTCGGCGTATTGCTGCTGGTACTCGCACTCACCGCACGCTGGTGGCTGCCGTGGTTCCGTGGCGATGGCCGCAGCACCCGCGAGGTGCAGGCACCGGCAACCCAGGAGGCACTGCTGCTGCCGGAAGTACTTCCGCCCGACATCCTCGGCAGCGCCCGCCGGCTGTGGCGCGAGGGCAAGCCACGCCATGCGCTGGCATTGCTGTACCGCGCCTCGGTTGAAGTGCTGGTCGAACGCGGCAACGTGATCCTGCCACCGGGTGCCACCGAGGCGCAGTGCCTGCGTGCATCGCGCAAGATGCCGCAGGAAGCCGACCGCAGCCTGTTCGCGCGCATGGTTCGCACCTGGCAATACGCCGCCTATGCCGGCCGCCTGCCCAGCGATGAGGAATTCGAAACGCTGACCAAGGAACTGCATCAGCAGTACGGGTGGCCGGCATGAACGCGGCGCTGCGTAATTCCCTGATCGTGGTGCTGCTGTTGCTGACGGCGCTGATCGCATTCTGGTTCGTGCGCAACTTCGAACGGGCCAGCGAAGAGATCACCCTGCCCGCTTACGGCGAACCGACCTACAACGCGTTGTACGCGCTGCGCGAGACCCTGATCCGCGATGGCAGCAAGGCTGAAACCCGCCGCCAGCTTGATCTGCCGGCCATGCAGCTGCAGCCGGGCGATACCGTCTTGATGCTGGACGACCCGCGCCTGCTCACCCCGACACAGGTGGAAAGCCTGCTGGACTGGCTGCAGTTCGGCGGCCACCTGGTGTTGCAGGCACCCGATGCCGACGAAGACCTCGATGGTGACGAACAAGGCCTGCTGGAACGCTTGGGCGTGGTCCCCAGTGAAGTCCCGGCGCGTTGCCAGATCTGGCAGGTGCCAGGCCAGGAATCGCACAACGAGTTCTGCAGCGGCAACCGCTTCACCCTCGCCGAGAAAGCCCGCGCCGAGCGCCGCTGGGCCGACGCTGGTGACGACGGCACCTTGGCGTATGCGCGCCTGCGTTACGGCCTTGGCCGGGTCGATGTACTGGGCAGCATGGACTTCCTGCTCAATGGCGGCGGCGAGCGCGACACCGGCCTGCGTGACATCCCGCACCGCGATCTCACCCGTCTGGTGCTTGCCCCCAACTACGGCAAGGGCAGCACCCACCTGATCTATGCGATGGAGCTGCCATCGCTGTGGAAGACGCTGTTCCAGCGCGGTTGGCCGGTGTGGGTGCCGTTGCTGCTCGCGCTGCTGGCATGGCTGTGGATGCGCTGCCAGCGCTTCGGTGCCCTGCTGCCCTCGCCGCGCGAAGACCGCCGCTCTCTGTTGGAGCATGTGCGCGCCAGCGGCGAGCACCTGCACCGCTACCGCAAGTCGCCGCTGCTATACGACGCCGTGCGCCAGGCCTTCCTCACCCGTCTGCGCCGTCGCGTGCCGGTGGCTGCCGCGCTGACTGGCGACGCCCAGGCGCAGGCCATTGCCGATCACCTGCAGTGGCCCATCAGCCGTGTGCAGACCGCCTTGCAGATTCCCCCTTCGCAGGACGACATTGCCCTGCGTGACCGTATCCGCTTGCTCATCCAGATGAGAAACCAGCTATGACCGACGAGTTCACTCCGCCTGCCCTCCCCGGCGATGCACCCGCACCGACGCCCGCGCCTGCGCCCGCGCCGGTCAACACGGATTTGATTGAACGCGTCGAGCGCATCCGCGAAGCAGTCGGCCATGCCTTCATCGGCCAGAGCGACGTGCTGGACCAGATCCTGATCGCCCTGCTGGCCGGCGGCCACGTACTGATCGAAGGCGTGCCCGGACTGGGCAAAACACTGTTGGTGCGCGCCCTGGCACAGGCATTGGAACTGGACTACGCACGCGTGCAGTTCACCCCCGACCTGATGCCCAGCGACGTCAGCGGCCACGCCGTCTACGACCCCAAGACCGAAAGCTTCAAGATCCGTCGCGGCCCGGTGTTCACCAATCTGCTGCTGGCCGACGAAATCAACCGCGCCCCGGCCAAGACCCAGTCGGCACTGCTGGAAGTGATGCAGGAAGGCCAGGTCACCATCGAAGGCAAGGGTTTCTCGCTGACGCCACCGTTCCTGACCATGGCCACGCAGAACCCGGTCGAGCAGGAAGGCACCTATCCTCTGCCGGAAGCACAGCTGGACCGTTTCCTGCTGAAGGTGCTGATCGACTACCCGCAACTGGAAGACGAGAAGCAGATGGTGCAGGCCATCACCACCGGCCGGACCGCCAGCGACTTCAACCTCAGTCAGGTACCGCGCGTACTCAGCGGCGCCGACGTTGTGGAACTGCAGAAGGCGGTGGCTGCGATCACCGTTGACCCGCAGGTGATTGATTACGCCGTGCGCATTGTCGCGGCAACCCGCAAGTGGCCGGGCATCGCCCTCGGCGCCGGCCCGCGCGGTAGCATCGCGCTGGTTCGCGCAGCACGCGCACAGGCGGTGCTGTCCGGCCGCGACTTCGTCACCCCGGACGACGTACGCGAGATCGCCAAGCCGGCACTGCGTCACCGCATCGCACTGGCCCCGGAACTGCAGATCGAAGGCCAATCCGCCGACGACGCCCTGACCGCCCTGCTCGCCAAGGTGGAGGCCCCGCGCAAGTGAGCAAAGCGGCAAAAAGCGCCAGCACCTCAAACGAAGCCCGTGCTTCAGCCCCCTCCCTTGCGCGCGTAGCGTGCAGGGGAGAGTTGGGGAGGGGTGCCGTAGTAGCTCCTGCTCCCTCCCTTGCGCGCGCAGCGCGGAAGGGAGGGTTGGGGAGGGGTGCTTCGGCTCTTGCTTTCGCTCCTAAGCGCCAAACCCCAACACACCAACCAACCAGGCCCACGCAGTGAGACCCGCTCCCCTACTGATCACCCTGCTGGTGCTCTGGAGCCTGCTCGGCCTGCCAGTTGCCCTGCACTACCTGCCACTGCAGGCATGGACCATCAGCGCAGCGGCAATCGCAGCACTCGCCCTGCTCGACCTCCTGCTGCTCTGGCGCAAGCCCAGCCCACAGGTACGTCGCGAACTCCCCGACTCCCTCGCCCTGGGCGTCGAGCGTGAAACCTGGCTGCAGCTGGATTCCTACGGCAGGCAACGCATCGATGTATTCGACCTGCTGCCAGATGGCTGGAACAGCAACGGCCTGCCACGCAGCCTGAAACTGGGCAAAGCCAGCGAAACCCGCTTCAGCTACCGCTTCACCCCGGCCAATCGCGGCACCTTCGTGTTTGATGGCGTACACCTGCGCCTGCATTCGCCGCTGCGCCTGTGGCGGCAGCAACGCACCGTTGGCACACCGCAGACGGTGCGCGTCTATCCCAACTTCGCCCCGCTTACCCGCTTTGCCCTGTTGAGCGCGGAAATGGCCTCTCGCCTGGTGGGTGCACACCTGAAGCGCCGGCGTGGCGAAGGCACCGATTTCCACCAGATGCGCGAATACCGCGTCGGTGACAGCCTGCGCCAGATCGACTGGAAAGCCACCTCGCGCGCACGCAAGCTGATCTCGCGCGAGTACCAGGACGAAAAGAACCAGCAGCTGGTGATGATGATCGACACCGGCCGGCGGATGATGGCCGACGAAGGCGGGCTGTCGCATTTCGACCACGTGCTCAATGCCTCGCTGGTGGTGTCGTATCTGGCGTTGCGCCAGGGCGACGGCGTCGGCCTGTTCGCCAGCGGTGGTGACAGCCGTTGGGTAGCACCGAAGCGCGGCATGGGCGCAATCGACAGCCTGTTGCGCGCCAGCTATGACCTGCAACCCAAACCTGTAGCTACCGACTATCTTGCAGCAGCCACGGAGCTGTCATTGCGGCAGTCACGGCGCAGCCTGGTGATGTTGGTCACCAACGTCCGCGACGAAGACATTGAAGATCTATTGGCTGCCGTACGCCTGCTGCAGAAGCGGCATCTGGTCTGCGTGGCCAGCCTGCGTGAGCGCGAACTGGATCAGGCTTTGGCACGCGACGTGGAAACTGTTCCTGAGGCGATACAGGCCGGCGCGATTGCTGCGTACCTGCAGCAGCGCAGCGATGCGCATGAAGCACTGCGCAGCCATAGAGTGATGGTGCTGGACGTCACCGCTGAAGAATTGCCGGCAGCGCTGGTCGAACGCTACCTGGCAGTAAAGCGCGACGGCCTGCTGTAACCGGCTTCGCGGCTCACGCCGCTCCTACAAAAGCCGCGTCATGTAGTGCCGAGCCATGCTCGGCAGGAGCATTACCGCCAATCCCGATGTAGTGCCGAGCCATGCTCGGCAGGGGCATTACCGGTAAAGCTTCAGCCGAGCATGGCTCGGCTCTACAGTGATATTTCAGACAGCGACCGCTTATAGATAAATCCTGGTCGTGCCCTGCGGCGCATCATCAATGATGGCGTGCGGCAGGAAACGGGCGCTGTCGCGGGTGATGCGGCTGTTGTCTTCGCGGATGCCAACGCCACAGGCGCGGTCGCCGACTATCCAGCTACCCACCAACGGGTAGTTGCCGTCAAACACCGGCAGCGCATGGAATGCCTGGCGGATGCTCGGCCCGTTGTACGGCCCCTCGCTCTCCTGCCAGCTGCCGTCGCTCATGTGCATCGCAACGTTGGCACCTTCGCGCGAATGCAGCGGCTTTCGCACCCAGCCGGCCGGCAAGGCACTGCCATCGTCGAAATAGGACTCCAGCAGGTTCGGGTGGCCGCGATGGCGATCCCACAACAACGGCAAGATGCCCTTGTTGCTCAGCACGGCCTTCCACGCGGGCTCCAGCAGCTGCACACCCGAACGCGGCAAGGCTGCGCCGAACTCTTCGCGCATCAGGTCTTCCAGCGGGTACAGCTTGAACAGGCTGCCGATCACCACGTCATCCAGATCGGTGAAACGACCGTCAGCCGACAAGCCGATGTCTTCGATTGCAATCGCCGCCGCGTGCAAGCCGGCCTGGGCCGCGCAATCACGCAGATAGGCCACCGTGCCCTGGTCTTCCTCCGACTCACCCACCGCGCTGAAATACAGCGGCGGCGGCAGCCGCGAGGTCAACTCGGCAAAACGCTCAACCAGGGTCTCGTGGATGGAGTTGAACTGATCGGCCTGCTGCGGCAATGCGCCACGGTTGCGCTGATCTTCCAACCACTGCCACTGGAAGAACGATGCTTCGTACAGCGAGGTCGGCGTGTCGTAGTTCAGTTCGTACAGTTTGGCTGGGCCATTGCCGTCGTAGGCAAAATCCAAGCGGCCATACAGATGCGGATCACGGCGGCGCCAGCTTTCGGCGATCCAGTCGCGGAATGCCTCGGGGATGGCCAGCTGCGCCATCAGCGCATCGCTGCCCACCACCTCACCGACCAGATCCATCGCCATCGCATGCAGCTCGGCGCTGGGATCTTCGATGTCGTTCTCGATCTGGCGCAGGGTGAACGCGTAGTACGCGCTTTCATCCCAATACGGTGCACCGTCGATGGTGTGGAAGCGGAAGCCCGCCTCCGCAGCACGGGCCTTCCAGTTGCCGCGTTCGGCAATTGCAACGCGCTTCACTGCATCAACCGCCGACGCTGCTGCGGCCGCCGCTACGCGCGCCAAAACCACCACGGCTGGCGGTTACGGCGCGGTTCGGGGTGGCGGTGACCGGAGCCAGGCCGGCCTTGCCAGCGCCGATGCCGCTACCGGTGTTCAAACCACCGGTGCCGCCCGGTGCGGCCGGCTTGGCCCAACCATTGGCGTTGTCCTTGAAGGCAGGCTGCGATGCCGGCGGCGCGGCCACAGCGCCACGGCTGCCGTTGAGCATCTGCGACATGAAGAAGCCCATCATCATCGGACCGATGAACGAGGTGCCGGCGCTGGTGTGCTGCTGCACGCACTGCTCGGCCGGGTATTCCTTGGCGCACTCTTCCTTGCTGGCGTACTTGGGCGCGGCATCGGCCGACTGCTTCTGCGCAGTGGCAAACGCCTCGCGGCAGCTGGACGGATTGCCAGTGGCTTCGCTGCAGGCTTCCACCGAGGTGTACAGCCCTTCCTGCACCTGCACCGTTTCTTCCTTCTGGCAGGCGGTCAGCAGCAGCGGCACGGCGCTCATCAGCACCAGTGCGGTGGCCTTGGATCGCTTCATGGTCGGTTCCCCGTCAATTTGATTCCCAATAATGCCCGATGAAGGCGGCAAGGCGGAAACCGGAAAACTCCTGAAACTGAATCGGATTTCAGCTGATGCTTGGAAAGGCTTGGGCTGGCTGGGGTTTGGGCTTTTTTCTGTTTGCTTCGCTATTCAGCGCGTGGGCGATGGTGGTGGTGTGTTGGAAGAGCCAAAGCCAAAGGCACCCCTCCCCAACCCTCCCCTGCGCTACGCGCAAGGGAGGGGGCAAAGGCGGCGCGCTCGCGGCCTGAACGAGCGCAGCAAACAGCCCCCTCCCTTGCGCGTAGCGCAGGGGAGGGTTGGGGAGGGGTGCTTTTTAGCTTTGGCTTTGCCTTTGGCTTCGCCTGACCCCGCCCTTCCCACCAGCCCCACCAGCGGCCAATCAACCTGCCACCCAACCGCCCCACTCCACCCCACAACCACCGCAATCCGATGGTTGCAGCTGCAACCTGGAACTTGATGCAGAATCAATCGCACTGCACTTCTGCCAGCCCGTTCCAGCTCGCCCCCATGCCCGAATACCGCTCTAAAACTTCTACCGCTGGCCGCAACATGGCCGGCGCCCGCGCCCTGTGGCGTGCCACCGGTATGACCGATGGCGACTTCCACAAGCCCATCGTCGCGGTGGTCAATTCCTTCACCCAGTTCGTGCCCGGACACGTGCACCTGAAGGACCTTGGCCAGCTCGTGGCGCGCGAGATCGAAGCAGCCGGCGGCGTGGCCAAGGAATTCAATACCATCGCCGTGGATGACGGCATCGCAATGGGCCACGACGGCATGCTGTACTCGCTGCCCAGCCGCGAGATCATCGCCGACTCGGTCGAGTACATGGCCAATGCCCACTGCGCCGATGCGCTGGTGTGCATTTCCAACTGCGACAAGATCACCCCGGGCATGCTGATGGCCGCATTGCGCCTGAACATCCCTGCGGTATTCGTTTCCGGCGGCCCGATGGAAGCCGGCAAGACCAAGCTGGCCGACCATAAGCTCGACCTGATCGATGCGATGGTTGCCGCAGGCGATGACAAGGTCAGCGATGAGCAGGTGGCCGCGATCGAACGCAGTGCCTGCCCAACCTGTGGTTCGTGCTCGGGCATGTTCACCGCCAACTCGATGAACTGCCTGACCGAAGCACTGGGCCTGTCGTTGCCGGGCAACGGCACCGTAGTGGCCACGCACAGTGATCGCGAAGCCCTGTTCAAACGCGCTGGCCGCCTGATCGTCGAGCTGTGCCATCGCTGGTACGGCGGCGAGGAAGCCAACGTGCTGCCACGCGGTATCGCGACATTCGAAGCGTTCGAAAATGCGATGACGCTGGACATCGCCATGGGCGGCTCGACCAACACCATCCTGCACCTGCTGGCCGCCGCCCAGGAAGCCGAAGTCGCGTTCGACCAGCGCGATATCGACCGTCTCTCGCGACGCGTACCGCAGCTGTGCAAAGTCGCTCCGAACACGCAGAAGTACCACATCGAAGACGTGCACCGTGCCGGCGGCATCATGGCCATTCTCGGCGAGCTGGCACGCGGTGGCCTGCTGCATACCGATGCCTCCACCGTGCATAGCCGCACGCTTGGCGATGCGATCACGCAATGGGATGTCACCCAGACCCAGGACCAGGCCGTCCATCAGTTCTACAAGGCTGGCCCTGCGGGCATCCCGACGCAGGTGGCTTTCAGCCAGTCCACGCGTTGGCCGTCGCTGGATGTGGACCGCGCCGAAGGCTGCATTCGTGACGTTGCCCATGCGTTCTCCAGCGAAGGCGGCCTGGCTGTGCTGTACGGCAACCTCGCCGCCGATGGCTGCGTGGTGAAAACTGCGGGCGTGGACGAATCCATCCATGTCTTCGAGGGCAATGCCCGTGTCTACGAGAGCCAGGACGCCGCAGTGAAGGGCATCCTCGGCAATGAGGTGCAGGCCGGCGACGTGGTGGTGATCCGCTACGAGGGACCGAAGGGTGGCCCGGGCATGCAGGAAATGCTCTATCCCACCAGCTACCTCAAGTCCAAGGGCATGGGCAAAGCCTGCGCCCTGCTCACCGATGGGCGCTTCTCCGGTGGCACCTCCGGTCTCAGCATAGGCCATTGCTCACCAGAAGCTGCCGCAGGCGGTGCCATCGGCCTGGTACGCGACGGTGACCGCATCCTGATCGACATCCCACAGCGTGGCATCAACCTGCTGGTGGACGATGCCGAACTGGCACGTCGACGCCGCGAGCAGGACGCCAAGGGCTGGAAGCCAGCCGAAGCACGCCCTCGCAAGGTCACCACCGCACTGAAGGCTTACGCCCTGCTCGCCACCAGCGCCGACAAGGGCGCCGTGCGCGACAAGGCACTGCTGGACGGTTGACTGCCGCCATCACACCGGGAGTGGAGACACTCCCGGTAGCCGGTCCAAGGGACTGAGCAGGCCGCCTGCGCCCCGCGCCAGCACATGCGTGTAGATCTGCGTGGTAGCAACATCCTTGTGCCCAAGCAGCTCCTGCACAGTGCGGATGTCATGGCCGGCTTCCAGCAGATGCGTCGCAAACGAGTGACGCAAGGAATGGCAGGTTGCAGGCTTTGCGATGCCGGCAACGACCCGTGCCGATCTAACCGCACGCTGCAATAGTTCTTCGCTGACGTGATGCCGACCGATTGCACTGGTTCGCGGATCTGCAGATAGACGCATGGATGGAAACAGGTATTGCCAGCCAGGCTCGGTATTCGCATTCGGGTACTTGCGTGCCAGCGCATCCGGCAGCTGTACTCGCCCCATTCCTTCGTCGATATCCGCGCGGTGTATCAGCAACGCCCGTTCGCGTTGCCCCAGCAAGCGCTCATAAAGTGATTTCGGCAGCGGCACGCGACGATCCTTGTTTCCTTTTCCGCTTCGCACACAGATTTCATTTCGCCCAAAGTCCACATCCTTGATGCGAAGCCGAACGCACTCCATCAACCGCATACCGGTGCCATATAGCAACTGCGCCATCATTGCTGTTTGTCCCTCGGGAATGGCTCGGAGCAGCCGCGCAACTTCCTCCTGCGACAAAACAACCGGAAGACGACGTGGCAGTTTGGCGCGCACCACCTGGTCCAGGCGCGGCAGCTCAATGTCCAGCACGACGCGATAGAGAAAAAGCAATGCTGACAACGCCTGGTTCTGTGTAGAAGCCGACACGTGTTCCACTGTCGCCAACCGGGTCAAGAAAGCCCCCACCTCAGCAGCGCCAAGCTCCCTTGGATGGCGCTTGCCATTGGCGAGAACAAACCGGCGTATCCAACCCACATACGCTTGCTCGGTGCGCAAGCTGTAGTGCCGCACTCGAATATGCTGCCGAACCTGATCCAGCAGCCGCGGGGGTTTGGCTGCTGTTACACCTTCGGAGACGGGGGTGTATTCCATATTGCGGCTTCCAAGTGGTGATCCGCCTGGATACTGGGTTGGCTTCGCGAGGTCAGAAATCGCGTAAACGATTGTTTCTTTGTGAGAATTTTCGGGTTTAAAAGTGAGTTTGAAGTGGGCATACTCGGAGTTATGCCGCTTTTAGGCGGTCTACTAAGAGTTAGCCCTGTGCCGATCATAGAAGCCACCTACATAGAGCTCGCCATATCCATGTCGGACTTGGTTGTTTACCCCGACGACGACGGTCCGCCGCATCCGCATCCCTCGCTTGGGGCGGCGATAGATGCTCTCGGGATATCACTGGATGTAGTTGCCACTTACTTGCGGTACTTCGATGAAACGACTGTCGGCGAGGGAGATGTATTTGCTTATCGCTCGCAAGAAAATCCAAGCAATATTCTTGCATTGAACACCTTCCGTGACCTCACTGACCAGCTAGACATTGTTCAAATTTTCGTCTCTTGCAACCAGAGTTGCTTGCATTCGGTTCGGCAGCATTTTCGTTCAATTTTTGACACAGCCAACTGTAAAGTACGCTATGAAGAAAGTAGCTACTCTCATTTCGGCACCCGGCTTTTGGACAGAGCTTCGTATCCAAAGATGATCGATGGGTACTCTCAGCATCTGCATTGGGGCTAACAATTCATTCAAGCCGACACCGCTTCGCGGCGCGGCTTAATTCAGGCGTTAGGCGGCAGTGGATTGGGTTGGCTGGCCCCTCTTCTTTCGGCCGCAACATCGGCAAGTCACCGGTCGGCCTCGGGTAGCAGCACCAACTGTTCTTGGCATCGGCAAGCTCGTCATTTCGCCTTACGCTTCACTGCCCCACCGCAATCATTTCATCGCACCTCGGCGACTAAGCGCGGCAAGGTTTCCCAGGCAAGCTCCACCCCGCAAGCTGTGGCATGATCGGTTCGCGTTGGGTGGCACAAGCAAGGCAGCATTGGCCCGGGGAGCGGTAAGAGCCACAGCCGCCTAACAGTTCATTCAAGCCGACGCCGCTGCGCGGCGCGGCTTAATTCCAGAGTTAGGCCGCAAATGACGTCCATCGAGCTCCTGACAATCAGTGACTACTTCCAGCTTCCAAAGATTGGACTGGTGCTAGCCCCGGACTTTTCCCTCCCTAGGGCCGGTTGGACTAACTTCGCTTCCGAGGTTGTTGTTGAGCGTCCTGACGGGTCTCAACTCCCCACAACTGCCAAGTTCTCCCAGACACATTTCCTCATAAAGGACACTAGTGTCCCTATCGACAAGCGCTGGCGCATTACGGTCTCATTGCCTGGTCTTACAAAGCTAGACATACCCATTGGTAGCAAGGTGCTGGTTGCCCCGGAAGCGGCGGCCCGGATCCTTCCCGGTGCGGCCTAACAATTCATTCAAGCCGATGCCGCTTCGCGGCCCGGCTTAATTCCGGAGTTAGGCCGCTATGAAAGCTCTCGCGAGAGATGGTGACGGAGCACTAATTGCAATTGGCATGACAGTCTGCGTCTTGGGGCTATGGCTTTGGTGGTTCGCCAGCCCTTCGCCTCATCGTTACATAGAGCTTGTCTTTGCTCTACCAACGGTGCGCATCGGTCTTATGATTATTGGCGCCACTATCGCCAGCAGTCATCGTCCAACTAGAGGCTTCTGGTTCTGGCTTGGACTCTGTACGTCAGTTCTTGCCGCACTTCCGTTTCTTGGGCTTATCGCTCTCCTTGTACTCGGGGCCGTGGCCTAAAAGTTCATTCAAGCCGACGCCGTTTCGCGGCGCGGCTTAACTCTAGAGTTAGGCGTCATGGACACATTCCGGCGGTTGTTCGAAAAGCCAGCTTCAGCCTCTCTGCACTCTGCACTACAAGAATGCGGCGACGTGATTTCCGTGTTAATGAAGGGCACCGCCTCGACTAAGCCCTACTTTGAAGGAGCCGACTTTCCGCTAGACGAACTGTCTCAAACAAGTGAGTTTGAGGTCGCACTTTCCAAGCTCGGCCAGGTCTGTGCCTCACGGCGCGCCGCATCAGCACTGGATCGCTTGGAGTTCGAGGGGTCACTTACATCTTTGCTTGTTCAGGGCGGGTGCCATGGCCAGGGGAGCCTGCCAAAGCAAGAAGGCAGGCATCTCGTTGAAAATGGAGTGGCCGCGCTCTTCCCGGAGCCATTTGATGAACTTCTGGTCCTCCGCATGGATGATCCAGAATGGTCAGTACTTACCAGCCAAGCTACGATTTCCAAGTCGTACTTTTGTTGGCAGGGCGCCAGAGGTTTATGGTGGTTTCTTTGCGTCACCGACTTCGATTGACGCCTAACAGTTCATTCAAGCCGACGCCGCTTCGCGGCGCGGCTTAATTCAAGAGTTAGGTCTGCTATGAAGCCACTAGTAATCCCACCTGCAGCGCAACGTGATGACAGAGCGATCCAGATGCTCAGTGCTTGGATTGCTGAGCAAGGCCAGCATTGCACGATCAAGGTGGGGCTCTGGCAGGAAAACGGTCGCGATGAAGCCCCTGCTTGGGGTGTTTTCCTCGCAGACACCGTTCGACACATAGCCGATGCGCTTCAAGAGCAATATGGGCTGCCTGCATCTGACACCATTGCCGCAATCATGGAATCGCTCCATGATGAGCTGAGCGATCCAACTTCTGATACCAAAGGCGCCTTTAGTCATGGCCATGGGTAACCGGCCTAACAGTTCATTCAAGCCGACGCCGCTACGCGGCGCGGCTTAATTCCGGAGTTAGATGCCATGCCAAACATCCTGAAGTCCAAAGAAGAGGCCGCGGTGGCTCTATGCGCCGCTACCATTCCTCGCCTCGCGTCATCTGGGTGCATGGACGTCGCGGATAAGCTCACCACCATTCAGGACCTTATCCAAAGTGGTGCAATTACGCAGGCGTTTGAGGCATACCGCAACCTTCCTCGACACGACATTGTCTTCTTGTGGGATGACATGGACTGGATGTTCAGCGAGGACGAGAGAGTTCCTGTAGCCGAAAAAGCGCTGACTACTGCCTACTACAACCAAACATTGCGTGCATTGGGAGATCTGCGAGTCTCTGTTCTGTACGGATTTGAGAGGCCTCTGATTGACTCATCTCCTGCCACAGTGCAGCAGCTCGCTACGGAGCTGGTATCCACACTTCGCCCTCGCGCAGATGGCATCTAACAGTTCATTCAAGCCGAACTCGCTTCGCGATTCGGCTTAATTCCAGAGTTAGGCCCCTTGAGAAGAACCACCGGCACTTCAACAAACCGCAGACGGCTTCTCGCCAGCGAAGCCGCAGTCTGTGTCTACTGCTTCAAAGAGTTCGCACCAAGCTCCATTGTTGAGTGGTGCGATGAGGAAGATAAGACCGCAGTCTGTCCACACTGCGGAGTGGATGCGGTTGTTGGTTTCGATGGGCCAGTTGACCGCATCTGGCTAGAGGCTGCTCATCGCCGAGCTTTTGGCTAGCATGGGCCCTAACAGTTCATTCAAGCCGAGCTCGCTTCGCGAGTCGGCTTAATTCCAGAGTTAGGCACCAAGGAGTGGCCATGGGAGTCGAGCTATACATCACCCGCGCTGAGTTTTTGGCGGACAATAAGGCTTCACCCATCACTGAGAATGAGTGGTTGTCATACATCGAGTCTGATCCGGAACTTTCACTCGACACCTCGCAAGGCGACTACTTCGCACGCTGGCACGGAAAGTCGGCCTATGAGGAGCCGTGGCTGGATTGGTTCCAAGGCAACATCAGCACAAAGTGGCCTGATACCGCGCTGTACCAAAAGATGCTCCAAATTGCTCATGCTCTAGGCGGCAACGTGCAAGACGATGACGGCACCGTGTACCAATCTTCGACCGACTGGCAGTTTGATCCTCACTCTGCGGGTGGTGCCTAACAATTCATTCAAGCCGACCCTGCTTCGCGGGTCGGCTTAATTCCGGAGTTAGGCCTCATGTCAGATGACCAGCAAATCGATCTAGAGAAGCGCCTTCTAGCTGTTGCCTTGTTCAACCTGCGGGTTCTTCTTGCAAGTCACATCGACCCCGAGGAGCAAAGCCCAGCGAGTGATGCCGCATGGCTTGCTTACTCTCTTCACAATCAAGCGCTCTCGGTGCTTGATGGGCAAGCATTCGATGTAACGCAGGCACTACAAGCAGTAGAGCGACTCGAACCAAGGCTTGGGACCGCCTATGTGCAGCAATTTCGGCAAGCCGTTCTCAATGAGGCCTAACAGTTCATTCAAGCCGAACTCGCTTCGCGAGTCGGCTTAATTCCAGAGTTAGGCCGCGCATGAAAAGCTCTGTAATCGAGATGTTCGATCCTTCAGTACATCGAAACCACATGCCTGACGTCCCAGCGCCGGAGCCTGCTCGAGAGGTACTTGTTATTGCAATCGCCAAATTCAGGCTAGGGCGCTCTCAACCGGTCGATGCAACATCATAGGTGTTGCTGCTGACCGGGAGGGCAAGTGCGATGATGGGTCGACCTGGATTGTCATTGGCGCAGAAGCAGGCACTGTGGATGCGCTGGCGAGAAGGTGCTTCGTGCAGCGAGATTGCCCGTGATCTGGGCAAACATCCGGCTTCGGTATGGGGTGTGCTCGCCTCGCGAGGCGGTATCGCTCCAGCGCCTCGCACGCGCTCGCCTCGTACGCTGACGCTACATGAGCGTGAAGAGATCTCGCGCGGCCTGGCAGGCAGCCTTTCCCTGAGCGAGATTGCCAGGCGCTTGGGGCGACCAACGTCTACCGTCAGTCGCGAGGTGAGGCGCCACGGCGGCATCAAGGGGTATCGCGCGACGTGGGCCGATGAGCGCGCCTGGGATAACGCCCGTCGCCCGAAGCCTTGCCGTCTGGCCCGATATGGCACACTGCGGCGGCGGGTAGCAGGCAAGCTTTCGCTGCAATGGTCGCCCCAGCAGATAGCCCGCTGGCTGAAGCGGCATTTTCCTCATGACGAGACACATCAGGTGTCGCACGAGACCATTTACCGGAGCCTGTTCATCCAGGCGCGTGGCGTGCTGAAGAAGGAGCTGGTGGCTCATCTGCGCACCCATCGCCTGATGCGCCGCTCGCAGAAGGCCACACGCCAGCCACGAGGCGGTATCAGGGACGCCGTTTCCATCCGCGACAGACCTGCCGACGTATCGGATCGGGCCGTGCCCGGCCACTGGGAGGGCGACCTGCTCAGTGGTGCCAGGAACAGCCACATTGCCACGCTGGTGGAGCGACACTCGCGCTTCACGATGCTTGTCAAAGTCGATGGGAAGGACACGCAAAGCGTGGTCAGTGCGCTGAGTCGTCAGGTGCGTCGTCTGCCAGCGCGCCTGCGAAAATCACTGACATGGGATCGCGGCATGGAAATGGCCAGCCACCGCGACTTCACGATCGCCACGCAGGTGGCCGTGTACTTCTGTGATCCACAGAGCCCCTGGCAGCGCGGCAGCAACGAGAACACCAACGGGTTGCTACGCCAGTACTTCCCCAATGGAACGGATCTGTCGGTCTACTCGCAGGCGGAACTGAACAAAGTTGCGTTACGATTGAATCAACGTCCGCGACAGACATTGGACTTCATGACGCCGGCTGAGAAGCTCAGCCAGGCGTTGCAATGACCGGTTGAGAGCGCCAGAGTTTTTATCAAATGCTCAGCTTGAGGCTGCGATCGCGTACTTCCAGAAGCCCTCTAACTCTACGCGCCAGTGTTCTGCTGGCGGTGACCACTGGGAATTTCAGCCTTGGCAGAGCCGGCTACCCGCCGGTATCAACAATGCACACAACCGGCCAAAGGTGCTCGCAGCTTTGGTCGCAGCCAGACGCTTAGCCAATGCCAGCTTGCCGTAAGCACGCGCCGCGGCCTAACAGTTCATTCAAGCCGAACCCGCTTCGCGGGTCGGCTTAATTCCGGAGTTAGGCACCACAACAAACATGACGACCAGTCCAGAACAGTCGTACCAAGAGACAGTGGCCTGCGAGGCTCGCCAGGACGAGGGAGTCATTTTCATCAAAGTGGTGGCAATGTCTTACGAGGCTGCGGTGGAGTTTGACGTTGCACAGGCACGCGCCTTTGCGCAACAGATCTTGTCCGCTGTGGAGACTGTTGAGGCGGGCTGGGTGGGCAAGTCCAGTGGCTAGACAGCCGCTGGTGGTGCCTAACAATTCATTCAAGCCGACGCCGCTTCGCGGCGCGGCTTAATTCCGGAGTTAGGCCTCATGAGACAGCGCATAGTGTTCGTAGATGTTGATGACACGTTGGTCCGCTCTTTTGGCACCAAGCGCATTCCTATGCCGTCTGCTATAGCTCATGTTCGCGAGTTGCACCAACAGGGATTTGCGCTATACCTGTGGAGCTCTGGCGGCGCGGACTATGCTCGTTCCTCTGCAGCAGAGCTAGGCATTGAGCATTGCTTCGTAGCCTTCTTGCCTAAGCCTGATGCATACATAGATGATCAGCCGGTACACGAGTGGCGCTACTGTCAGCATGTGCTTCCAGGCAATTCGATTGAGGCCTAACAGCTCATTCAAGCCGAACCCGCTACGCGGGTCGGCTTACTTCCGGAGTTAGGCGGCTATGAACTTCCACTGGTTGTTCTTTTCACTAGCGGTGGGTGCTACCACACCCCACAACTCGTGCGTGTCGTCAGACCCAGAGCTCATTTATTGCCCGGCGCCAGAAGCACCTCGTATTACAGAGCTGCGTGGTGGCGCAGTTACGCTGGAGCTGCAGATCGATCCGGACGGTTCAGTTCGATCCTCCACGGTACTTTCATCATCTGGCCACTCAGCCTGGCCTAGCGCCGCGCAATCCGCGGTGGCAAAGTGGCGTTACTCGGCGGATTCGGCTTCCCGTACACGAAAGGTTCCATTCGACTTCCAGTTTGGCAGTCCGTAGCCGCCCAACAGTTCATTCAAGCCGAACTCGCTTCGCGAGTCGGCTTAATTCCAGAGTTAGGCTGCTAGAGGAGCAACATCGTGAGTGACCCAAACAGCCTTCTCGCCATGTCAGGGCTTATCGCACTCTTAGTGCTTGTGGTCGCTGCTTGGATGCTGCGTCGCCGGCTACGTAGTCGCAGCAGTTCTGTCCTTGCCTGGTCGCTTACGCTGCTCGCGCTCTGGCCTTTTCTATCGACACTCAGCACTTTCCTTGTACTCAACTACGGCAACTCCTCGCAACCTCATCCTGTCGTTAATTGGTTCGTTCTCAGCGTTGAGGTGATTCTGCCGTCCTTGCTGTTACTGGTTGTAGCCGGGAGCTTCCTATTGTCAGTCAGGTGCGTCGCTGCGCAGCCTAACAATTCATTCAAGCCGAACCCGCTTCGCGGGTCGGCTTAATTCCGGAGTTAGGGCTCACATGCGAAGACTCTGGCTCACCCTTCTCAAGGGTACTCTTACCGCCGGGCTAACTACCACCATTGCTGCTTGTGGCGATGACGGTCATCTGCGCGGGCACGTGACAAATAGCCCTGACGGAAAGACTTATCTGTCCATCGCGGATGATCACAATGGCTGCCCGATCAAAGTTGACGGACAAGCCTGGACAGTTCCGGTTGGCACTCCCAAACCAATCGAGCCTGGCGAGCACAAGATAGAGTGCTACGGTGGCGAGATTCGCTTTGTGATTCCGGAAGGCGTGGTGTTCAATTTTGACTATTGGGGTCCGTGAGTGAGCCCTAACAGTTCATTCAAGCCGAACCCGCTTCGCGGGTCGGCTTAATTCCAGAGTTAGGCACCACAGGAGTCGCCATGGGAGTCGAGCTATACATCACCCGCGCTGAGTTTTGGGCGGACAATGAGGCTTCACCCATCACTGAGAATGAGTGGTTGTCATACATCGAGTCTGATCCGGAACTTTCACTCGACACCTCGCAAGGCGACTACTTCGCACGCTGGCACGGAAAGTCGGCCTATGAGGAGCCGTGGCTGGATTGGTTCCAAGGCAACATCAGCACAAAGTGGCCTGATACCGCGCTGTACCAAAAGATGCTCCAAATTGCTCATGCTCTAGGCGGCAACGTGCAAGACGATGACGGCACCGTGTACCAATCTTCGACCGACTGGCAGTTTGATCCTCACTCTGCGGGTGGTGCCTAACAATTCATTCAAGCCGACCCTGCTTCGCGGGTCGGCTTAATTCCGGAGTTAGGCGCTACAGACATGTCCCAGTTCTTGTTGGTACAAAGCGCGGAGCCGTCCACCGACCTTGCCGGCATCAGCTTCCATGCGCTATCAAACGAGCTACTAGTGCTGGCAGCCTCCTACAATTTCGGAACGCCTTTCGTTTGGAGCCTGACCGACGAATCAGACGGCATCGATTCAATGTCAGATGCGGCAAAGGACGCAATAGCTGCTGGTGCGGATCTTCGGGACACTCTCCTAGGCCAACTTCTACTGGAGCAGATTGCGCTCGGAAGCGATCTCTGCCTGTTCTGGGGCGACGATTTTCAGAACTTGCCAATCTTGCGGAATAGCGACGAACTTATGGCTATCATCAGCGAACAGCTCCACTCGAATAGCGCATGGAACTGGGAGATATATGCTCTTTGGAAAGGCACCAAGGCCAGTAGCGCCTAACAGTTCATTCAAGCCAAACCCGCTTCGCGGGTCGGCTTAATTCCAGAGTTAGGTGGCAATGGAAAGTTCTACGCGACTACGGATCTACGCGGACTTCAACGGCCTGGTTGCCGGTGTTGTTGACCCCATGCGTGCTGCTGTCGTCTTGGACACTTTCGGTAGCATCCGAGACCTGTCAAACGCAGGGACTGTCCTTTCGGTTGGCTTGCCACTCGTGGCCTACGATGAGTCCGATGATACTGAGGACCTGGAGGGACATGGCACTGCGCAGTACGACCACAAGCGCCAGTGGTGGGTCGTTGAGTTTGACGGGCAAGGAGTTAGATATGTTCCCGGAGCAGGCCAAAAGTCTGGCGGGGCGTTTCATTGCGTCCGCTGTCATCTGGTCATAGACGGGGTCGCTTACGACAACATTGGCAAACCCGGGTTCCGTTGCACAAGTTGTGGCACGAGTGTTCTGGCGGCAATTGCACCACCAAATGTCGCCACCTAACAATTCATTCAAGCCGATGCCGCTTCGCGGCGCGGCTTAATTCCAGAGTTAGACGCCATACCATACGTCCATGAAAACACCAGACGCTTATGCCGCATTGGTCAGGGAACTGGAGGCAATGGGGAAGCTTCCCGCTCCCGATTTGCTCGCGCTAGTAGGTGCACCTGCCAAGGTGCGCACCTTGGATGTCTCTGGAGAGATGATTGAGTTAGAGCTTTCCGTCTCTTGGCTCAAGGACACTCATAATGCAGTCTGTATCATCGGCAATGCACGCGGCCCAAGTACCTGGCACACGGAACATTTGCAAGAGAGCATCACGGTTTCAACTCCTTCTGGCGTAGCCGATGACGCCTAACAGTTCATTCAAGCCGAACCCGCTTCGCGGGTAGGCTTAGTTCCGGAGTTAGGCGGCGGTGTGTTGGTTGACTGGCCCTTCTTGTTCCGGCAGCAACATCGGCAAGTCACCGGTCGGCTCCGAGCAGCAGCGCCTACAGCTCCTGGCATCGGCAAGCTCGCCACTTCGCCTTACGCTTTACCGCCCTGCCGCAATCATTTCCTCACACTTCAGCGGCAACGCTTGGCAAGGTTTCCCGGGCAAGCTCCATCCCGCAAGCTGTGGCATCATCGGCTCGTATTGGGTTGTGCAAGCAAGGCAGCATTGGTCCTAGGCTCAGTTAATGGCCACAACCGCCTAGCAGTTCATTCAAGCCGACGCCGGTCCGCGGCGCAGCGCGGCTTGATTCCAGACTTAGGCGGCATGATCATGTATCTAGGCAGCTTCGCTGATCTTCGAAATTTTCATGCAGGACTTCTGCTATCTGTCGCTGCGCTTGCCGGGTGCGCGCACAATTCCCTCGGGCTGGAGATAGAGTCAAAAGATCTCGCCGCGCGGCTTGGATATCCTCTTTGTGACGTATATGCCCCTCTCAGCAAGCAGGAAATTTTCGCTAGCGCTAGATGCATGGGAATCGAGAACATGGAGCACACCACAGAGTGGGCCAATGTTGCAGCGGTGATCACGCCAGGTGACCAGTTCCGCTTGGTCAATTGCCAAAATGGCCGCCGTGTTCACGGCGCACGAGGCGGATACTCCTTCTACGGCCTGTTTCGAGGCGACAAGCTTGCGTTAGAGTTCGGACAGATGATAAATGACTAGCGGGCGCATGCCGCCTAACAATTCATTCAAGCCAAACCGGATTCGCGGGTCGGCTTAATTCCAGGGTTAGGCCTCATGAGACAGCGCATAGTGTTCGTAGATGTTGATGACACGTTGGTCCGCTCTTTTGGCACCAAGCGCATTCCTATGCCGTCTGCTATAGCTCATGTTCGCGAGTTGCACCAACAGGGATTTGCGCTATACCTGTGGAGCTCTGGCGGCGCGGACTATGCTCGTTCCTCTGCAGCAGAGCTAGGCATTGAGCATTGCTTCGTAGCCTTCTTGCCTAAGCCGGATGCATACATAGATGATCAGCCGGTACACGAGCGGCGTTACTGTCAGCATGTGCTTCCAGGCAATTCGATTGAGGCCTAATAGTTCATTCAAGCCGAACCCACTCCGCGGGTCGGCTTAGTTCAGGAGTTAGGCGACAATGGTAACTCTCAAGTTTGCGATGGTCTTTCTTCTAAGCAGCTTGTCTAGCGCTAGCTTCGCCGACTCCCAATCTGTTGCGTCTAGGCAGCCATGGTCCCCGCACTGTTCGGCCACTGGCATTCCTACCCGCAACGCGGACGAGGCTGCCCATCTAGAAGCTGCTGCAGCTCGCTGCGAGGCAAAAGACGCGTGTGTTCTCGCTTGTAGTCGCTCTGGCTGCGCTGATGGTATTGCCGGTGGCTGCGCCCACGTATGCTTTCGTGGCCTTCCCGAAGACCTTGTCAAGCGAGCAGACTCTTGGGCGCAGCGTTCGTCGTGTCGATTACCGCCTAACAATTCACTCAAGCCGAACCCGCTTCGCGGGTCGGCTTAATTTCGGAGTTAGCTTGCACAGCATGTTCTTCGGCAAACCCCACTAGAGCAAAGAACGCGGCTTTCGCTGTAGTTAGCTTCTTCATAAGCGGAGCCACGCTCTACTCGTGGGCAACGTTCAAAGGCATCCCGCAACGCTCAGAGTTGCATGCGGTGTCTGGCCCGGTCTCCTGGGTCCGAGATGGCAAGTACGGCATAAAGTTCGGGCTTAATGGTGTTCCCCAATCCTTTGATTACGCGTCAAAGGGCAACGCGATGGGTCTCGTGCATGACACTCTGTCGCGTCCAGATCGTCCCGTTGTAACTGTCCTTTACGACCCAAAAAGCCGGGGCGGCCCAATCTACTCAGGTGACACGTACTATTGTGTCTTTGAGCTATCAATCGCAGGCAAGCCGTTTCGGAGCCACCATCAGATTGCCGCAGCTTGGCAGTCGGACGAGAATGTGGGCATATGGCTCGCCGGCTTCTTTGCTTTAAGCGGGGCCTATCTGTCATGGGCGGCTCTCCGTAACCGGGGTACAACCTAACAATTCATTCAGGCCGAACCGGCTACGTGGGTCGGCTTAATTCCAGATTTAGCTGCCATGACCAACATCTCCGAAATCCAAGGCCGAGAGTTCGATTGGTTTGCCCGGGACTCGACCGGGGCGATAGCACTGTTTGCTACAGCGGGTAGCGGAGCTGTTCCGGATTGTGTCTTGGAGGCGTATGAGTTCCACGACAGTGCCAATGATCTTATTCCCGTCTTCGGGTCGGGGTCACCGCAAGTCTGGGACAGCTATGCAGCTGTCGGGCTTTTCGCATACGACTGGCATGATTCAACCGGTCAGTACCGTCGCGTGGCAAATCCTGCTGGGCCAACGTTCTTGTCTCTCAATGCCGCGCTTGGCGCAATCAAACTTCCCGCATTATGTGGACAGTTCGTTCACGCCCTTGAGTTGGGTCTTGAAGATCTGCAAGATGGCGCCTAACAGTTCATTCAAGCCGAACCCGCTTCGCGGATCGGCTTAATTCCAGAGTTAGGCCGCTATGAAAGCTCTCGCGAGAGATGGTGACGGAGCACTGATTGCAATTGGCATGACAGTCTGCGTCTTGGGGCTATGGCTTTGGTGGTTCGCCAGCCCTTCGCCTCATCGTTACATAGAGCTTGTCTTTGCTCTACCAACGGTGTGCATCGGTCTTATGATTATTGGCGCCACTATCGCCAGCAGTCATCGTCCAACTAGAGGCTTCTGGTTCTGGCTTGGACTCTGTACGTCAGTTCTTGCCGCACTTCCGTTTCTTGGGCTTATCGCTCTCCTTGTACTCGGGGCCGTGGCCTAACAGTTCATTCAAGCCGACGCCGTTTCGCGGCGCGGCTTAACTCTAGAGTTAGGGCGCATGGTCACTATCCGGCAACACGGGAGCAACGGCGAGCTGTTCGACATCTCCTCGTTTCTCACCGACATAGATCGATTTGTTCGTCCGGACACCTGGACGATCGTCATTGATGAGTGCATAGGAGATCGCGCTGTGGAGATCGAGCAGCTCTCTTCATCGGGCCATACATTGTCCGACAGTGCCTTCCGCTCGCTATACCACGACATCTTTCAAACAATCGATGGACACTTTGTTGTCCTCTCAGGAGGAGAGCCGGTACTTGAGCTCTTGGCCGTCGATTCGTTCTTTTGGGAAATATCTGGCACGCCAGCATTTGAGTCGCATATGCTTGCCAACTACGGTGCGTGGCAGCGCGCCTAACAGTTCACTCAAGCCGAAGCCGCTTCGCGGCTCGGCTTAATTTAGGAGTTAAGCCTTGATAGAAGCTTTACTGCCAGCTGTCTTTCTCCTATCAGGCTTGGCCGCACTCCCGGCCTTCGCCATGTCCGCCTACTACTCGCGCACCTTCAACCGCTATTTGCGAATCGCTCATCCAGATATCTGGACCAAGATTGCTCCTGATCCAGCGACAGAGCCATCGGCTTCTGCTCCAGACGTTTTGTTCATAACACAACGCAAGTACAGAGCCATTGGCGATCCAAAACTCAACACTCTGGGTGATCTGTGCTTCCGCTCCGGCTACTGGGCTGCCTCTGCATTTTTCGTGTTTATTCTTTCTGGCGTCGCCTGTGCCACACTCAAGGCCTAACAGTTCATTCAAGCCGAACTCGCTTCGCGAGTCGGCTTAATTCCAGAGTTAGGCTGCATGATGAAAATTTGGTGGGTGTAAGATGGGAAAAATTTCGATTCTCGCAGGGATACTTTCAATCCTTGGGGTTGTTGCATTCTTCTTATTGGGCTGGGGTTCTTCTGCAATCTACTGGCTCAGCCTCGCTCTCGGACTATGTGCGTTAGGCTTCGGATTTATGACTAGGAATAGCATGCCGGGAAAAACAGGAATAGCACTTGGGCTCCTTGGAGTTATTCCTACCTTGCTGCTCATTGGTTGGCTGCACTTCATGGTTGGAGCTTAACAATTCATTCAAGCCGACGCCGCTTCGCGGCGCGGCTTAATTCAGGCGTTAGCCATGTCAAAGCTCCTGCTCGCGATCATCGGCCTTTTCATGACCACGTCAGCATCCACCCAAGAGTGGGCAACGGCCGTCTCTAGGCACCAGGCGGAGGACCGCTCCATCGTCTTTCGGTACGTCAAATCCTTTTCGGTAGACTTCCGCCGCTCCAAGCAACCAGATCGTGTGATCTTGGTCTGGGACTATCAGTCGGAGAGCGGCATGCCATCCGCTGATGAGCGCAAGAGTATGGACGAGCTGGAGGACGCTATTTCACCAACCATCGAGAGCAATGGTTTTGCAACGCTAGCTCTGGTGTCAACTGGCGAAAATTCCCGCGAATGGATCTATTACACCAAGTCTCAGGATGAGTTCATGACCAAGCTCAACTCGGCTCTGAAGGACAGTCCAGCCTTTCCCATCAAGATACATGCGGCGCCTGACCCCGCGTGGAGCACCTACGAGGAGTTCATCTCCGGTGTGGTTCCTGGCAATGGCTAACAATTCATTCAGGCCGAAGCCGCTCCGCGGCTCGGCTTAATTCAGGTAGTTAGCACCTATGTCTCGAATCTTCGCGCTCATCCTTCTTTTGGTTCTTTGCTCCGCGTGCACTTCAGGAATTCGTAGTGCAACGTTTACCGAGCAGTCGACCGGAGCAACGATCCAGATCGATCTTGAACCGACACATCCGTATTTAGCTGAGTACAGCCGCACACTTATCTTCAAGAAGAGTGGATTTCCAGACAGTCGGCACCAGCTTTCAAAGGATACGGGCGGCTACGCTGCTGCCAATCTATACAAATGCGCCGACAATCTAATGATGTTGGATAGCTACTCGGAATTCGTTCTCGTCGACACTTCAACTGGAAAAATCAGCCCTGGCAATTGCCCCGCTTCCTCCACTTACGTCGGGATGTTTGACGGCGGTGGTAGCAAGCCATGGGCATTCTTTCCGGCCTCACAGCGTTCGGAAAAAGCGCTCGTTATGCGTGGCGGCTAATGGGCGCTAACAATTCAGTCAAGCCGACGCCGCTACGCGGCGCGGCTTAATTCCCGAGTTAGAGCCCTATGATCTGGTCTCTGTTTGCCAAGAAAAAAGCCAATGAGACGCCAAGCATCGTCGATGCGGTCGAGCTCTTGAGTATGGATCCCAGTGCTCGTAGTCGCAATGCGTTCTACGATTCGCTAAAGACTGCGCAGCTCTTTATCGCGTCCCGTGACGTTTCCCAGAGCTGGGAGGAAGGACCACTGACATTGCAACAGGCAGCAGCTATACCTGTACTGACTACATCCTCCCCTGACGGTGGCGAGGCACTATTGGCCTTCACCAGCCACGCAGAGGCGCTACGTCGCACCCCAACAGTTTGCACGTTTTCAATGGAAGCAAAGGACGTTCTATACCTCGTCCTAGAAAACAATCTATCAGGCTTGATAGTTAATCCTGCCGGCCCTTGGGCCGGCGTTCCCACAGCGGACATCCATGCAATCCTCGGACATCCCCTTGCCGGGCTCTAACAGCTCATTCAAGCCGACGCCGCTTCGCGGGTCGGCTTAACTCAGGCGTTAGACCGCTATCAGGAGCTACCGCAAGATGGATAGGACTCAGGCAGACGCGATTGCACAAGCCATTCTGGCACCGGATCTAGATCGTCAAGAAGAGACTCGGCAGAAGCGAGCAATTGAGGCCGCGTACCTTTCGCGCAAGCGCAAGGTAGCTTGGTTTGCTCTCGTTGGCTCGGCCATCGGCGCCGCCGCGGCAGACCTCAGCGGCACGAGTCTTTCGGTCGGAGTGATTTGGGGAGGGCTTGCTAGCTCCGCATTAGGCTGGCTTCTCGCACATCGGGCTGCGGCCAGACAGTTCATTCAAGCCGACGCCGCTTCGCGGCGCGGCTTGAGTCCGGAGCTAGCTCAAAAGCATGACGTAGAAGCGATCTTAGACGGCATCGACGCAAAGCGTCGCGCCTTATCCGAGGCTGTCGATCCAGTTTTGAAGGCCTTTGAGCCAAAAGTATCGGCTGCGGCGGGTCGAGTCCCGGTATGGAGTTCTCATTGGCTGTATTCCGGGGATGAGAACTCACACGTGTACTTTGTTGTGCCTAGAGACAGCGATGCTTCGCTGCTTCGCGACGGTGCAGACTGGCCGACGATCTGTACGGAACTTCGACTTGCATTGGGTGAAGCGGGGATCAAGGTGGACTCCGGTGATCTATGGCTTAGAATCTACACTCAGGAAGACTGCGATCGTTACGCCAACGGAACTGGTACTACTACTTCAAATAGCGTTGCTTAGGATTCATTCAAGCCGAACTCGCTTCGCGGGTCGGCTTAATTCGGAAGTTGGGCCTCATGAATCCGATCCAATCTTTGCACGTAGATGGCCAGCCAACACAGCTGAGTGCCTTCGCCGTGCCAGAGATGGACCTTAGCTCTAAGCGCATAGAAATGGCTCGCCGCTCTTTCACCGTGGCTGCTAAGGCTACAGATTTGGTTGAGTTTCTGGAGCCCGCTTACGCTGCGTGGGTTGCGGAATCGAAAAGAGATGATGAGACATGCGGCGGGCCCCGAGACGAGCTGGCTGAGGCCGGCTACCCCAGTTTCAGCCTACTGCTCGAGACCCCTTCGCTTCTCAAGCTCGTGGTCGGCGGTTATCTATTGCGGGATTTTCTAGAGCAGCTGACCAGGGATAATTCTGGTCCAAAAGAGCATTGGCTAGACACAGTGATTGATTGCAGCTCAGATGGAGATATCATCCGTTTGTCCGGCCTTTGCTACAGCAAGATGCTCGCGTGAAGCCTAACAATTCATTTAAGCCGAACCCGCTTCGCGGGTCGGTTTAATTCCAGATTTAGATCACGGGAGCAACATGGCCACTGACCAAGACTTCATCGAGTACGTCACGGAGCAAGTTGGCCTAGGCAATCGCCTCACATCCAAAAAAATGTTCGGTGAGTACGCGCTCTACCTAGACGGAAAAGTGGTCGCTTTTGCTTGTGACAACAGTCTCTTCATCAAACCCTCGGCTGCGGCCGCCACGCTGGCACCAAGCCTGCCGCAACGGCCACCGTATCCAGGCGCAAAGGACTATCCTGTAGCCGACGAGGTGCTGGACGACACCGATGCGCTAAGGCGCCTCATTACAGAGACCGCCACGCTCATGCCGGCGCCAAAATCTGCCAAACCACGAAAAACAACAGCCGGCAGCAGGCGCAGTCGCAAGGCCCCCGTCTAACAATTCATTCAAGCCGAACCCGCTTCGCGGCGCGGCTTAATTCTAGAGTTAGGCCGCGCATGAAAAGCTCTGTAATCGAGATGTACGATCCTTCGGCACACCGAAACCACATGCCCGACATCCCAGCGCCGGAGCCTGCTCGAGAGGTACTTGTTATTACAATCGCCAAATTCCGGCTAGAATTCTTATCCAATGCTCAGCTTGAGGCTGCGATCGCCTACTTCCGGAAGCCCTCCAACTCTACGCGCCAGTGTTCTGCTGGCGGTGACCACTGGGAGTTTCAGCCTTGGCAGAGCCGGCTACCCGCCGGTATCAACAACGCACACAACCGGCCAAAGGTGCTCGCAGCTTTGGTCGCAGCTAGACGCTTAGCTAATGACAGCTTGCCGTAAGCACGCGCCGCGGCCTAACAGTTCATTCAAGCCGAACGCGCTTCGCGGGCCGGCTCAATTCCAGAGTTAGGCCCATGACGATTGATGCACTTCTGCCCGAGATTGATGCCGCAAGGCGGCGCGGCGCCATGATTGTTCTCAAGTGGGATGGAGATAGGGACCGGAACGTCTCTACAGTCGTCATCACTCATCAAGAGAGCGATTTCGTGTGGCGCAAGGACTGCGACAATGTGGTTGCTGCATTGCATGAGGCAATTGCTGCGTTCGACGCCCACTGCCCGCCTTAACCATTCAACGTATCTTCAAGTGGCTTGGGCTGGTTATAGCGAGGCCTAACAGTTCATTCAAGCCGAAGCCGCTTCGCGGATCTGCTTGATTCCAGAGTTGGAGTTCACCAATGAGCTATACGCTTGATCTGATTGTTGGGCCGCTTCCGCAAGACGACAAACAAGCATGGCAACATATCGAAACGCTGCGTGAGTCTTACTACGATGACTCGCGCGAGAAAGCACCTGCGCTTGTGGAGCTGCATGCGGTGCTCACTGCCCGGTATCCCTGTCTGTGCAGCTACCCGGATGATGATCCGGAAATGGACAATAGCCCTTGGGCGGACGGGCCCATGATTGGCAACTTTGCCCATGAAATGGGCATGCTCGCCATCTCATTCTCCCGCGTCGACGAGGTCGCCCCTTTCATCATCGCCGAGGCCAACGCACTTGGAATCTCTGTCGCTGACGGGCAGTCTGCGGAGATTCATCGCCCTGGTGGTGGCGCACCGAAGCAAGCTGAGAAAAGAAGCTGGTGGAGGTTCTGGCAGTGACCCCTACCGATCTGCTCGAGCCGAGGCCTGAGGTCCTGTCGTTCCAGTAAGCGCCCCAAGCTGATGATCAGCCCAGCGCCACTATGGCTTTAGCTGCCGATATCAGCTTTCCTCGTGCTCGCTGCCGGTCTAGTCGATTGGATCTCATCGCGCACCAGGAGTTTCGTGCGGCGTGCACCAGGTTGCAGTTCTAGCGACAGCACCATCGGGGCGCCGCTCGCATCCGCTGCTGCACTCCTGGGTTTTCAACCTACCAATCATCCATAACAATGCAGCGGTGCAGATCGCTCCCTCACCTTGGACATTGAATCATGCGCATTGAGAAGATTGAGGTCTATTCGGATGTGCCCAACATGGCCGTACTTCGGCACCCCGGCCGAGAATTCCCAGGCCTTCTTCTGCAAGGCGATACGCTCAATGCGCTTTGCGTCCAGATCGCCGATGTCCTCGCAGGCGGCCCCGACGCGCTTGATGATCTGGAGGATCTGCAAAGCAGGCTGCTGGGCATGCTTTCCCACTACATATCGGTACTCGAGGAACATGACCTGAAGCTCCCCTTCCCGATGCCCGCAGTATCTGACAACTAGTTCACGTCAAACCCGCATCGCGGGTCAGTACGACTTCAACGCTGGACCAAACAAACAGCATGACTATTCCAACATCCCTTCAGGATCTCCGCGCTCGCGTTGGCGACGGAGAGAGCTTTTCCTATCTGCACTTCTGGGGCCATCGACCGCGTCCCGATGGCGCCCCCTCGAACAGCTGCTTCAGTCAGTGGTACGACTCGCCATTTCAGCTGGGAGGCATCAACTACCCGACGGCCGAGCACTACATGATGGCCGAGAAATCCAGATTGTCTGGGGACTCATCAACCCGTGAGCGCATCCTTGCAGCCGCGAGTCCTGGTGCTGCCAAGGCCTTGGGCCGGGAGGTCGTTGGGTTCAGCGATTCACTATGGAACGAGCACAGATTTGAGATCGTGGTCGAAGGCAACTACGCCAAGTTCAGCCAGGAGCCAAAGCTGGCCGCCTTCCTATGCAGAACGGGCAACAAGGTATTGGTTGAGGCCAGCCCGGTGGACGCGATCTGGGGTATTGGCCTTGCGGCTGACGATCCTCGGGCCAGTAACCCAAACACGTGGCAAGGCCTCAACTTGCTTGGGTTCGCGCTTATGATCGTGCGTGAACGCCTCACCTCGCAGGCGGGATGACATTACGATCAAGCCGAGGCTGCGCCGTGGCATGAATCAGGGTTGGGTCTCACATGAGTCATTCGCATACTTTTCGCACTTGGCCATTCAACTTGCCGACCAATACTGCCGTGTTCACCACGCGGCAGACCATGGAAGGCAGCGAACCTGTGCGCGAGGTCTATCATGATCGCGATGGCGACTGGCAACTCCTCTGCGGCACCACTCTTGAAACCACAGACATGAAGCTCGTCTGCCTTGGGTGCATGTTCGAGGCCGATCCAAGCATTGGTGAGCTCGCGGAAATGCCGCCTGGCTGGTGCGCTACCAGACCCGCCGCAGGTGCGGAATGGATACAGCAACCGTTCGATCCCACGGATGAAGACTGAAGGCTTCTTGTGGACCATGCATTCAATCGCGCTCGAGCCTATAGATTGACTCAACCAGCGCATCCAAGCCGAACGCTGTGTGGCATTTCGATCCAAGAGCTGCCCCCTACCCAACCGCACGCCAACTGGTTCGACAAGGACACACATCCCGTCTTTAGCTGCCCTTCTGCTGAGCACGCTTGTGTTGAGCGCATCTTCCGCGGCTTTCGCCACAAGCAGTGAGCAGCAGCTGCCAAGTTCGCCGGCGACTCCGCTGCCAGCAAACCCTGCGGTCGCTGGAGCACCAGCTGTTGGCTACTCTCTGGAAGTTCCGCTATGGGCTGAAGATTCCCAGGTGTTCCTGGATGGCGTGAAGGCGCTCGCTGGAGAAACGTGGTCGTCGAGCCGCCCGACGTATCTGGTCTATTCGCCCAAGGTAACCACTTCGCGTGCCGCGATTCTGGTGTTCCCGGGTGGTGGCTTCAAGGCGCTGGCGATAGGACCACAGAGCACGCTGGGCCCCCAAGGCGCTGATGTCTGCAGATGGCTGACTGACGCCGGCATCACCTGCATCCTTGTGAAGTACCGCGTTCCGAATACCGGCTGCAACTGGAACAGCGTCACCAGGAGGCACGAACAGCCAGCCATCCCGATGGCGTTGCAGGATGCCCAGCGGGCCATCTCCCTCGTCCGCTACAACGCTGCGACATACGGCATCGATCCGAACAGGATCGGCGTCATGGGGTTCTCGGCCGGGGGAAATCTGGCGGTACTATCGTCTACAGGATTCAAACATCAATCCTACGCGCCAATCGACGAGGCCGATCAAGTGAGCAGCCGCCCTGATTTTGCGATACCCGTTTATCCCGGCCACCTGACGATGGAGCACAAGAACAAGACGCCCAGATCCATCGCCGCCCAGGAGTTGAACACCGACATCGAGATCTCGGGCGACGTGCTACCTACCCTGCTCATACATGCCAAGGACGACCCCGTCGATCCGTCCTACTACTCGGAAGTGTACGAGCGGGCGCTGAGGAAGGCTGGCGTGAGTGTGGAGCTGCGGCTCTATGAAACCGGCGGGCACGCGTTCGGCGTCAAGAAGCAGGGCAAGGACACCGATCGGTGGACTGATGATGCGCTGCAGTGGCTTGATGGAATCGGCGTCCGCTGAGCGGTCCGCTTGGCCAAGCCGTGGTCATATCGCGGAACTCGACCTCCCGCTCCACGCAAACCCGCCTTGCGGGGCGCGTTCCGGTGTCTAATGCAACGCACGAGCACCGACGTCCATTTCGATCGCAGTTGACCAGGGAGAGGCATCATGATGTTCATGATTGGGCAGGGAGAACGCGTCGTTCCCGTTGGGTCTCTGGAACAGAGATTCTGCCCGGGCTGCAAGGAGACTGCAGACTTCCAGACCCAGCTCAGGTACAAGTTCGGCGAGTTCGACCTGCTCTTTGGATTCGTCTACGCGAAGCGCTACCAACTTGCCTGCACCCGCTGCAATCACGGGTGGATCCTCGATACAAAGACGGTTGAGCAAACCCATGGCAAGGCTCCGATTCCTCTCCGCCTTCGCTTTGGATTCGTGGTTCTTCTTGCTGCGATTGCGGTTTTTGCAGCCGCAGCCCACGCCATCACCAATTGAGCTACGACGTGAGTACAAAGCACCTCCAGCTACCGCCTCACCGTAGCAGAACGCACGTAGCACTATAGGTCCCACGCAATGGCAAGCAAATCCATCGAGGCACTTCTTGAAGACATCAGCCTACTTGGCGAAGGGCAGCTCGCCTTGGTTGACGCTGTCCGCCAGCTGGTCAAGAGCACAATCCCGGCCGTGACCGAAGAGGTCAAATATGGCGGCATCTTGTTCTCATCCGACGTACAGTTCTGCGGCGTGTTCGCCTATAAGCAGCACATATCTGTGGAGTTCGGCAGCGGGGCGAAGATCGCGGACACACTTGGCCAGCTTGAGGGTAATGGCAAAGGCCGCCGCCATATCAAGTTGCGCTCTGCGGGTGACATCAGCGCAAAGGCGCTGGCTCACTATCTTCCACTGGCCCTGGAAGCAGCAGCGCGTGGTACGTGAGAACCCACTCTTGCCGCGCTTCTGCATCGACAGGCATACCTCATATCATCGTCACTGGATGAGTTGGCATCGAGGTCCGCGGCCAGCTAACAGTGAGCTACCGGCTGGGTTTGTTCGCTCATACCATTGTCGCAAGCTGTGATCCTGGCGCCTTGAACCGGTAATTCATTAAGATGTCCAAGCGTTCCAGCCCAAGGCAACTCATCGAATGACGGGCAGAATCCAGCATTACACATTCCACAGAGGGAACTATGGAAATAGAACCAATGAACGCTTTGAAGGCCGATCTTCTTGAGGGAATGCGCGACTACATGGAGAGCGTAGCCGAAGACGGGGGTGATGCCGGCTACTCCGAGGATGACATCGGCAAGTGCGATTCCATCCTCACGGTCTTCATTGACAGGACTCAGTCCGCAGGTTCGGGCGACACAGAATCAGTGATTGGCATCGTCAAGGAAACCGTACTTTCTCTCAACGTGCTGAACGAGAGTTGCGGCCATTCCCTGATCGAGACAGACCAGCGTGAGCAGCTCTGCGAGCTCATCATCCAGGCCGCTGCCGACAAGGGCGTAGGCGGCGGTGAAGACATCACTGAGGAGTGGCGGGAGTGGTAGGCACGCAAGTGACGTGTTCGGATCCATCAGGCCGCCTGCTTCTCGATCGAATCGATGATTTCCGCTGAAGATGCTCAGTCCATAGTGTTAAACCTCGCCGAGATCAGCTCGGCGGGGGAACGTTTTGCCATTCAGTCCTGCATCCTGAGCCCACGCGAAGACCATTGGGTGGTGCACTCCAACAGCGAAGCCTATGTCATGAGTGGAATGCTCGAGCATTGCTACGTAGGCGCTGGCGCGCACCTGGTCAACGTCGTTTCCGGCGCCGTCGAGACAGTTGGAAGCGCCCAGTCATGGCAGGAGTTCTTGCAGGACAAGTACGATCTTGATGCCGCGGTTGGCGCGCACTATGTGATCGAGCCCAGTTTTGAAAGGGCAGACAAAGCTGCGCTTATCAACCTGCGCCAGAAGCTATCGTGTTCGATGCAGCATTCGATTGCACTGCTCTTGCCTGAGCGACGGCAATGGCTTACAGGACGTCTGCGCATACTACGGCAGGCCCAAGGCATCCTCCGCGACAAAGGTATCGACACAGTCATCGCTCTGCGGCGAGATACCCTTTCGGCCGTCGCCCTGAATGAGAGCGCCGACCATTGGGATGCCATCGCATCACTGATCCGCAATTGAGCAGCCCTTTCCAACGAATCGCTTTTGTGAATCGGCGTAGCCCACGCAAGGAAGCACTGAATGGATATGGACAAATCATTCGCAAGAGAACTTCATAACATCGCTTGGTTCAGCGCCTGCGGACAACCATTCGCCGCGCCTCTGCCCTTTTCTGCGGAGCAGGTATCAAGCTGGGAACAGGCGATTACGCTCTGCAGCAGCCAGGCTTGGGAGGATGTCACGCTTGATGCAAGGAACCGGCTTACAGAATTCCTGCACAGCCGCCATCGGGATGAGTACCAGCGCTGGAATGGAATCGCCGTGTCCGCGAAAGAGCTTGTTATCTCGTCGATATGCGATACGTCCTGGCGACCATTCGCTGAAAGCAGGAGTTTTCCCAAGAGCTTTCTGGACTCCGCGAGCTGGGACGTGCTTGCTGCTGTGATGGAGCATGAGTACCGGAACTGCAAAGGCCGACCCGATTTCTTCCTGCAACTCCTGCAGGTTTATCGCGCCGGACACTTCCCCTGCGGGTGGTCTGGTCGCTGGCCCGGTGGGAGGCTATTGGTTTGGTAAGCGGGTCAAGAACATTCCGCCATGCGGGGCCGGCCATGGCACCCGGCTCTGCCTTCAATGCGCAGCCATTGCACGCATCCATCTTTTCAAGACACACAGCAACATGAGCAGCTTCCTCGAATCGCTGAGCGTGCTTTCTTGGCATGTCTCCCCTCCACCACCCGACGCTGAAGTTCCAGCTGACCTGATCTCCCGTTATGGGCAACTGCCAGCGGAACTCACTGCCTTCCTTTCATCGTTCTCGCTCTGCGTCTGCCCGTCCGACAAGGCGTGGTTCGTGTCCACGGCTGATCTCATCAGTAATCTGCCGTTTCGCTTCAATGCCTTCGAGCTGATGTCTCTTGAAGCGGCGGGCTCGGATGCCGACTGGTGTGCGGCGATCCGAAGCTTCTGGCAATCGCACTTCCCTCTATTCCTGTCCGTCAACGGTTCCTATCAGTACTTCGCTTATTGCTTGCAAGGCCCGGTTAGAGGCCAGGTGGTCTACGGTTCCGAACCAGAGTTTGAGGAGTGCTCTGTTGTTGCCCACTCACTTGTGGATTTCCTGACCATGTTTTCCGCGGCAGCGCGGTCCAGTGCACCCGCCTATCCTTTCAGCGTTGCCATTCCCCGCAGTGCGGGCTGATGCCTCAACATTACCGATATGCTGCCCGGTGCGGCCTGTTACGTCGTTGGAACCCATGGACATTTCTGATTTATCAATCGCAGAGCTGCGCACACTTCATGGCGTGCTTGAATATTGGCTGCGGGCTTGGGATAGGGAGTGCCCAACGCTCTTCGGGTTCGAGCGATCTGATCTTTCCAAGATCCTTGAGGATTGGCCGTTATCCCTGCAGGCAAAGCCGCATTTCGCTGCACTGGCAGTCCAAGGCGTCTTGCGGGAGACCTTGCATGGCGCATCCACGATCGCCGCAGATCGACTTCCGGCTGTCTGCGGATTGTCCAGGGCCGATCTGGAGTGCTTGGCGCAGCATCTATGGCCCAGACTCGACGCGGCGCAGAACTGACACTGCTCGGCTACAATTTTTGATTCAAGCCAAGTTCGGATCACGGATCAATCTGGCTCCACCGTTGACCGCCGTACAGGAGAAGTCGTGCAACGACCTTGCAATGAAATCGGCGGCCGGATCATCAAGGTCAATCATGCCGGTGAACATGGCGCGGTGAACATCTACCGCGGGCAGATCTTCATTGCCCGGCTCACAGCCCCGGCGATGGTTGCGCAGCTGGCGGAATTCCGCTCTCACGAGGAAGGACACCGCACAATCTTCGCGACCGAGCTGCAACGGCGCGGCGTTCGTCGTTGCCGAAGCTACTGGCTCTGCGGTGCTGGAGGCCTGGCGCTCGGCCTGGTCACCGGTTTGCTTGGCGCTGGCGCCATAGCCGCCACCACGGCAGCCGTTGAAGCCGCCGTACTGAGGCATCTGGAGCATCAGCTCTCCATGCTTGAAGACCAGGATCCGTTTGCCGTCGCCGCAATTGCCTCCATCGTGGCGGAGGAGCAGGAGCACCATGACCAATCGCTTGCTCACATCCCGCCCGGCACATTCTGGCCCAAGCTGCTCACTCCGGTTGTGTCTGCGTCGACGGAGGCGGTCATATGGGCTGGCATGCGGCTGTGAGCTCGAGTAGCCACCTGCGATGGCACCTGGTAGCGATTCAACGCCATCCCGAAGGCCTACATCATGGATAGCATTCGCGCAGACTTGAACCTCCTCGCCATGTAGTTCTGGTGTGGAGTCGGCAGTTCTGAAGAGTTGTCGCGCTGGACCGACGCTGCAGTGATGTCTACGGATGAGTTACATCCGCTCATCTGGGATCTGTATCCACAACCCAGCCCGGAGCTGGCTACGGCACTGCTGCTGAGGATGGCTGAAGATGTCAACGGCTTCCAGCCAATATCCGTGGAGGCTGAAGCCATTGCCGAAGATATTCTG
This sequence comes from Stenotrophomonas sp. 610A2, assembly GCF_030549615.1. Taxonomy (NCBI): domain Bacteria; kingdom Pseudomonadati; phylum Pseudomonadota; class Gammaproteobacteria; order Lysobacterales; family Lysobacteraceae; genus Stenotrophomonas; species Stenotrophomonas pigmentata. The sequence continues at coordinate 4,406,092 of NZ_CP130832.1, forward strand.
CGCCAGTCCCTGATCGCCTTCGTAGCAAGAGAAATATCGGTACAGGCATTGTGTCGACTGGCTGATCACTTGGATAGCGGGTTCAACCTGGCCCTTGCCGACGCTCCCCAGCCCAGGTCAGCTACCACCGACAGCCAATGGTGGCAAGGTGATCTATACAACTGCTGTGACTGGTGCGATGACAGCTGGACGCATGACAACTCCCCTCATCTGCATGCGGAAGCAGACCGCCTGCTGCGTATTCTCAACCGCAGATAGTTGGAGCAGACTACAGAATCCGGTGCATCATTTTGCTTGCAGGTTCGTAGGTTTCTTTTCATTCGGCCCTGCCCCGCCTGCCTGCTGAAGCTCGTCGTAAGGAACGCATGGAACTTATCACTACCATCAAGGATGCCTGGGGCTGGACGGGACTATGTCCCAGCCAGATCGTAGGAGAAAACGATTTCGGCAACCTGATGATCAAGGATCACACTGGCAGTTACTGGCGCATTTGCCCCGAGGACCTGTACTGCGAGGTGGTCGCAGCAACCCGCGAGGAACTTGATCAGCTGTCCCGAAATGCGGAGTTCGTTGGGGACTGGCAGATGCAGGCCCTGGTTGACCAAGCGCGCGAACGCCTTGGCCCGTTGCAACCGGGCTACAAGTACTGCCTCAAGGTTCCGGGCACGCTTGGTGGCGAGTACGGTGGTGACAACCTCGGCGTGATCTCGCTGACTGAACTGATCTCGGCCTCTGGCCACCTCGCCAAGGAAACTGCAAATCTTCCCGATGGCGCCAAGGTCAGGATCAATATTGCCGATTAGCTACCAATGCGCTCTTTGAGTCAGCCGTGCCAGAGACGTGCCCAGTTCAAGGCTCGGCACCGCCCGAGTTCGCAACTCCGCGAGAACCTTTCAACGTGAGGAGATTCGGTATGAAACGCGTAACCGGCATTGGCGGCATCTTCTTCAAAGCAAACGATCCAAAAGCGCTTTCAGCCTGGTACCGCGAGCACCTCGGGCTGGATGTCAGCGACTGGGGCGGCGCGGTTTTTCAGTGGGGCGGTGCTGACAGTCCAGCGGGCGCGACGATCTGGAGCCCATTTGCTGCGGATACCGACTACATGGCACCTTCTACTGCATCTTTCATGATCAATTTCCGGGTTGACGATCTGGATGCACTGCTTGCTGCACTGCGCGAGGAGGGCTGCACTGTTGTCGGTGAGGCACAGAGTTCCGAGCAGGGAAAGTTCGGCTGGGTGATGGACCCCGAAGGCAACAAGATCGAACTCTGGGAGCCGCCTGCGGGGCAGTAGCTGGAGCATGCAAGAAGGAGCTCTCACCTGGGAGTTCTCCACTCGGTTGCGGCGATTCCATTCACACGCCCAAACATACCTGGGTGCAGTGATGCTGCTTCTTCAGAAATCAGTGACACAGCGACTGACCGCTCGGCACTGCGACCAATGAGCCTTGCGCGCTGAGCTGCCGCTGCGTAACTGGCTTTCCAGTTTGCGGAACGCCCCCTGCACACACACTGCGCTCACATGCCCCAGCTGCGCTATCTCATGCACAGTGATAACAAGGCGATCGATACAAACTCTCGTATCCTCTCGACTCGACAAGACAAAGCCGCTGCGTTGCGAATCTTCGGTTTGCAACACCGCAGTCAACAGCGCCTGATGTGATTTGCGCTGCCCTGAGGGCTGTCGTCGCTTTTGCCTGGAAAGCCATAGGAGGGCTTTATGCACGACGGGCGTCGCAGCCGAAGGATCGGATGCGCTGACTTCGGCCATTTTGATACACGGGAGAAATGCGAAGCTGCGGTTCTTCGACGTGAGCTGGCCTTCCTGCAACTGGTTCCAGAAGAACTTGGCGGTGAACTCGATACAGACAATACGGTGTTTGTGCCGGTGTGGGCTGCGGAGCAGAAGCGCAGGATCGACATCAGAACCGTGCTGCCCTTGATGCGTGCAGGAAAGCTGAGCCGCTATTCGGCCATGCCCACCTATCGAGGACGAAGCTTCATCCCGGCAGCGATCGCAATACACGCGCATGATCCGGCTGGCTTCGCGACCACCATCGAGATCTGGTGAGCACGGCATTGAATCTGTCCTCGCGCACAGGCAGAGGCGCATGCGGCGACGCTCTCGACAGGGACATTGAGGACCGCCGCACCTGTTTCGACGGTCTGACGCTTGTCGACAGCCAGCAACTCGGCCATTCTTCGCCGCGGCAGTGCCTTCTGCACTGGCCCAGCATGGAACGAGGCAGCAACGTGGGATTGATCCTCAACATCGACGAGCGTGTCATCAAGCAAGGCGCTGCCAACATGCAGCGCGGCATCGAGACTGTTGGTGGCCAGCTGTATCTGTCCAATCAGCGCCTGCTGTTCTCGGCCCACCGTTTCAATGTGCAAACCGGTGACAGCGAGGTCCCTTTGCGGAGGATCAGCTCGGTACAACGTTGTTGGACGCGCTTTCTGGGCGTGCTTCCGTTGATGCCCAATTCGCTGGCCGTGCATACCCGCGATGAAGTACATCGCTTCGTCGTGTTCGGCCGCAGCCACTGGGCGGATGCAATACACCGCGCGCGTGACCTGACCTGATACTGGTATCAGTTGCCGTGGCTGTGAGCCGCAACCTGGTTCGCGCCAGGCTGCGCGATTCAATCCACCCTGCGCCACTGCCCCGGCTGCAGTCCCTCGAGCGCGTACGGCCCCATCACCGCACGCACCAATCGCAACGTCGGTAATCCGACTGCGGCGGTCATGCGCCGAACCTGCCGATTACGTCCTTCTCGCAGGGTGATTGCCAGCCAGCTGTCCGGCACGGTCTTGCGGAAGCGCACGGGCGGATTGCGCTCCCACAGGCTGGGAGCAGCAGCAAGCAGTTCAACGCGCGCAGGCAGGGTTGGCCCGTCATTGAGCTGCACGCCGTCACGCAGCGCCTGCAGCTTGTCATCGGTGGGCGTGCCTTCGACCTGCACCCAATAGGTTTTGGGCTGCTTATGCCGTGGGTCGGTCAGACGATGGGCGAGATTGCCATCATCGGTGAGCAGCAACAGACCTTCGCTGTCGTAGTCCAGGCGCCCTGCCGCATACACGTTGGCCGGCAGGCCAAAACTGGCCAGGGTCGCCCGCGGCGGTTGGCTGCTGTCGGTGAACTGACAGAGCACATTGAAAGGTTTGTTGAGGGCGATAAGCATCTGATGCAGGCATTGGGGAGAAGAATGGATGCGCTGCTGCCACGCGATCAGCTGGCATCGCAGCTCAGAAAAGCGGGGCCGCATGCCAAGCATCGCGGCCCCGCATTATCTCACTGCCTGATTCCGAATCCCCAATCGCGGCCGTATTACTGCTTCACGAAGCGCAGCGTCATGCGGTCGCTTTCGCCGATGGCCTTGTACTTGGCGGCATCGGCCTTGTCATGGTTGTTGGACGGCGGCAGGGTCCACACACCGTTGGGATGGTCCTTGGTGTCGCGCGGGTTGGCGTTCACCTCGCTGCTACCGGCAAGCTTGAAGCCGGCAGCTTCTGCCATGGCGATCACCTGCGCCTGGCCAACGTAGCCACTCTTGTCATCCGCGCCGACATCGGCCTTGGCGCGATGCTCCACCACACCGAGCGTGCCGCCCGGCTTGAGCACGTCGAAGAAGGCCTTGAACATGCCTTCAGCCTGGCCGGACGAACGCCAGTTGTGGACGTTGCGGAAGGTCAGCACCAGATCGGCCGAGCCCGGCGCACCCAGCACCGGCGCAGCCGGGTTGTAGGCCACTTCGGCCGCACGGTCGAACTGGGCGGGGGCATCGGCGAACTTCTTGCTCAGGCTATCGCGCGAACGCTGCTGGTAATCGCGGCCACCGCCGGCCGGCAATGCGCCCGGATCAACCACGGCGGCCACATACTTGCCGCCATCACGCAGGTAAGGCGCGAGGATCTCGGAGTACCAACCGCCGCCCGGGGTGATCTCGATGACGGTCTGCTTCGGCTGCAAGCCAAAGAACGCCAAGGTCTGTGCCGGATGTCGGTATTCGTCGCGCAGCACATTGGCCGGCGTGCGCCAGCTGCCGGCAACGGCCGCCTGCAGCTGCGGCGACACCTGCACGTCAGCAGCGCTGGCGGCCTCGCCATGGGCCAGCGCGGTGCCGACGGGCAGGGTGCTGGCAAGCGCCAGCAGACAGGCACACAGCAGCGGGGAATGCGTCTTCATGCGAGGAACTCCGGCGTTTGAAACGGCGAGCCTAGCACGCGGCTGCAAGTGCAATGCAGCATGAAATGTTCATATCCCGTTAGCACGGGGACGACGTGCGGAACGCTGTATTCACGACCTTGCCACGGAATTGGAACGCATGCCGTCTATGCTGTTGAACTGAACAACAAAGGAGCAACGCATGCCCCAGTCACGCGAACTTGGTCGCTCGGGTCTACACGTCAGCCCCATCGCTTTTGGTGGCAACGTATTCGGCTGGAGTGCCGATGAGAAGACATCCTTTGGCCTGCTTGACGCCTTCGTCGACGCCGGCTTCAACCTGATCGACACCGCCGATGTCTATCCGGCATGGGTGCCGGGCAATCGCGGCGGCGAGTCGGAGACCATCATCGGCCGCTGGCTGCAGCGCAGCGGCAAGCGCGACAAGGTGGTGATAGCCACCAAGGTCGCCAAATGGGCCGAGCATCCGGGCCTGTCGGCCGACAACATCAACGACGCCGTCGAGGATTCGTTGCGCCGCCTGCAGACCGATGTGATCGATCTGTACCAGGCGCATGAAGACGACGAATCGGTGCCGCTGGAGGAAAGCCTGGGTGCGTTCGGGCGGCTGATCGAGGCCGGCAAGGTACGTGCGATTGGCGCATCCAACTACAGCGCCGAGCGGTTGCGTGATGCGCTGAAGGTCTCCGCCGACTACCACCTGCCGCGCTACGAGACCCTGCAGCCGGAATACAATCTCTACGACCGCAGTGGCTACGAGGCCGAACTGGAACCGCTCGCGCGCGAACAGGGTATCGGCGTGATCAGCTACTACTCGCTTGCCAGCGGCTTTCTCAGCGGCAAGTACCGTAGCGCCGATGACGTGGGCAAGAGTGCGGCACGCGGTGCGAAAGTGGCTGAGCGTTACCTCAATCCGCGTGGCCTGCGCATTCTGCAGGCACTGGACGATGTGGCTGCCAGCCACAAGGCGACGCCGGCCCAGGTGGCGTTGGCGTGGCTGATCGCCCGCCCGGGCATCACCGCGCCCATCGTCAGCGCCACCAGCGTGCAGCAGCTGCAGGACGTGCTGGCGGCGGCACAGCTTGGTTTGAGCGCCGAGCAGGTCGCGCAGCTGGATGCGGCCAGCGCGGAAAGCTGAATTGGGCGAGTTGCGTACCCCCTGCTTGCGTCGTAGGATCGGCCGAACAGGGGGTAGACCGCGAGTGGAGTCCTACCCATGCAGACCGCACCTACAGCCCAGCGCAGCATCGATCGCCACGCCGAACTGACTTACTGGCGCGGCGTGCATGCCATCGGCCATCTTGGCCAACATGAGTTCGACCATTACCAGCGCCTGCTGGAAATGGGCTACGACGTGTACCAGGCGTATCCGCGCGCCAATGAAGAACAGCTCTACAAAGTACTGCAGGACAGCTACCACCGGCATAGCCCGGCATTGGCGGTTTCCTGGGATGAGGCGCGCTGGTTGGTGCGCCATGCTTGGCATCATGCCGAGCAGCATTGAGCGAGGTAACCGGCTTGGTTTTGTTGTGGGAGAGGCGTGAGCCGCGAAGCTACTGCTACATCGGAAGCTGAAGAGCTCACCCCTCCCCAACCCTCCCCTTGGCTTCGCCAAAGGGAGGGAGCGAAAGCGTAGTGCCGAGCCATGCTCGGCAGGAGCTTTCCCGGTGGCAATAAACAGCGCACACCAACGCACCCGACATCATCGGGTCACATGCATGCCCGGTGGTTTTGATGATGTCGGCTTCGCGGCTTACGCCGCTCCCACAACCGGCTGCGCCATTGCTTCGGCCAGGTAGTCGAGGAAGGAGCTGATGCGCGCGGATACCGCGGTGTTGCGGTAGTACACGGCGTGGATCGGTTGGCGCGCATCCAGGGTCTGTTTCGGCAACACCTGCACCAGCTCGCCACGCGCACGCGCCGCCTCGGTGAGGAAGTCAGACAGGCAGACGATGCCGACGCCCTCCAATGCCAATCGATGCAGGATCTCGCCACTGGATACCGCCAGTGCCGGGCGCACGTGCAGGCGCTCGCCGCTCTCGCTCGCCAACGGCCAATGATTCAGCGAATCCGGTTCGTTGAAACCCAGCAAGGTGTGCGCCTGCAGCTGCGCCACGCTCTTCGGTGTGCCGTGCTGCTGCAGGTAAGCCGGGCTGGCCAGCACACGCAGGCGGCTGTGACCCAAGGGCCGCGCATGCAGCGTGGAGTCCGCAAGCGGGCCAATGCGGATCGCCACATCGGTGCGCCGTTCCAACAGGTCGATGTAGCGCTCGCTGCTGTTGAGCTCAAGCGCTACCTGCGGGTAGCGCGCACGGTAGCCAGCCACCAGCGGCGCGATCACGTGCAGCATGAACGGCATTGCTGCATCCACGCGCAGCCGCCCCGACGGCGTGCCGCGCCGTGCGGCGATCTGCTCCTCGGCCTCATCCACAGAGGCGACGATGGCGCGGGCCTGGGCGAGGAAGGCTTCACCTTCATCGGTGAGCTGCAGGCGGCGTGTGGTGCGGGTCAGCAAGGTGGTGCCGAGCTTCTCTTCCAGCCGCCCCAACGCCCGGCTGACGCCGGAGGTGGTCTGGCCCAACTGCTCAGCTGCAGCGGTAATCGAACCGGTATCGATCACCGCGATGAAGGCCTGCATCTCATCCAGGGTGGTTTTCATCGGGGCGGCCAGGTGGGGGTGGAATATTGTTGACTTTAAATCAATAGTAATTGGTGGGAAACCGCATTTTTCGGCAAGAGTGACGCGTTCACACTGCGCAGCCCTTTCCGAGGATTCGCCCATGTCACGCGGTATTCCCCTTGCCTTGCTGGCGCTGACGCTGGGTGCGTTCGCCATCGGCACCACCGAGTTCGTCATCGTCGGCTTGATACCGACCATTGCCGCCGACCTGCATGTCAGCCTGCCCTCGGCCGGCCTGCTGGTTTCCCTCTACGCCTTGGGCGTTGCCGTGGGCGCGCCGGTACTCACCGCCTTGACCGGACGGGTGCCGCGCAAGGCCTTGCTGGTCGCGCTGATGCTGCTGTTCACCGTGGGCAACCTGATTGCGTGGATGGCACCCGGCTATGGCTCGCTGATCGTGGCGCGGGTGCTGACCGGCCTTGCCCACGGCGTGTTCTTCTCGATCGGCTCGATCATCGCCACCTCGGTGGTGCCCAAGGACAAGGCCGCCAGCGCGATCGCGATCATGTTCACCGGGCTGACCGTGGCGCTGGTCACCGGCGTGCCGCTGGGCACCTTCATCGGCCAGCACCTGGGCTGGCGTGCAACCTTCCTCGCCGTCGCTGCATTGGGCGTGATCGCCCTGCTCGGCAGCCTGCTGTTCGTGCCGCGTGATCTGCCGCGCAGTGCGCCGGCCACGTTCGGCCAGCAGTTCGCGGTACTCGCGCAGCCGCGCCTGTTGCTGGTCTATGCGATGACTGCGCTGGGCTACGGCGGCACCTTCCTGTCCTTCACCTTCCTCGCCTCGATCCTGCAGGACGTCAGCGGCTTCTCGGCCAATGCGGTGAGCGCGGTGCTGTTGGTCTACGGCGTGTCGGTGGCGATCGGCAATCTGTGGGGTGGGCGACTGGCTGACCGTCGCGGGCCGATTCCTGCGCTGACGCTGATCTTCGGCCTGCTCGCGCTGGTGTTGCTGGTGCTCACCTTCACTGCCTACAACCGCTGGTTGGTGCTGTTGACCGTACTGGCGTTGGGTGCAGTGGCGTTCGGCAATGTGCCGGGCCTGCAGGTCTACGTGGTCAAGCAGGCGCAGCGCTTCGTGCCGCAGGCAACAGATGTCGCGTCCGGTCTGAATATCGCTGCCTTCAACATCGGCATCGCGCTGGGTGCTTCGCTCGGCGGCCTGGTGGTCGATCACATCGGCCTGATGCATACGCCGTGGATTGGCGCGTTGGTGGTGCTGGGTGCGCTTGCATTGACCGTACTGAGTGGCCGCCTGGATCGCCGCGACGGTTTGGATGTACGCGCCGAAGGCATCGCCGTCAGCGCGCATTGACGGAACACGCTGTTACTCCCTTTCATCTTTTCGTTAGCGCTGCACGGCGTAGCCTGTAAGCGCAAATTTTCCGGAGATTTCAATGACTATTCCCGCTATTGGCCTCGGCACCTACCGCCTCAAGGACCAGGTACTCACCGACTCCGTGCACAACGCTTTGGAGCTTGGCTACCGTGCCTTCGACACTGCGCAGATCTACGAGAACGAAGCCGATCTGGGTGCGGCAATCGCCAGCGGCACGGTGCCCCGCGAACAGCTGTTCCTGACCACCAAGATCTGGATCAGCAATTTCCACCACGATGACCTGCTTGCCAGCCTGCGCGAGAGCCTGCGCAAGCTGCGCACCGATCACGTCGACCTGACCCTGATCCACTGGCCCTCGCCCAAGGACGAAGTGCCGATGGCCGAGTTCCTGGGTGCGCTGCGCGAAGCCAAGGCGTTGGGCTTGACCAAGGCGATTGGTGTTTCCAACTTCACCATCGACCTGACCCGCCAGGCCATCGCCATCCTCGGTGCCGATGCCATTGCCACCAATCAGATCGAAGTGCATCCCTATCTGCAGAACCGCGCCTTGATCGCCTACCTGCGCGAGCAGGGCATCCCTGTCACCGCGTTCATGAGTCTGGCCTATGGCGCGGTGCTGAAGGACCCGGTGATCCAGGCCATTGCCGACAAGCACCAGGCAAGCACCGCACAGGTCGCCTTGGCATGGGCGCTGCAGCAGGGCTATGGGGTGATTCCGTCGTCGACCAAGCGCGAGAACCTCGCCGGCAACCTGCAGGCAGCGCAGCTGCATCTGGATGCTGAAGACATGACACGGATCGCGGAGCTGGATCGCGGCGAGCGCGTGGCCAATCCGGGTATTGCCCCGACCTGGGATTGAGATCGATCACTCCGACGTTGACAGCAACCAGCTACGCATCGCTGTGTTCACTTCCTCGGGTTTTTCCAACGGTGCCAGATGGCCGCAGTCCTCGATCACCACCAGCGTTGATTGCGGCATCAGCGCGGCCATCTGTTCGCTGACCGACAGCGGCGTGATCGCATCGTTGCGCCCGCAGACAATCAAGGCCGAGCCCTGCCAGGCGCGCAGGACCTCGCTGCCATCCGCACGTTGCAGCTGGCTTTGGCGCAGGAAGACTTCCGCGCCGAGGCGTGCGGTCATGCTGCGCACGGTATCCACCAGCGCATGATCCTCGAGCCGCGATGCATCGATGTAGCTGCGCATCAGCTTGTCGCCGAAACCATGGAAGGTGCCGGGCAAGCGCACGCTGTTCTGCTGTGCCACGCGTTGTGCGGCGCGCTCGGGTGAGTCGGGTTTGAACGATGTATCCAGTAGCGCCAGTTTCAACACCCGCTGCGGAGCGATACGCAGGATTTCCTGAGCGACGTAGCCGCCGAGGGAGAAGCCGGCCAGGGCGAACTGCGCCGGGGCCTTGGCCAGTACATCTTCGGCGACGGCACGCATGGTGGTTTGCTGGGTGAGGTCGCCGACCTGGCAATCGGCGATGTCGGCGAGTGCTTCGAGTTGGGACTGCCACAGCGTGGCATCGTTGAGCAGGCCGGGCAGCAGTAGCAGCGGGGTTCTGGCTGCTGGATCTTGGTTCGTTTGCATGGCGCTATTGTCGCGCCTTGGGGTGGTTTGGGGGTGAGAGGTGGGGCAACTGCCAAAGCCAGAGCCAAAGCCAAAGCACCCCTCCCCAGCCCTCCCCTGCGCTATGCGCAAGGGAGGGAGCGAAGCAGAGCACCCCTCCCCAGCCCTCCCCTTGCCTTCGGCAAAGGGAGGGAGCTGATCTGCCCCCTCCCTTGCGCGTAGCGCAGGGGAGGGTTGAGGAGGGGTGCCTTTGGCTCTTGGTCTTTAGCTCTTAGCCTCACCCACCGGCAGCGTCACATTCATGATGGTCGAATCATCCGGGTCGGCCTTCACCTTGAAACCCAGGCTCTGGCACATCGCCAGCATGGTGCTGTTCTCACGCAGCACCTGCCCTTCCACAACGTTCAAGCCCAGCCAGCCGGCGTACTCGATCATGATCTGCATCAGCTTCCAGCCGATGCCGTGGCCCTTCAGGTCCGAGCGGATCAGGATGCCGTACTCGCCGCGGTTGTAATCGGCATCGGCGTGCAGGCGCACCGCGCCGAGCATTTCACCAGTCTTGGGATCAATCGCCACCAATGCGATCGAGCGCGCGTAATCCAGCTGGGTCAGGCGGGCAATGAACTCATGGCTGAAGTGCTTCACCGACTGGAAGAAGCGCAGGCGCAGATCATCGTCGGTGACACGTGCGAAAAAGGCACGGAACAGGCCATCGTCTTCCGGCCGCACCGGGCGGATGAAAGCCTTGCCACCGTCGGACAGATCAATCGTGCGCTCCCACTCGGTGGGATACGGGAAGATCGCGAAGCGCGGATGACCGCGGCCCTTGTGCAGGCGCTTGACCGGAGTGATGGCGACACGTGCATCCAATGCGATCACACCGTTGCGGTCGGCCAGCAATGGATTGAGATCCAGCGTACGGATCTCCGGAATATCCGCCGCCAGCTGCGCCAGCTTGACCAGCACCATCGCCACCGCACGCTCGTCTGCCGCCGGTACGTCACCGTAAGCCTTGAGGATGCGTGAAACGCGGGTGCGGCCGATTACTTCATGGGCAAGCCGCAGATCCAGCGGCGGCAATGCCAGGGTCTTGTCGTCGATGACTTCCACTGCGGTACCGCCGCGGCCGAATACCACCACCGGGCCGAATACCGGATCGTCGGCAATACCGGCAATCAGCTCGCGCGCCTTGGGCCGGGTCAGGCTGGGCTGCACCAGCACGCCCTCGATGCGCGCGTGTGGGCGCTTCTCACGGGCGCGCTGCAGGATCGTGGTCGCCGCGGACTGCACCGCACGCAGGCTGCCCAGGTTCAAGCGCACGCCATCGACTTCGGATTTGTGCGGGATGTCCGGCGAGAAAATCTTCACCGCCACGCTCATGCCCTGCTCCAGCATTGGCTGGGCCAGATCCATCGCTTCGTGCGGATCACGCGCAACCATCACTTCCAGTGACGGAATGCCGTAGGCCTGCAGCAACTTGTGCGTCGCCACCGGGTCCAGCCATTGCTGATCATTGGCCAGCGCCGCCTCCACCAGTGCGCGTGCGGCAGGCACATCCACCACGAAATCCGCCGGCAGGCTGGGTGGCGTTTCCATCAGCGCGGTCTGCGCCTCGCGGTAACGCACCAGATGCTGGAAGCCGCGCACGGCGTCGGCTTCGGTTGGGTAGGTCGGTACGCGGGCAGTGTTGAGGGTGACCGTGGCGCGGTCGTCATTGCCCAGCCATACCGCGAACACGGGCTTGTCGCGCAGCTGCCGCGAGCGTTGCCCGAGCGTGGTGGTCAGCGCCTGCGCGGCTTCGGCCGAGGAAGTGAACGCAGTCGGCACGTTGATCACCAATACCGCGTCGTTGGCGTCATCGGACAACAGCGCTTCAATCGCCGAGGCGTAACGGCCGCCATCGGCATCGACCACGATGTCGACCGGGTTGTCGCGCGACCAGCCCTGCGGCAAGGCCTGGTCCAGCAGCTCGACGGTGGCCGGTGACAGCTCGGCCAGGCTGCCGCCGAGTGCCTGCAGCTGATCCACGGCCAGCCGGCCAACACCGCCTCCATTGCTGAGGATGGCCAGACGGCGACCCGGGAAGGTTCCGAGACGGCCCAGGGTTTCGGCGGCGGTGAACAACTCGTCCAAAGCGTTCACCCGCAGCAGGCCGGCGCGGTTGAACGCGGCGCCATAGACCGCGTCGGAATCGGCCAACGCCTGCGAATGGGTGGTGGTTACTTCATCACTGCCGCGTGGCTTGCGCCCGGATTTGACCACCACCACGGGTTTTGCGCGGGCGGCGGCACGTGCGGCCGACATGAACTTGCGCGCGTCGCTGATCTGGTCGACGTAGAGCAGGATGGCGCGGGTGCGGTAGTCACTGGCGAAGTAATCGAGCAGGTCGCCGAAGTCGACATCCAGCGCGTCGCCCAGCGATACCACCGCCGAGAAACCCACTGAGCGTGCCACGCCCCATTCCACCAGCGCGGCGGCAATCGCGCTGGATTCGGAGATCAGCGCCAGATCGCCGGCCTGCGGCGTGTGTGCGGCGATGCTGGCGTTGAGGCGTGCATGCGGGGCGATGACGCCCAGGCAATGCGGGCCGAGCACGCGCATGCCCTTGGGCCGTGCGGCGGCTTCCACCTGCGCGGCCAATGAGCCCGGGCCCTTGCCCAGGCCGGAGGTGAGGATGATGGCGGCGGCCACGCCCAGTTCGGCGGCCTGGCTGACGACCTGCGGCAACAACGTTGCCGGCACGGTGATGACCACCAGGTCCGGAATCCACGGCAGGTCCTTGAGCTTCTTGACCGTGCGCATGCCGTCGATTTCGGCATAGCGCGGGCTGACCCAGCCGATCTGCCCGGCGAAGCCGCCAGCGCGCAGATTGCGAATCACCGCGCGGCCGGCGGAACGATCGCGCGGGCTGCCGCCAATCACTGCCACCGAACGGGGGCGGAATACGGTCTGCAGGTGATAGATGCTCATTGCGACGCCTGTTGCGGGTACCGGGTCAAAGGTACACGGCTGCGGTGGCGGGTGGGCTGCGTTGGATCAAAGTGGGGAGTTGGATTTGGCGAAGAGCACCCCTCCCCGGCCCTCCCCTTGGCTGGCGCCAAAGGGAGGGAGACAAGCAGCGAACTGGCAGATGGCCGCGAACAGCCCCCTCCCTTGCGCGTAGCGCAGGAGAGGGTTGGGGAGGGGTGCCTTTTGCTTTTGCCGTTGGGTTTGCCGGTAAGGCCCCTGCCGAGCATGGCTCGGCACTACAGGTCCCCCTCTACGGGTAGAGCTCCTGCCGAGCATGGCTCGGCACTACATTCAGAGCAGGGTGCCGCCGAGGATCATTGCGGCGATGCTGAAATAGATCACCAGACCGGTGACATCCACCAGCGTGGCCACGAACGGGGCCGAGGCGCTGGCCGGATCGAAGCCAAGGCGCTTGAGCACGAACGGCAGCATCGAGCCGGATAGCGAACCGAAGGTGACGATGCCGATCAGGGCCGCGCCGATGGTCACCGCCAGCAGCTTCCAGTGCTCGCCGTAGTCGTGCAGGCCGGCCAGCTGCCAGACGGTGATGCGGATGATCGCCAAGGTGCCGAGGATCGCACCCAGCACCACGCCGGTCGGCAGCTCGCGCAGGGCGACCTTCCACCAGTCGCGCAGGCGCAGTTCGCGCAGCGCCAGCGAGCGGATCAGCAGCGAGGTCGCCTGTGAGCCGGAGTTGCCCCCCGAGCTCATGATCAGCGGGATGAACAAGGTCAGCACCACCGCGCGCGCCAGCTCGTCCTCATAGTGCTGCATGGCGCTGGCGGTGAGCATTTCGCCGAGGAACAGCACGCTCAGCCAACCGGCACGCTTGCGCAGCATCTCCAGGAAGCCGATCTGCATGTACGGCTTGTCCAAGGCTTCCACGCCGCCGAACTTGTGCACGTCCTCGGTGGATTCATCGATCAGTGCATCGAGGATGTCGTCGACAGTGACAATCCCCAGCATCTGCTGCTGTGCATCCACCACCGGGATCGCCAGCAGGTCGTGGCGGCGGATCAGCTGCGCCACCTCTTCCTGGTCCAGCAAGGCATCCACGGTCACCGGCGGATTGACCTGGGCAACCGACAGGATCGAATCCTCCGGCTCGCCGGTGATCAGCCGCCGCATCGTCACCACCTGCTGCAGCTGCCGGCTTTGCGGGTCCAGCACGTAGATGGCGTAGACCGTTTCGCGGCTGCGCTCCACTTCGCGGATGTGCTGCAGGGTCTGCGCCACCGTCCAGTCCGCCGGCACACCGACGAACTCAGTGGTCATCAAGGCGCCGGCGGTATTGGGCGGATAGCTCAGCAGCAGCTGGATCGAACGCCGCGCCTCCGGTGCAAGCAACGGGATCAGCCGCGCGCGCTCGGCATCATCCAGCTCATGGACGATGTCGGTCGCACGGTCGTCGGCCATCAGCCCCAGCAAGGCCGCGGCGCGGGCCGGCGGCAACGCTGCGATCAGTTCCCCCGCATGCTGCAGCTCAGGGGCTTCCAGCAGTTTGACCGCACGCGGCAAAGACAATGCCGCCAGCGTATTGGCCGCAAGTGGCAATGGCAGGGCGTTGAGATACTCCACCGCATCGGCGGTGTTGTAATCGGCCAAGGGCGCGCTCAGCGTGGCTGCGTCCACCACTGGTCGCAGAAATTGCTTCTGGTTCATCTTGATTCGCCTGTTCTGAATTGCGACCGCAACGCCAGCACAGGGCGAACCAGCCCTGTCAGGCGGTTGCCGTCGCTGGTGTCGACGATCGCGATCGACTTCTACTGTCGCTGGACATGGGTTGGACTCCGGAAAGGTGCTGCGCGGTTCTACCGGCAGCGGCGCGAGTCTGGTCCTGTTGGCCGACGGGGTCAAGCCTGCACCGCTGCATCCCGCAAATGGGGGGCTGCTGTTCGCATTCACTCACGGCACAGTCCGCATAATGTGAAATCCTCGGTAGGCAGCTGCCCGACCGGTCAGCTGAATCAATCAAGGAACCCCTTTCAATGCACGGCACGGGTCTCGAACTCGCCTTGGTACTGCTGCTGGCGGCGGTCATCGCCGTGCCGGTATTCAAGCGCTTCGGCTTGGGCGCGGTGCTGGGCTACCTGGCCGCTGGCGTGGTGCTGGGCCCGCATGTGCTGGGCTTCGTGCAGGACGCCGACCGCATCCTCAATGCCGCCGAGATCGGCGTGGTGATGCTGTTGTTCGTGATCGGGCTGGAACTGTCGCCGTCGCGGCTGATGGTGATGCGGCGGCCGGTGTTCGGCGCCGGCACGGTGCAGGTGCTGCTCAGTGCGATGGTGCTGGGTGGTTTGCTGCTGCTGAATCACTTCTCGTGGAAGAGCGCGCTGGTCATCGGCACCGCGCTGGCCTTGTCATCCACGGCGGTTGGCCTGCAGCTGCTGTCCGAGCACAAGGCACTCAATACCGACTATGGCCGGCTCGGCTTTGCCATCCTGCTGTTCCAGGACTTGGTTGCCATTCCCTTGTTGGCCGCCATTCCACTGCTGGGCGGGGTCAAGAACGAAACCCTGAGCTGGCAGGATGCCTCCATCGCGCTGGGTGCACTGGCGTTGGTGATCGTGTTGGGCAGGCCCTTGCTGCGCCGGCTTTTCAACATCGTCGCGCGCACGCGGATGCCCGAGGTGTTCACCGCCACGGCCTTGCTGGTGGTGTTGGGCACCGCCTGGTTCATGGCCGAAGCCGGGCTCAGTGCCAGCCTCGGTGCCTTTATTGCCGGTGTATTGCTGGCCGACTCCGAATTCCGCCACGAGATCGAATCACAGATCGAGCCGTTCAAGGGCCTGCTGCTTGGCCTGTTCTTCATCGCCGTGGGCATGGGCATCGACCTGAAGCGGGTTGCCGCCGAACCCGAAATCATCGCGCTGGGCGTGGCGATCCTGCTGGCGGTGAAGTTCTCCATCCTGATCGCGCTCGGCTTGGCCGCACGCATGTCGCTGCGTAATGCGCTCATGCTTGGCAGCGTGTTGTGGCTGGGCGGCGAGTTCGCCTTCGTGGTGTTCAACGAAGCCGAGCGTGCGCATCTGCTCGGTCGCATCAACCACGACCGGCTGGTGGCGGTGGTCAGCCTGTCGATGGCGATCACGCCGGTGCTGCTGCTCGCCCTGCAGCGCTCGCTGCAGCTCAAGCCGCCGCCGCGGCCGACGCAACCCGAACCGGATGAGACCCTGAAGGATGCAGGTGAACAGCGGCCGAAGGTGCTGATTGCCGGCATGGGCCGCTTCGGCCAGGTCGTCGGTCGTCTGCTCACCGCACAACGCATTCCGTTTGTTGCGCTGGAGGCCGACCCGGACACGGTCAAGGACCTGCGCCGCTTCGGCAACCAGCTGTACTACGGCGACCCGACCCGCCCCGACCTGCTGCGTGCCGCCGGCGCCGAGCACATCCGCGTGTTCGTGATGGCGATGGACGACCCGGATACCAATCTGCGCGCGGTGCGGCTGGTACGGCGCATGTACCCCAAGGCAACGGTGCTGGCGCGTGCGCGCAACCGCCAGCACGCCTGGAAGCTGCTGGACATGTCAGCCGAGCCGTTCCGCGAAGTATTCGGTTCCAGCCTTGAAGCCAGCGAACGCGTGCTGACTGCGCTCGGTATTCCGGACAGCATCGCGCGCGACCACGTGCAGCGTTTCCGAGAACACGATGAAGCGCTGCTCAAGGCGCAGCACCTGGTCTACGACGACGAAGCTGCAGTGATGCAGACCTCGCGCGATGCCCGTGCTGATCTGATGCATCTGTTCGAAGCCGATGCCAATGACAGTACGACGGTGCCGCCGCCCAACGACAAGGACTGAAGCGCTTCGGGCCGACTTTGTTCTTTGTAGGAGCGGCGTAAGCCGCGAAGCTGATGGTGCTGAAGTCGCTGGTATCCCCTGTCATCTGATGATGTTGCGGCTTCGCGGCTTACGCCGCTCCTACAAATGCAGGTGCAACATGCCGGCCTCATGAAAAGGGCGCCTTGCGGCGCCCTTTTTGCTTACTTGCGGCGCTGGGCCGGTACGAAGACTTCGTTGACTGCGGTGGCCAGCTGATCCGGCGGCAACAGGCCCTGGTCGAGCAGGAAGTTGTTGAACGCCAGGCGGTCGAACTTGTCGCCCAGTGCCAGCTCGGTCTGCATGCGCAGTTCCATGATGCGGGTGTAGCCGTAGAAGTAGCTGCAGGCCTGGCCCGGCGAACGCACGGTGTAGCGGTCCAGTTCCTGCGTTGCCATTGCCTCGGACAGACCAACGCCTTCCACCAGCACCTTGCGGGCACGCTCGCGGTCGGTCTGGCCGAGGTTGAGCGCGGGGTCAAGCATGGCGCGGGCGGCGCGCAGCAGGCGGAACTGCAGCGCGATCATCTGCCCATCCAGCGGCTCGAACGGCACCATCTCGGCCTCGGCATACAGCGCCCAGCCTTCAACATTCACCGAGTTGAAGGCGAACATGGTGCGCGCCAGCGAGATGCCACGCTCGACCATCGCCGCAAACTGCAGGTCATGGCCGGGGAGGCCTTCGTGTGCGCTCAGCGTCCACGCTGCCGAACCGAAGTTGAAGTCGTCGTACTGCGCCTTCTCGCCCGAGGCAGGGTTGCCCAGCGGCAACACGAAGGTGCCCTGCTGGCCGGTATTGCCGACCAGCGGCGCCGGCAGGTAATGCGGTGCCGGTGACGCGGCGCTTTCGGCTTCACTGCCCAGGCGCATCTGCAGCGGACGCTGCGGCACGTCGACGATGCCCTGCTTGTGGATGATCGGGTCGATCGCGTCGATGACGCCGCGGTAATGCGATTCAAGCTGGTCGTTGCTGATCTTGTCCTGCTTCAGCGCGCGGATCACCGCCACGTAATCGGTATTGTCGGCGACCTTCAAACCCTTGGCCTGTACCACCAGCGGTGCCAGCTGGCGCATCATCGCGCGGGTTTCCATGTACTCGAGCTGGGCACGCTGCATCAGCAGCGCCGGATCGATGTCCACACCCACTTCCTTGAGCTGGAAGGCATACAGCTCGGCCGGCAGGCGGTTGTCGGTGCGTGCCTTGGGCAGCACTTCCTTGCTGGTCCAGGCGATGTAGTCCTTCATCTGCGTGGACAGCTCGGCCAGCGAGGCATCGGCGCCGTCGATCTTGTATTTGGCGAACAGCTTGCCTATGCCGGCGATGTAGGTATCGACATTGGCCAGCGCCTGATCCACCTCAATCTTGGTCGGCTGCAACAGGTTGGGCGTGCCGCTCTTTTCCTCGTAGCGCTGGCGCGCCAGGGTGGCCAATGGCTGCGTGCCCGGCGCCTTGCCGAGGTAGGCATTGAGTCGGTCCAGTGCCTTGGCACGGCGCGCTTCGGGAACCTGGTCGGACAGCAGGCCGTTGATGCCGCCAAACACAGTCTGCGGCACGTCCATCCACGGCATCAGGTGCTGTTCGTTGAGGGTGCTGCTTTCGATGTTGCGCTCGGCGGCGCCGATCATGATCTCCAGGTCCTGGCGCAGATTGGGATCGCGCTCGACCTGCAGCTTCTCGCGCAGCTGGTCGCGCGCCTTGTTCATCGCGGCACGGTAGCGCGCGGCATTGTCCGGGCGCAGATCGACGACCTTGTCGTCATAGCCCGGCACGCCGAAGAAGCTGGTCATTTCAGGCTGGAACGGTGCCTGCGCCTGCAGCAGGATCTGCGCCAGCTCATTGCTGCGCGCAACCCAGGCCGGAGCGGCGGGGGTGGTTTTGGTCGTGGCGGGTGCGGCGGCGGTCGCGGTGAGCGGCAGTGGCGCGGCCAGTGCAAGGGCGACGGCGAGGACGAGAGGCTTCATGGACAGCTCCGTAAGGGATGGGCTGACCGTACGCAGTAGCTGCCGGTGCGGCAAGGGTAGGAAGTGGGGGTGTTCTGGGGTTTGGGACGACAGCAGGAGCAAAGCTCACCCCTCCCCGGCCCTCCCCTTCGCTACGCGAAAGGGAGGGAGCTAAGCTCAGCCCCCTCCCTTTGCCGAAGGCAAGGGGAGGGTTGGGGAGGGGGGCTTTTGGCTTCAAGCCTGCAAGCCCCCTCACCCACTCATCAAAACAACAACGCCCCTCAGGGCTTCAAACAACGCCCAAGGAAATTCTCAGCCACCCGGTAACGGTGCAACGCATCCGCACCCGACAAACCATGCTTGGCACCCGGATAGGTCATCAGCTCGAACGGCTGGCCACGCTTCTGCAGCGCGCTCATCAGGCTGGTCGAATTGGAGAACAGCACGTTGTCATCGGCCATGCCGTGGATCAGCAGCAGCGGCGAGGTCAGCCCGGCGATGTGGGTCAGCACGCGTGCTTCGCGGTAGCCATCGACATTGGCCGCCGGCAGGTTCATGTAGCGCTCGGTGTAATGGGTGTCGTACAGGCCCCAATCGGTGACCGGTGCGCCAGCCACGCCACAGGGGTACTGGTCCGAGGCCTTGGCCAGCAGCATCAAGGTCATGTAACCGCCGTTGGACCAGCCCTGCACGCCGATGCGGCTGCCATCCACCCATGGCTGCGACTTCAGCCATTCCACGCCCTTGAGCTGGTCGGCCACTTCCACCGTGCCCTGCACGCCGTACAGCGCGCCGCCGAAGTCACGGCCGCGACGCGGCGTGCCACGGTTGTCCAGCGAGAACACCACATAGCCGCGCTGGGCCAGGTACTGGTTGAACAGGTGATCGCCACGACCCGGCCAGCTGTCGGTCACGGTCTGCGAGGCCGGGCCGCCGTACACGTAGACGGCAACCGGATACTTCTTCGCCGGGTCGAAGCCTTCCGGCTTGATGACGCTGTAATTCAGCGGCGTCTTGCCATCGGCAGCAGTCAGCGTGCCGTATTCGACCGGGCGCTGCGCGTCGCGGTACCTGGCATACGGGTGCTTGGCGTCGGCCAGGTTGTTGTCGAGCAGGGTGGCGATCTTTTCGCCATTGGCGCGGAACAACTCGATCTGCGGCGGCGTGTTGTGGTTGGACCAGCTGTCGACATAGACGCTGGCGTTCTTGGCGAACGCGGCGCTGTGCATGCCCGCGGCCTTCGACAGTTTGGTCGGCGTACCACCGGCCAGCGGCACCGAATAGATTTCGCTGCGCAGCGCTGATTCCACGCCGGCACGGAAGTAGACAGTCCCGGCTTCTTCGTCGACAGCCAGCAGTTCATCGACAGGCCAGTTGCCCGAGGTCAACGCGGTCTGGTTGCGGCCATCAGCGCTGGACACATACAGATGCTGGAAGCCGCTGCGCTCGGACGACCACAGGAAGCGGCCATCCTTGAGGAACTTCAGGCTGTTGTGCAGCGGCACCCAGGTCTTGCCGGTCTCGGTGACCAGTACCTGCTGCTTGCCGTCGGCCAGGTTGGCTTCGATCAGCTCCAGCGTGTGCTGGTCGCGGCTCTGGCGCTGGAAGGTGAGGTGCTGGCCATCGCGCCAGTTGACGCGAGTCAGGTAGATATCTTTCTGCTTGCCCAGATCCACCCAGTTGACCGCTGCGTCAGCGCGCGGCGCGATCACACCCAGGGTGACCAGTACGTTCGGATCACCAGCCGCCGGATAGCGCTGTTCGATCATCTCCACGCGGTCGGCATACATCTCATAGCGCTTCTGCACCGGCACCGGCGATTCGTCGATGCGGGCGAAGGCAATGGCCGAGTCGTCTGGCGCCCACCAGTAACCTGTGTGGCGGTCCATCTCCTCGTCGGCGACGAATTCGGCCACACCGTTGCCGATGGTGGCGCTACCGTCGTGGGTCAGCTGCAGCTGCTTGCCGCTGGCCAGGTCGATCACCCACAGGTTGCGCTCGCGCACGAAGCTGACGAAGCCGCCCTTGGGTGAGAGTTTGGCGTCGGTGCTGAAACCTTCACCGTTGGTGAGCTTGCGCACAGCAGCGCTGCCCTGCTTGCCCAGGTCGTAGAGATAGAGCTCGCCGCCCAGCGGGAACAGCAGGGTCCTGGCGTCCGGCGACCACTGGTAATCGACGATGCCGCTGAAGGCGGCGATGCGCTGGCGCTCGCGGCGTGCCTTTTCGGCATCGCTCAGGGTCTCGGTGCCGGGCAGCACCACCTTGGAATCCACCAGCAGCCGGGTCTGGCCGCTGGCGATGTCGTATTCCCACAGGTCCAGCTGCTTGACGTCGCTGTCCTTGCCACGCAGGAAGGTGACCCGCGAACCATCCGGGGCGACCTTGGGCTTCATCAAGGTGGGGCCGGACAGCGGCGCGTTGCCGGTGATGGCTTCGAGGGTGAGCTTCTCGGCGTGGACAGCGGGAGTGGCGAGGATCATGGCAAGGGCTAGAAACAAGGGACGCATGGGATTCCTGTCAGGGACAGCACGGATCGGGCCATCCTAGCGAACCACGGCCTGCTGTGCTTCCATCGAAAGTCCTGCTTCGACGATCCCGTTCGCACCCACATGACCGATTCCGCTCCACACCTGCGCTGGCAGGCCGCCGTCCATGCCTACGCCAGCCACCTCAACGATTACGTCGCCCGTGGTGATGCCTGCAACTGGAAGAACATGGGCCAGCCGCAGGATCCACCCGATCTGTCGGCGCTGTTGCCGACCTTGATGGAAGCGTTGCGCGCAGCCAATGCCAACGGCGACGAGGCGGCACTGGCGCAGCTGCGCGGGCAGTGGCCGCCGCTGCATGAGGCCACCCAGCCGCTGCTGGAGGCCAATGGCCAGGGCTTCAGCGCGCTGGCCTGGCTGCCCGACGGCAGCCTGCTGGTGCGCACCGGTGCCTGGTACGAGCCGGGCCAGGTGCTGATGGTGCAGGGGCTGGAAACCCGCTCGCTGAACGACGTGGTGATGTTCGGCAGCAGCCCGGACCGGCAGCTGGTGGCGCTGGCCACGGACGGGCACATCCGCATCATGCACAACGCACGGACCGGGCCCGTCGCCGAACTTCCGCTGCCACGTGGCGACGAGGCCTTGCCGGCAAACCTGGCCGCCTTGGCCGAAGCCGAAGACCAGGCCGTGATCCAGCAGCTGATCCCCTTCAACGACGGCCAGCGCGCGGTGGTGGTGCGTGCCGATGGCGTGTTCCTGTGCAGCGCCGGCGGCATCCAGCGGCTGTTGCCGACCGCCGACGAACTGCAGGAACAAGCTGCCGACGAGGACCCTTATGCGGTGCGGCTGGACATGGTCCATGCCGCGGTCTCGCCCGATGGCCAGTGGATCGCCTGCGGCCAGCAGGATGGCCACCACCGGATTTTCGATAGCCACGGCCAGGCGGTGTGCACGATTGGCCCGCACGGAGAGTATCCGCACCACGCAGCGTTCTTCGCCGATGGCCAGCATGTCGCGCTGAACGCCTGCCACTTCTACAACGGCGCCACCATCGCAGTGGAAACCGCCGCCTTTGGCCAGATCAACACCGACTTCTACGAAGACCATCCGGCACTGCGGGTGGTAGACCCGGGCGGGCGCATCTACGCCAGCGCAGCCGTGGCCGGCGGGCTGGTGCTGGGCGACGCCTATGGTTACCTGCGCGCGGTGGATGCAGCCGGCAACCTGCTATGGAAGCAGCATGTCGGCAGCACCATCAGTGCGATGGCCAGTTCCGCCGATGGCCGCCTGCTGGCGGTGGGCAGCTATTCGGGCACGGTGCACCTGCTCGACCTGACATCGACCGCCGCCACTCCGGAGCAGGTCGGTGTGGGTGCACACCCGGAGATACGCCGCTGGCTGTTCTGGAAGCAGGAAGCCACGCCGCTGGCGTGGTGATTCCACTGCCGCGCAGCGTGCCGCCGGTTTGGCGGCCGCTGCCCGGTCCCCTGCTACGTATCAGCGCTGGCCGAACAGCAGGCGCTTTTCCTCGTCGCTGAGCGGCTGCCCGGCCTGCGGGTTGACCGTCGGCCCGACCGCATAGGCACGCTGGGTAGCCGGGCGCTCGGCGATGGCCTGGTGCCAGCGGCGCAGGTGCGGGAAGGCCTCGAAGTCCACCGGCAACTTGGCGTAGGCACCAATCCACGGGTAGCTGGCCATGTCAGCGATGCCGTACTCGTTGCCACCCAGGTAGGCCGACTCGGACAGGCGCTTGTCCATCACCCGGTGCAGGCGCCGTACCTCGCTGTCATAGCGTTCGATCGCGTAGGGAATGCGCTCCGGCGCATAGACGTTGAAGTGGCCCATCTGCCCACTCATCGGGCCGAGACCGCCCATCTGCCAGAACAGCCATTCCAGCGTGGCGGCACGACCGCGCAGGTCGCCGGGGATGAAGCGGCCGGTCTTTTCGGCCAGGTACAGCAGGATGGCGCCGGACTCGAACACACTTAGCGGCGCGCCGCCGTCGGCCGGGGCATGGTCGACGATGGCCGGCATCTTGTTGTTCGGCGAAATGGCGAGGAATTCCGGCAGGAACTGGTCGCCCTTGCCGATGTTGACCGGGTGCACGCGGTACTCCAGCCCGGCCTCTTCCAGGAACAAGGTGATCTTGTGGCCATTGGGAGTAGGCCAGTAATAAAGGTCGATCATGAATACGCCTCGGCGGAACCATCCTCAGGGGCTCCTACGGTAGCCGCTTGGCAGCCTTCCGGGCGACCGGTAACCTGCGCTGTTTCCGCAACGCACCATCCTTCCCAATGTCCGAACACAAACCGCTGAGTCCGCTCTCGTCCCTGATCTTCGCCTCGCGCTGGCTGCAGCTGCCGCTGTATCTGGGGCTGATCATCGCGCAATGCGTCTACGTGTTCCTGTTCGGCAAGGAGCTGTGGCACCTGATCTCCCATGCCAGCACCTGGAGCGAGCAGCAGATCATGCTGATCGTGCTGGGCCTGATCGACGTGGTGATGATCTCCAACCTGCTGGTGATGGTGATCGTCGGCGGCTACGAGACCTTCGTCTCGCGCCTGCGCCTGCAGGGCCATCCGGACCAGCCGGAGTGGCTGAGCCACGTCAACGCTTCCGTGCTGAAGGTGAAGCTGGCGATGGCGATCATCGGCATCTCCTCCATCCACCTGCTCAAGACCTTCATCGAATCCAGCCAGGTCGGCCTGCCACTGTGCACCAAGGACCTGATCGCCTCCGGTGACCTGTGCACCAAGTTCACCAGCGACGGCGTGATGTGGCAGACCATCATCCACTGCGTGTTCATCCTGTCGGCCATTGGCATCGCCTGGACCGACAAGCTGATGTCCAACGGCCACGCCAAGCCGGCAGCCAACGGGCACTGAGCAACACCAAGGGCGGGCGTCACACCATGTGACGCCCGTCACTCTTTCATTTCAGCGTCATCATCGGCCCCCGCTTACCGCGCCGTCGATGCTAGATTCGCGCTTCACTGCTGATGGGTACGGCATCGGGAAATGCCATCGCCTCACGCCGCCAAGGCCAACGCAGTCCACGTTCGTCGATTCAAGGGGATGTTTGATGTCGTACGTCATGAAGAAAGGCAAGCTGCGCCTGCTCGTACCCGCTGTTCTGTTGACCACCCTGGTCGCCTGTTCCGGCAAGGATGAACCCGCCGCACCGGCAGCTGCGCCGGCCGCACCCGCAGCAGCTGCACCCGCCGCACCGGCGGTAGCGGAAAAGGTCCAGGCCATGGACACCCAGCAGCTGCGTGACATGGCCAGCGCCGCCCTGCGCGAGAACCGCATGTATGCGCCGGCCGGCGACAACGCCATGGAGTACTACCTCGCCCTGCGCGACAAGCTGCCCGACGACGCCTCGATCAAGAGCGCGCTGACCGACCTGCAGCCCTACACCCTGATCGCCGCCGAGCAGGCCTTGAGCCGTGAGGATTTCACCGAGACCCAGCGCCTGATCGCACTGGTCGAGAAGGTGGACCCGACCGCACCGGCACTGCCGCGCCTGAAGCAGGGCGTCACCGGCAGCATGCAGGTGGCCGAACGTCGCACCGTGGAAGAAGCCGACAAGGCCAAGAAGGACGCCGAAACCCGCGCCAAGCAGCAGGTCGAACAGCAGCGCCTGGCCCAGCAGCAGGCCGCCGAAGCCACCGCTGCCCAGCAGCTGGCGGCCAAGCAGGAAGCCGCGCGCAAGGACAGCGAGCGCCAGGAAGCCGAGCGTCAGGCCGCCGCCCGTCGCGAAGCCGAGCAGCGCAGCGCTGCGCAAGCCGCCGCCCAGCAGGCCGCCGCGCCCAAGCCGGCCGCAGCACCGGCGCTGCGTGCCGTCAGCACCCCCGCCCCGCGTTACCCGGCCGATGCGCTGCGTTCGGGCACCTCCGGCGAAGTGCTGGTGGAGCTGACCATCGGCACCGACGGCTCGGTCACCGACGCCCGCGTATTGCGCGCCACCCCGGCACGCACCTTCGACCGTGAAGCCTTGAATGCGGTGAAGCGCTGGAAGTTCGAGCCGATCAGCAGCCCGACCACCACGCGTCGTACGCTGGCGTTTGCGCCGAACAAGTAAGCGGTTCTTGCTTGCGAAAAAGGCCCGGATCGCTCCGGGCCTTTTTTGTTTTGGGTAGTGCCGAGCCATGCTCGGCAGAGGCCTTACCGGTAGAGCCCCTTGCCGAGCATGGCTCGGCACTACAGTTGGGGCAAAAGCAAAGGCCCGGAGTGATCCGGGCCTTTGTTGTTCTTGGTAGTGCCGAGCCATGCTCGGCAGAAGCCTTGCCGGTAAAGCCCATGCCGAGCGTGGCTCGGCACTACAGGGGGAGCTCAGCCCGAGATCGCCAGGCGCTCCTGGCGATAACGCCATACCGCTACCGCCCACAGCAGCACTGCCAGCAACACCGAGGCGCCCAGATATACCGCCCATTGCGTGGCCGAAGGCATCTCGCCGCGGGTGACCTTGACCAGCATCTGGTTCTGCGACAGGAACGGCACCGCGTACTGCCACAGCTGGGTGTCCTTCAGCGGGTAGGCCATCAAGGCATAACCCGGCAGCATCGGCAGCAACATCAACCAGACCATGTGGCTCTGTGCTTCCTTCATGCTCTTGGCGCTGGCCGACAGGCAGGTCAGCAGGGCGGTGCCGATCAGCACCAGCGGCAGCAGGATCACCAGCAGCTTGCCCATCGCCGCGAAGCTCACGTCCAGCGAGCGCGCCGCGCCACCACCAATGCTGGCACTGATCTTGAACGAGATCAGGATCAGCAGCATCGACGCCAGACCCAACAACACCGCCGCCAGCATCTTGCCGCTGACCAGCGCACCGCGTGCTGCCGGCGTGGCCAGCAAGGGCTCCAGCGACTGCCGCTCACGTTCACCAGCGGTGGTGTCCATGGCCAGATGCGAGCCGCCGATGAAGGCAAACAGCATCAGCACCAGCGGCAACACCACCGACAGGAAGATGCCGCGCTTGGCCTCGGCCGTTGCCAGATCGCGGGTGCCAACGTTGACCGGTGCGGCCACCATCGGATTGACGCCACGTGCCAGCAGGCGCAAGGCACCTACTGATTGCCCGTAGGCAGTCAGCACATTGCGTACGCGAGCGATCTGCACGTCGCCGGTACGGCGCGTGGTATCAGCAACGATCTCCACCTTGGCCGGCTTGCCGGCCTGCCAATCGGCAGCGAAGTTCTCGTCGATCACCAGGGCCAGGTCTTCGCGCTGGCTGCGGATCAGTGCTTCGTAGTCAGCCGGTGCCTCGGTGGCATTGATGCCGCGGCTGGCCAGGAAGGCAACCAGGTTCGGGGCACGGGCGATGCCTACCACCGGGATGCTCAAGTCCTTCTCCAACTGCGTCTCGGCACGCAGGTTGGTGAGCTTGTTCATGCCCAGGAACAGCAGCGGGTACAGCAGCGGCGCGGTCAGCAAGGTCAGCAGGAAGGTGCGGCGGTCACGGGCGAAGTCGCGCAGCTCCTTGCGCATCACCGTGAAGATGGCGCGGAAATATCCAGTCTGGCTCATGCGTGCAGGCCCTCCTCGCTGCCGATCAGTTTCACGAACGCGTCTTCCAGGTTGCTCTCATGGGCCTGCTCGCGCAGCTCATCCGGCGTGCCCTGGGCAACCACCCTGCCCTGCGCGATGATCACGATGCGGTCACACAGCGCGGCGACCTCCTGCATGATGTGGCTGGAGAAGATCACGCAGCGGCCTTCCTCGCGCAGCTCCTTGAGGAAGCCACGCAGGCCACGGGTGGTCATCACGTCCAGGCCGTTGGTCGGCTCATCGAGGATGACGTTGCGCGGATCGTGGATCAGCGCGCGGGCGATTGCGGTCTTGGTGCGCTGGCCCTGGCTGAAGCCTTCGGTCGCACGATCGAGGAAATCCTCCATCTGCAGCGCCTTGGCCAGGCGCGCGGTGCGCTCGACGATGGCGGCCGAACTCATGCCATGCAGTTCGCCGAAGTAATCGATGTTCTCGCGGGCGGTCAGGCGCTTGTACACGCCACGCGCATCCGGCAATACGCCGAGACTGCGGCGCACTGCATTGGGGTCAACCGCGGCGTCGACGCCATCGACCAGCACGCGGCCGCTTTCCGGCGTCATCAGCGTGTACAGCATGCGCAGCGTAGTGGTCTTGCCGGCGCCATTGGGGCCGAGCAGACCGGTGATCTGGCCATCGTGGGCGGTGAAGCCCACGTCATCCACGGCAATCACCGGCGTCTTGTCCTTGCCCCTGCCGGGGAAGGTCTTGCGGAGTCGTTCTGCAACGATCATGTAAGCAATTCCTCAGTGATGCGGTGATGTCACGGTTCCCAGCCATTGAAGCTGGTGAACGGCGGCACGTAGTTGAGTTTTTCCAGGCAGGCGCCGTCGAGCGCCTTCGGGTCGGTCTTTTCAATGAACTGCGCGAACAGCTTGGGCATGCAGCCAGCACCGATGACGTTGTGGCCCTGGCCACGCAGCACGAACAGGCGCGCGTTATCCAGGTGCTTGACCACTTCCTCGCCATAGCGCGGTGGCGTGACCGGATCGAACTCGCCTTCCAGCACCAGCGCCGGCACCTTGCCGGCCAGCGGTTTGTGGAAGTCGGCCGGCGCGGTGCCCTTCGGCCAGGCGGCACACATTGCGGCCATGGCTTCCGCCATCTGGTTGCCGAGCACAGTCTTCTCGTCGCCGCTGTTGGCGACCATGCTTTCGTTGTCTTCGCTGCATACCACCGACAACTGCATGCCCATCGCCATGGCGTCCTTCATCTCGCCCTGCAGCATCTGCGTCAGTGCCATCAGGTTGTCGTAGCGGCCGCCATTGGCTTCGTGGATGAGCTTGGGCAGCAACGCGCCGGCTGCCGGCATGTAGGCGTACATGCGCACCAGGCCGGCAACGGTCTCGGCACGCAGCTCGCCTTGCTGCTGTTCGCCGGTGCTGGCG
Organism: Stenotrophomonas sp. 610A2; assembly: GCF_030549615.1. NCBI lineage: Bacteria > Pseudomonadati > Pseudomonadota > Gammaproteobacteria > Lysobacterales > Lysobacteraceae > Stenotrophomonas > Stenotrophomonas pigmentata. Next base: position 4,434,051 of record NZ_CP130832.1, read on the forward strand.
TCGCGGTACTGCACCGTCACCGGCTGCGCGCGCAGCTTGGCCAGCAGCGTGTCCAGCTCGGCACGTGGATCACCAAGGGTGTCCTTGCACGATGCGGTCTTGGTGCATTGGGCGAACTGCAGCGCCAAGGCATCATCAAGGTTGCGCGCGAAGATGTTGCCCAGCTGCAGGCTGTTCGGCACCACCGAGTCGAGCACGATGCTGCGCGTGGCCTGCGGATGGCGCATGGCGTACTGCTGGGCCACGCGGGTGCCATAGCTGACACCAACCAGGTTGATCTGGCTCGCACCGATAGCCTGGCGCACCGCATCCAGATCCGCCACCGCCTCGGTGGTGGTGTAGAAGCGCAGGTCGGCCTTCTGCCCCAGCTGGGTGGCGCAGTTCTGTGCAGCTGCCTGCATCGACGCCGTGCTGAAGTCGGCATCGTCCGGTGTATCGCAGGCCAGCAGGTTGGATTTGCCGGTGCCGCGCTGGTCGACCAGGATCACGTTGCGGTGCTTGCGCACCTCGGCAAATGCCGGCTCAACCTGCGGGAAGGTGGCAACCGCGGCCTGACCCGGGCCACCGGCGAGGAAGAACACCGGATCCGGCTGCAGGTCGCTTTCCTTCTCCGGGGCAACCCAGGCGATGTTCAAGGCGATCTTGCGGCCCTGCGGGTTTGCCCGGTCTTCGGGCACTTCCAGCGTGGTGCACTGTGCTTCCAGGCTGTCGCGGCTGCCGGCCGAGCTCAGGCTGCAGGGTTGGAAGTTCAAGCTGCCAAGCGTCTGCGGCTTGACCGCGCTGGCCGTTGCAACAGCAGCCCGGGCGGCGTCTGGTGCAGGCGTATCGGTTGACCGCACCAGGCGGTAACCGACGATGCCGGCGATCACAGCCAAGGCGAGGATGGTTTGGGTCTTACGGGACATCATCGGAACAGCCCCTCACGGTTGAAGAAAAACGGGTCTACCTGCATCCAGACGCGGGCGCGGCAGCTATGTGACATCAGGAAAGAAAATTTCTTCGATCCGGCTTTCATACAAACGGGCGATGCGGAAGGCCAGCGGCAGGCTGGGATCGTATTTGCCGGTCTCCAGCGCATTGATGGTCTGCCGGGAGACCTCCAGCTGCTCGGCCAACTCGCCTTGTGACCAGCCCTTGGCTTCACGCAGCTCGCGCAATCGGTTATCCATCGCCCCGGCTCAGTGGTAACGCCGCGCGACAACACCCTTGGCCAGTCCGTACGACAGGCACACCAAGGGAAACACCCAGATCATCGCCACGTTGGACGGCACATCGATGACCTTGGCCGACTGCAGAAAGCCCCCTGTCAGGTATACCAGCGAAATGAATGCCGTGGCGAAGCTCACCGCCTCCAGCTCGATGCGCTGCTGCAGCTCATCGGCATCGCGGATGTAGCGGATCATCGCCCGCAGCACCAGCATCATCGGCGGCACCGGCAGCAAGGCGATCAAGGCGCGCAGCAGGCCGTCCTCGACCCGCTTGAGCAGCAGGATCGACAGCACCAGCAGGACCACATAGCCGCCCATCGCCAGCATCACCTCGCGGGTATAGCGCTTGCGCAGCTTGGCCGGTGCGGCATCGCAGCCATCGGGCATCAGCCGGCGCAGCAGTGCCGCGATTGCCAGACCCAGGGCGATACCAAACAGGATGCCGGAGAACCGCGGCTGTGCGCCCATCGGCTGCCAGAGCAGCAGCGCGCATGCGACCAGGGTGAATGCAGCGGCGGCGATCAGCATGCCGAGCGTCCAAAGATTGCGGCTCATCGCTCGGCCCCTTGCAGCTGCTGCCGCGAGCCGGACGGTGCAACAGCACACCAGCGGGCAACGGAGTCCGCCGCCGCGAAACAAACAAGAAACCTGCAATGACGCATGGCCAACTCCTGTAAAGCACGCTTGACACATCCTGCAGCCAGCCAGACCCGGCTGTCAAGCAAGCTTTACAGATTGCCCCCCCCCCACTCGGCGACGGCCAATTCCTCGGCCTGGCGCGGAAAAGCAACGCCCATGACGAAAAAAGGCGCGACCGAAAGGGTCGCGCCTGCATATGGGCCAACGTCAAACCAGCATCCAGACCGGCCGGATCAACAACATGGCGGCGGCACGCCAGCCGCCAAGCATCACTTGCTACTGACGTACTTCTCGCGGCGGATCTGCGGCATCGGCAGACCGGCTTCCTTCAGCGCTTCCACGCAGGTATCGACCATGTCCGGGTTGCCGCAGAGGTAGGCGATATCGCGGGCCGGGTCCGGCGCGATCTCGGCCAACTGCTGCTGCACATAGCCCTTGCGGACGTCGGCGTGCGGGTTTTCCGGCAGTTCGCGCGACAGGCAGGGCAGGTAGCGGAAGCCCGGATTGGCGGCGGCGAAGGCGTAGAAGTCGTCGCTGTACAGCAGCTCTTCCGGTGTACGCGCGCCCTGCAGCAGCACCACTTCCACGCCGCGCTCGAGCATTGCCGTGCGTAGCTGCGGCAGCATCGAGCGGTACGGGGTGACGCCGGTGCCGGTGGCGATCAGCAGGTAACGACCGTTGTGGTCGCCCGGTTGCAGGCAGAAACGGCCAAACGGACCGCTGCCGCTGATGTGATCGCCCGCCTTCAGGCCCTCGAACAGCGCCGTGGCGGCGCCGCCCGGCACGAAGCTGACCGCGATATCCACCGCCTCACCCGGGCCCATCGCATGGTCATGGATGGTGGCCAAGGAATAGCTGCGCTTGGTGGCGGTGCCGTCGGCGTAGTCGAAATGGACCTGAATGAACTGGCCGGGCAGGAAATCCAGCGGCTGGCCGTCGTCACGGACGAACTGGTAGTGGCCGACGCTGGGGGCCAGCATGCGGCTGCCGACCAGCTTGAGGGGGAATTGGATTGGCACAGGAGGGGAACAGTGTGTAACCGGGTATGGACCACGGGGCCTCCTATAATAGCGGTCTGCACTTATCCGACGCCTGTACCCGGCGCGAAGGCCCAAGATTGGACTCCCGTACCCCTACCAGCACAGCAGCGCTGCGCATCACCGATCTGCGCAAGACCTATGACAACGGCGTCCAGGCCCTGAAGGGCGTGTCGCTGGAAGTTGCCCCCGGCGACTTCTTCGCCCTGCTCGGCCCCAATGGTGCCGGCAAGTCGACCCTGATCGGCATCGTTTCTTCACTGGTGAACCTGAGCGAAGGCCAGGTACAGGTGTTCGGCAGCGACCTGGTGGCCAACCGCAGCGCGACCATGCGCCTGATCGGGCTGGTGCCACAGGAAATCAACTTCAATCTGTTCGAGAAGCCCTTCGACATCCTGGTCAACTACGCCGGGTTCTACGGGATTCCGCGTGCCGAAGCAGAGGCCCGCGCCGAGCAGGAGCTCAAGCGCGCGCATCTGTGGAACAAGGCACAGATGATGAGCCGCACCCTGTCCGGCGGCATGAAGCGCCGGCTGATGATCGCGCGCGCGATGATGACCCAGCCGCGCCTGCTGATCCTCGACGAGCCCACCGCCGGCGTGGACATCGAGATCCGCCGCGACATGTGGAAGACGCTGCAGGAGATCAACGCCGCCGGCACCACCATCATCCTCACCACGCATTACCTGGAAGAGGCTGAGCAGCTGTGCCGCAACCTGGCCATCATCAACCACGGCCAGATCGTCGAGCAGGGCCCGATGCGCGGCCTGCTGGCCAAGCTCGATGTGGAAGGCTTCCTGTTTGATATCGACGGTGAGCTGCCCGCGCAGCTGCCGCAGATCGAAGGCGCAACCCTGGTCGCCACCGACGCGCATACGCTGGACCTGGACATGCCGCGTGCGATGGATCTGAACCGTGTCTTCGACGCCCTGAATGCCGCCGGCATCCGCGTGCGCTCGATGCGTACCAAGAGCAACCGCCTGGAGGAGCTGTTCGTACGCCTCACCGGCAACCTGGAGAACACCGCAGCATGAGTACCCCCGTTCCCGTGACCGACAGCAGCCGCAACTGGGTGGCGCTGGGCACCATCGTTCGCCGCGAGGTCAACCGCATCCTGCGCATCTGGGGCCAGACCCTGGTGCCGCCAGCGATCACCATGACCCTGTATTTCCTGATCTTCGGCGGCCTGATCGGCACCAAGATCGGGCAGATGGGCGGCTACAGCTACATGCAGTTCATCGTGCCCGGCCTGGTGATGATGAGCGTGATCCAGAACAGCTACGGCAACATCAGCTCCTCGTTCTTCGGTGCCAAGTTTGGCCGCCATGTCGAGGAACTGCTGGTCAGCCCGATGCCGAACTGGGTGATCCTGTGGGGCTATGTGGCTGGCGCGGTGCTGCGTGGCCTGATGGTGGGCGTGATCGTGCTGATCATCGCCATGTTCTTCACCCCGGTGCGCATCCCGCATCCGCTGGTGACGCTGACCACGGTGCTGCTGGGCGCGACCATCTTCTCGCTGGCTGGCTTCATCAATGCCGTCTATGCGAAGAAGTTCGATGACGTGGCGATCGTGCCGACCTTCATCCTGACCCCGCTGACCTACCTGGGCGGCGTGTTCTATTCGGTGACCTTGTTGCCGGGTTGGGCGCAGGCGATGACCCACGCCAATCCGATCTTCTACATGGTCAATGCGTTCCGTTACGGCCTGCTGGGCAGCAGCGACGTGCCGTTGTGGGTCTCGTATGCCTTGATGCTGGGCTTTGTTGGCGTGCTCACCGCATTGGCCCTGTGGCTGCTGCGCCGGGGCGTAGGCCTGCGTAGCTGAAGAAAGGCGCCGAAAGGCGCCTTCTTTTTGTTTTTGTAGGAGCGGCGCAAGCCGCGAAGCCGATAGATCAACAGCGCAAAGCACCCCTCCCCAACCCTCCCCTTGCCTTCGGCAAAGGGAGGGAGCAAAGCTTCGCTGCTTACGCCGCTCCCACAAAACCTGCGACAGCAACACCTATGATGGCTTCACTCCCCTCTGTTGATGGATATCCAACCCGATGCGCATCCTGATTCTCGGTGCCGGTGGTACCGGTGGTTACTTTGGTGGTCGGCTGGCGCAGGCCGGCGTTGATGTCACCTTCCTGGTGCGCGCCAACCGCGCTGCACAGCTGGACCGCGATGGCCTGGTGATCCGCAGCCCGCTCGGTGACGCCGCATTCCCGGTTGCGCATGTCACTGCCGACGCCTTGCCGCAGCTGGCGAAGGAACAGCCCTTCGATCTGGTCATCCTCAGCTGCAAGGCCTATGACCTGGACAGCTCGATCGAAGCGATCGCACCCGCGGTTGGCACCAACACCACCGTGTTGCCGATCCTCAATGGCCTGCGCCACTACGCTGCGCTGGATGCGCGCTTCGGCCGCGAAAACGTGCTCGGCGGCCTGTGTTTCATCAGCGCCACCAAGGCCGACGACGGCGCAGTGCTGCACCTGGACAAGCCGGCCAAGATCACCTTCGGCGAACGCGACGGCGCGACCGACAGCGCACGCGTGGCAGCACTGGCCAAGGCCTGTGAAAGCGCCGGCATCGATCACGTCGCCTCGGTCGATATCGCCCAGGAGCAATGGATCAAGTACACCTTCCTGACCGCACTCGCCGCCGGCACCTGCCTGATGCGCGCCGACGTCGGCACCATCGTTGCCAGCGACCACGGCACCGCCTTCATGCAGGCCTTGTATGCCGAATGCCTGGCGGTCGCTGCGCAGGCCGGGCAGCCGATTCCTGCGAAGGCGCAGGAAATCGCGCTGGGCGCGATCACCAAGCCCGGCTCGCCGGCCAAGGCCTCGATGCTGCGCGATCTGGAAGCCGGTCAACGCGTGGAATCGGCGCATATCGTCGGCGACATGCTCGGCCATGCACTTGCCGCCGGCCAGGCCGCACCGCTGCTGCAGGCCGCGTATTGCCACCTGCAGGCCTATGAGGCGCAGCGCGGCAGCTGATGCGCAGCCGCTCCGGGCAGACGGCTGCATGCAGCCGTCACCGGACTGGTCTATCGTCGCGGGTACAGGGGCTGACCGCGCGAAGGACCGACATGATCAACCGACATACACTGGCCTTGGGCTGCGTGCTGGGAGCGATGCTGCTGGGCTGCAATCGCCCGCAGCCGGAGCAGGCGGCAACGCCGGCAGCGGCTGCTTCCGCTGATACGCCAGGCACCACGCCCACGGGCACCGCATCCGCACAAAGCGGCATCCATGACCGTGAAGGCAAACCGGTACCGGTGCTGGCCTTCGATATCAGCGGCGTCGCGGTGACCGACAAACCCCTGCCCGCGCTGCCTTTCCTGGCCCTGCCGCAGGGCTATGAACCCTTGAACACACCGCACGTGCGCGCCTGGGCACGCTTCCCGGTGCGTCTGGACGACGGCGTGCACTGGGTGGAAGGACCGAGTTGGTCAGCGCAGATCGCCACCCAGGGCAGTTCCGGCAAGGCGTTTTCCGCACAGGAACTAAAGCGCAATCTCGACAGCCAACTCGTTGCCGCAGGTGCCAGCAAGGTGTTCGACGGCCCCGAGCGCCGCGATATCTACTACGGACCGCAGCTGGAAGACGAGATCGGCGGTGGCTTCATCGATGCGGTCAACAACAGCTCCGATGCGCCGACCAGCGTGTACGTGATCCGCCAGGCACAACGCAATGTATGGGTGCAGCTGTCGCTGGACGACATGCATGCCGGGCTGGTGGTGCTGGAGGAAGTGCCGTTCAACGCCAGCGCGCAGTGGTCCAGCGAGTTCCCGCACCTGACGCTTCCTGCCGACTACGGCGACCGCAACAAGCCTGTGCAACACGATCTGGACAGCTTTCCATTCTGGACAGGCGAGCACTTTGAGCAGGTCAAGGGGAGGACCTGGGCGGCCGATTTCGACAAGGGCGAGCACGCGTACTCGATGCACGAAGTGCGCCGCAACCTCGAGGCGATGATGGCGGCGGCAAATGCTACCAAGGTGTTCGACGGCCGCATTCCCAAGGAGCAGGCCGAATCGGTTCCGCAGGCGCTGCGCGCCGCATATTCGGGCAGCGCCGGCTACAACTGGGACGATTTCAACCTGCTGGTATACCGCGCGGACCTGGCCGATGGTCGGCAGATCTGGGTGCATGCGCGCCTGGAGTATCTGAGCGCCGGCTGGGTGGTGGTTGAACGTCTGCGATCCGAACAGGACGATGCCGCGCCGCCGTCAGCGACGACGGCTGTAATCGTCAGGTAAAGTCGATCCGCTGCTGACTGCACAAGGGGCCGCGATGCGCGGCCCTCCCGTCACAGCTGCGGCAGGCGGAAAAACGCGCGGGTTGCGGCAGTGGCATTGGCAGCGGTGATCGCCACGTCTTCGCCACGGTCGCGGGCCAGTTCCTCGACGATATGCGACAGGAAGGCCGGCTCGTTGCGGCGATCCTTGGGCAGCGGACGCATCGTGCGCGGCAGCAGGTACGGCGCGTCGGTCTCGATCATCAGGCGCTCGGCCGGGATGTGCTTGACCAGCTCACGCAGATGCGCGCCACGGCGTTCGTCACACAGCCAACCGGTGATGCCGATATACCAATCGCGGTCCAGGTAATCGAACAGCTCGCGGCGCTCGGCGGTGAAGCAATGCACCACCGCCGGACCCAACTTGCCGTCAAAGTTCTTCATCATCGCGATGAAGTCGTCATGCGCGTCGCGCTGGTGCAGGAACAGCGGCTTGCCGTTCTCGCTGGCGATCTGCAGCTGGCGCTCGAAGGCCTTGCGCTGGGACGGACGCGGCGAGAAATCGCGATTGAAATCCAGGCCACATTCGCCCACCGCCACCACTTCCGGATGCGAATGCAATGCGCGCATTTCCGCATCGCATTCGTCGGTGTACTCGCTGGCGTGGTGCGGATGCACACCGGCCGTGGCGTACAGGAAGCCCGGATGGCGCTGCGCCAACTGCAAGGCCATCGGCGAGTGCTCGCGGCTGGCACCGGTGATCACCATCTGCACCACGCCAGCGGCGCGGGCGCGCTCCAGCACCGCGTCCAGGTCGCGATCAAAGGATTCGTGGGTGAGGTTGGCGCCGATGTCGATCAGTTGCATTGAGCTGGGTGTGGTGAGGCGGAAAGGTGAATTGTAGAGGTTTGCCCGCAGGCGAGCCCTGTACAGCATGAACGGAACCCCATAGCCCGGGTAAGCGCTGCGCACCCGCAGGCGTTTCGCGGATTCGTCAGATGCCATGCGCACAGCCCCGGGTGCGCTGCGCTTACCCGGGCTACGGTTGCCAGCGACGCATCTGGCGCGCGGCTTCTACAATGCCGCAATGGCAACTGCATTCCCCATCACTCCACTGCTCCCCGACATCCTCCAGCAGCTGGCCGCGCACACGCGGCTGGTGCTGGAAGCACCACCCGGCGCCGGCAAGACCACCCAGGTGCCGTTGGCGCTGCTGGATGCGCCGTGGCTGCACGGCGGCAAGATCATCATGCTGGAACCGCGCCGGGTCGCCGCGCGCAGTGCCGCCACGTTCATGGCCAAACAGCTGGGTGAGCCGGTTGGCGAGACCGTCGGTTACCGCATCCGCTTCGAGAACAAGGTGTCCGCGCGTACCCGTATCGAGGTGGTCACCGAAGGCATCCTGACCCGCATGCTGCAGGACGACCCGCTGCTGGAAGGCGTGGGCGCGCTGCTGTTCGATGAATTCCACGAGCGCCATCTGTCGGCCGATCTTGGTCTTGCCTTGGCGCTGGACGTGCAATCGCAGCTGCGCGACGACCTGCGCATCGTAGTGATGTCGGCAACGCTGGATGGTGAGCGGCTGGCGCAGTTCCTGGATGCGCCGCGACTGTCCAGCGAAGGCCGCAGCTATCCGGTGGAGATAAGCCATTTCCCCGCCCGCCGCGACGAGGCGCTGGAAGCGCAGACCCGGCGCGCGGTGGAACAGGCGGTGGCCGAGCATCCTGGCGACGTGCTGGTGTTCCTGCCGGGGCAACGGGAGATTGCGCGGGTGCAGGCCGCTCTGAGCCCCTCCCCCTCCGGGGGAGGGGTTGGGGAGAGGGTAAGTGGCGCAGCCACCCGCACTACCCAATTGCAAGAGGCTTCGCCCGCACCCTCATCCGGCGCTGCGCGCCACCTTCTCCCGACGGGAGAAGGATATGAGGTGCTCCCCCTCCACGGCGAGCTGCCGATCGAACAGCAAACCCGCGTGCTGCAGCCCGATCCCGACGGCCGCCGCCGCGTGGTGCTGGCCACCAATGTCGCCGAATCCTCGGTCACCCTGCCTGGCGTGCGGGTGGTGATCGATGCCGGGCTGGCGCGCGAACCGCGCTACGACCCCAATAGTGGCTTCTCGCGCCTGGATGCAGTGACCATCTCGCAGGCCTCGGCCGACCAGCGCGCCGGCCGCGCCGGTCGCGTGGCATCCGGTTGGGCGTGGCGGCTTTGGCCGCAATCACAGCGACTGGAATCACAGCGGCGTCCGGAAATGGCGCAGGTGGAACTGGCCGGGTTGGCATTGGAACTGGCAGCCTGGGGCAGTGACACGCTGCGCTTCGTCGATCCACCGCCGAGCGGCGCACTCTCGGCCGCGCGCGAACTGCTGCAGCGGCTGGGCGCCTTGAGTGCGGACAACACCATCACCGCATTGGGCAAACGCATGCTGGCGATGGGCACGCATCCGCGCATGGCGGCGATGCTGCTGTCCGCGGGCAATCCCCGCGAGCAGGCGTTGGCCGCCGATGTTGCCGCCCTGCTGGAAGCGCGCGATCCACTGCGTCAAGGCGGCGATGCACTGGCCGCGCGTTGGCGCGCCCTTGCCGCCTTCCGCAATGGCCGCGCGCCCTACGACGCCAACCGCGGTGGCTTGGCTGCGATTGATTCGGCAGCCAAGCAATGGCGCCGCCGCCTGCGCTGCGATAACGCGCCGCCAACGGATATCGAAGCGCATGAACTCGGCGACCTGCTCGCCCATGCCTTCCCCGACCGCATCGCCACCCAGCACCCGAATGATCCGCAACGCTACCAGCTGGCCAATGGCCGCAGCGCACGCCAGTTCGACAACAGCGACCTGCGCGGCGAACCCTGGCTGGTGATCAGCGAATTGCGCCATGACCCACGCGATGCGCTGATCCTGCGTGCGGCACCGGTGGACGAACAGCGCCTGCGCCGCGACTTTCCCGATCGTTTCAAGACGCAGGATGTGGTGCGCTGGAACAGCGCCAAGCGCGCACTGGAAGCGCGTCGTGAAAGCAGCTTCGAGCGCATCGTGCTGGACAGCCGCCCTGCCGGACAGGTGGACCCTGCACGCGCTGCACGCGCACTGACAGATGCGGTCCGCGAACTGGGCCTGGATGCCTTGCCATGGACCGAGAACCTGCAGCAGCTGCGCTGGCGGGTGATGGGCCTGCGTAAATGGATGCCGGAACTCGAACTGCCAGACTTATCCGATGCGGCGCTGTTGGAGACGTTGGACGATTGGCTGTTGCCAGCCTTCAACGGCAAGACGCGCCTGGAAGCCCTGTCCGAGGAAGAGCTTGGCGAAGCACTGAAGTCCGGCATCGACTGGAGCAAGCGGCAACTGGTGGATCGTCATGCGCCGACGCGCATCAGTGTGCCTTCGGGAATGGAGCGGCGCATCGAGTATGCGTTGGACGATGACGGCATCAGCCCGCGCCCGCCGGTACTGGCGGTGAAGCTGCAGGAGCTGTTTGGCCTGGCTGATACGCCGCGCATTGCCGATGGCCGTGTGCCCTTGCTGATGCACCTGTTGTCGCCGGCTGGAAAGCCCTTGCAGGTGACTGGTGACCTGCGCAACTTCTGGCAGAACACTTATGCGGAAGTTAAGAAAGAAATGAAGGGGCGCTATCCAAGGCATCCGTGGCCGGATGATCCCTGGAGTGCTACGGCGACCCATCGGGCGAAGCCGCGGGGGACTTGATTGGGGTTTGGGGTTTGAGGTTTAAGCGAAAGCCGAAGCAAGAGCAGGAGCACCCCTCCCCAACCCTCCCCTGTGCTGCGCACAAGGGAGGGGGCAAGGCGGGGCGCTGCGCTCTGACAGATTGCCAAGAACCGCCCCCTCCCTTTGCCGCAGGCAAGGGGAGGGTTGGGGAGGGGTAGCTTTTGCCGCTCTCCGTTGCCGTTGCCGTTACTTCAGCTTCAGCCTTCCACAACCACGCCCAACGCTTCCCGGCTAACATCCCCTACACGGCCCTCTGGTAAGAATGGGGGTCTGGCCCTCATCTACATGGAGTCCCCACATGAGCAAGTTCAGCGATATCACCGGCCCGGCACTGGAGCGTGCACTGGAACTGGTCAACAGCGCCGGTGGCAACATCAAGCACGGTGGTTCCAGCGCAGCCGAATGGCTCAAGACCGGTGCCGCCATTGGTGCGATGAAGACCGGCGGCCGTGCCGTCACCCGCGTCGCCAAGCGCAACCCGACAGCTACCGTGGCCGTTGCAGCGGTTGGCCTGGGCCTGATTGGCTATGCGCTGTACCGCAAGAACAAGCGCGACAACGAGGCCATCGAGGCCAAGTCGCGGCAGATCGCGCAGCGTCGCCGTCATGCGGCCAGCGTGACTGATGAGACCAGCGATATTGGTAGCGACGCCTGAGTTTCTGGGGTGGTGCTTGAGGCAAGAGCTACCCCTCCCCAACCCTCCCCTGCGCTTTGCGCAAGGGAGGGAGCGGGTCCTGTCGTTTGCTAGATACCTAGTTCTGCCAGTACGGCTGCAGTGGATTGGCCCACTTCGTCCAGCTGCGGATTGATACGGCCCGGCTCGTTGGCGAACTTGATCGGTATGCCCAGGTGGGTGCCACCCTGTGCATCGGTCCAGACCATTTCGCGTGCACGTGTATGCGGATCATTGAAGGCTTCGGTCAAGGTCTTGACCGGTGCCCAGCACACGTCGATGTCGTGCAGGAACAGCGCCCATTCCACCAAGGTTCGCCGGGCGAAGGTTTCGGCCAGGAATTCCTTGACCGGGTCCTGTCCCGTCCCCGGTGGCAGGTGGCACAGATGGATCAGATCAGCGCGGCCTAGCGCGTTCAACAGGTTCTCGGCGAATTTGTGCTCGGCACCGCCGAGTGCGATCCAACGATCGTCGGCGCAGCGGTACAGCTTGTACAGCGCATTGCCGCCCCAGCTGCGTTCTTCCTTGACCACCGGGTCGCGACCGAGTGCGAACGGCGGGCCCAGCACGTTCGGCAACCACGCCATCAGCGCGTCCTGCATCGACAGATCGATGTAATCGCCCTCGCCCGTGCGCTCGCGGCGGAACAAGGCCATCAGGATGCCGTTGAGCGCCATAAGCGATCCGGCCATGTCGGCCACCGGCATATGCGGCATCGCCGGCGTACCATCCGGCGCGCGGTTCAGGCTGACCACGCCGGTATCGGCCTGCATCGCCAGATCGTGGGCAGGCCGGTTGACCTTGGGACCGGTCTGGCCGAAGGCGCTGATCGAGCAGTACACCAGCTTCGGGTTGATCGCTTTGCAGCTTGCGTAGTCGATGCCAAGCCGCTTGGCGACGCCAGGGCGGAAGGCTTCCACCACCACATCGGCCCACTCGACCAGCTTGGCGAAAGCGGCCTTGCCGTCGGTGCTTTTCAGATCCAGCACGATGCAGCGCTTGCCGCGGTGGGTGTTGCGGAACCAGGTCGAAACACCGGCCTGCTTGAGCCCGACTTCGCGCACCGGTTCACCACCGGGCGGCTCGATCTTGATCACGTCGGCGCCATGATCAGCCATCATCATGGTCAGGTGCGGGCCGGGCAGGAACAGCGACAGATCAAGTACGCGTACGCCTTCAAGCTTCATCATCGATTCCCTTGCATCACGCACCGAGCAGGCGCGTGCGGTCTGCATCGTTGTAACCCAGCTCACGCAGCAATGCATCCGCGTCGGCATTGAGTGGCGGGCAGGCATTGCCGCTCAGGCGCTGGCCATCGAGCTTGATCGGGTTACGCAGCAGGCGTTGCATGCCCTGTGCATGCTCGACGTCCTGCAGCATGTCGACATCCCGCACATAGGGATTGTCCAGCGCCTGGGCGATGTCCAGCACCGGCGCGATCGGAATACGGCCGGCGAACTTCTGCGTCCAGTAAGCGGTGGGCTGAGTGGTGAGGATTTCGTCGACCAGCACGGTCAGCTCGTCACGCACCTTGCGCCGCTCGCCGAAATTGGCGAAGCGCGGCTCGGCGGCCCAGGCCGGATTGCCGATGCCTTCGACAAAGGTCTGCCAGAACTTCTCCAACATGCACATCACCATCACCCATCCGTCGGCGGTGCGATAGACCTGGCAGGGCACGGTGGATGGGTGCGCACTGCGCGACAGGCGCTCGGTGCGGTGGCCTTCGTTGAGGTACCAGGTGGCCGGATAGCTCAGCTGATGCAAAGCCACATCGAACAGGCTGACATCGACATCGCGACCAAGACCAGTGCGCATCGCGCCGATGATGGCGGCGAGCAGGCCCATCGACATCGTGGTGCCGGTCATGAAGTCGACCATCGACAGACCGAAGCGTGCCGGTGGCGCGTCTGGCTCACCGGTCAACGCCATGAAGCCGGCTTCGGCCTGCATCAGGTAGTCGTAGCCCGGCCATGCGGCGCGCTCGTTGTCGCGGCCGTAGGCGGACAGATGGGCGCAGACGATCTTCGGGTTGAGCTTGCTGAGCGTGGCGTAGTCCAGGCCGAGCTTGCCGGGCTGGTCACCGCGCAGGTTGTTGAGCACGGCGTCGGCGCTGGCGACCAGCTTCTCGAAGACCTCGCGGCCTTCGGCGGCTTTCAGGTCCAGCCGCAGCGAGCGCTTGTTGAGATTGAAGGTCTGGAAAAACAGGCTGTCGCCTTCGCCCAGGAAATACGGGCCGGTGGCGCGCGACACGTCGCCGCCCGGTGGGGATTCGATCTTGATCACTTCCGCGCCGAGGTCGGCCAGATGCATCGAGCCATAAGGGCCAGCACCGTATTGTTCGACGGCAAGGATGCGTAGTCCCTGCAGGGGAAGGTCTTTCATGTGTGGCCTCTGGTTTTGAAAAAGCACCGCGGTGGTTGAGGACCGCGGTGAAGGGATGCTGCTGCGTCTACTTGGCTGTTGCTTTGGTTTGGCTGTTGCTTTGACTGGTGCTTTGGCTTTGGCTTTTGCTTTGGCTTTTGCTTTTGCTTTTGCTTTGGCTGTCGCCTTGGCTTCGGCTTCTGATCTATCCCTTCTCCCGCTTGCGGGAGAAGGTGCCCGAAGGGCGGATGAGGGGAGCTTTTGACTTCGCCCGTAGAGCTTCCCCTCACCCCAACCCCTCTCCCGCATGCGGGAGAGGGGCTTCTGCGTTTCTGGCTTTGCTTGTAGAGCTTGCCCTCACCCCAACCCCTCTCCCGCGCGCGGGAGAGGGGCTTCTGCGTTTCTGGCTTTGCTTGTAGAGCTTCCCCTCGCCCCAACCCCTCTCCCGCGAGCGGGAGGGGGGCTTTGCGTCTGATGCAATTCGGAAAGGGGCTTTGGTCTGCTTGGGCTGTTAGATCTTGTTTCTTGCCACCAGCTGCTTGGCAATGATGATGCGCTGCATTTCATTGGTACCTTCACCAATGCACATCAGCATCGCGTCACGATGGAAGCGCTCGATGTCGTATTCCACCGAGTAGCTGTAGCCACCAAAAATCCGCATGCCTTCCTGCGCGCAATACGCGCCGGTTTCGGTGGCGAAGTACTTGGCCATGCCCGCTTCCATGTCGCAGCGCTCGCCCTTGTCGTAGGCATTGGCCGCGCTCTCGATCAGCAGCTTCGACGCTTCAACCTTGGCCGCCATCTCGCCCAGCTTGAGCTGGATGGCCTGGTGCTCGGCAATCGGCTTACCAAAGGTCATGCGTTCCTGTGCATATCGAACCGACAAACGCAGCGCTCCTTCGGCAATACCACACCCGCGTGCGGCCACATTGATACGACCCAACTCCAGGCCACCAACCGCATGCTGGAAGCCCTGCCCTTCAATGCCACCGAGCAGGCAGTCGGCCGGCACCTTGTAGTCCTGGAATACCAACTCGCAGGTATCGATGGCGCGGTAGCCGGACTTCTTCATCTTCTTGGCAACGATGAAGCCCTCGCCCTTCTCGGCGATGAACATGCTCATGCCCTTGTGGCGCGGCTGCGCCTCCGGGTCGGTCTTGACCAGCAGCAGCACCATGTCGCCATACATGGAATTGGTGATCCAGGTCTTGGCGCCATTGATGACGTAATGATCACCGTCGCGCTTGGCAACAGAGCGGATCGCCTGCAGATCGGTACCGGCGTTGGGCTCGGTCAAACCCAATGCACCGCGCAGCTCACCGCTGGCCATGCGTGGCAGGTATTTCTGCTTCTGCGCCTCGGTGCCACAACGTTCGATGGCAGCAGCCATGATCAGGTGCGAGTTGAAGATGCCGGTCGGCGCCATCCATACCGAAGACACCTTGATCACGATCTTCGCGTAGATCCGCGCTGGCAAGCCCAGCCCACCGTACTCCGGTGAAATGGTGGCACCGAACAGACCGAGATCCTTCATTTCCTCGACCAGATGGTGTGGGTACTTGTCTTCGAGGTCATATTCCTGCGCGATCGGCGCGACGGATTTCTCCACCCAATGATCGATCGAGTCGAGGAGCGCCTGCTCTTCGTCGGGGCCCCACAGCTGTTCCGGTTCGGTGCTCATCATCGCGGCCTCAGTAGTTGACCTTGTCTTCAACCGAATGGCCGCGCTTGGCGATCAGCATGGTGCGGTTGAAGGTGCAGACCAACTTGCCGTCCTGGTTGAAGCCATCGGTACGGCAGGTGACGATGCCCGCGCCCGGACGCGACTTGGATTCGCGCTTTTCCAGCACTTCTGATTCGGCCACCAGGGTGTCACCGACGAACAGCGGGTGGGTCATCTTGATCTCGCTCCAACCCAGGTTGGCGACCGCCTTCTGGCTGACATCGGTGACGCTCATGCCGACCATCAGCGCCACGGTAAATGGCGAGCAGACGATGACCTTTCCGAACTCCGAGGCCTTGGCGTATTCCTTGTCGAAGTGCATCGGATGGGTGTTCATCGTCAACAAGGTGAACCAGGTGTTGTCGGTTTCGGTGATGGAGCGACCGGGGCGGTGCTCGTAGATGTCACCAACATTGAACTCTTCGTAATAGCGGCCAAAGGTTTCGCGGAAGCGGTTTTCGGAAATCTGCTTGACGTTCTGAACCATGACAGTGTCCTTTTGGTACGGGTTGGGCTGGCGCTGGGCGCAGCTTGGTCAAAGAAGGGGCGATCAGGCGTTCAATGGAGCGTTGCGGTCAGCCGGCGCGTACGCCGAGTGCACCGAGTGCGATTGCGCGTTCTGCGGCAATTTCGATAGGACGATCCACCAGCTTGCCGTCGAGCTGGATGGCTTCGCCGCCGCTTGCTGCCAATGCGGCAATGACGCGCTGGGCGCGCTCGTACTCGCCTGCGGTTGGCAGGTAGCGGCTTTGAATGGGATCAACCTGGGCTGGATGGATCGCTGCCTTGGCGGTAAAACCAAGGTCGATCACGCGGTCGGTTTCGTTGACCAGGCCGGCTTCGTCCTTGATGTCGAGGAAGGGCACGTCGAGACAGCCGACGCCGGCTTCGGCGGCGATCGTCGCCAGCTGGACGCGCGGGTGGAAGAAGCTGTCCCAGCCGGCACGACCACGCAGCGCGACGATGTAGTCGAAGCCACCAAACATCAGCGCCTGCAAGCGCGGAATGGCGGTGGCCAGCGCGCGTGCATCCAGCAAGCCCTTCGGCGTTTCGATCTGCGCGATGAAAACAGTGTCGATGCCGGCGAGTGCTGCGTCGGCCTGTTGCAGTTCGGCGACGGTTTCGACTTTGGGCAGCATCACGAAAGCGGGATTCAAGCCTGACGCCGCCAATGCCTGCAGATCCGACTGACCCAGCTCGGTGGACAAGGGATTTATGCGCAGGCCGATTTCGCTACGGCTATCCTGCGTCTCCGCGAGAAACGCGAACAGCGATGCACGCGCGCTTTCCTTGTCCGCCGGAGCAACCGCGTCTTCCAGATCGATGCAGACCTGGTCGGCACCGGTGCCCACCGCCTTGGCGTAGCGCTCCGGGCGCGAGCCCGGCACGAACAGCAGGCAGCGGCGCGGGTTGTTCAATGCGACGCTCATGCTGCGCTCACTTGTGAGGCAAAGTGTTCGGCAATCTGGCGACGGGTGGCGTACCAGGTACCCGGCTTCTGCGCGACATACTGCAGGAACTTCTCGAACGCACCGATGCGACCCGGGCGACCAATGATGCGCAGGTGCAGGCCCAACGACATCACCTTTGGACTGTGCTTGCCTTCGGCGTACAGCGTGTCGAAGCTGTCGACAGCGTAGTCCAGCCAATCCTTGGGCAGGTAGGACGGGGCCACCCACATCTTCATGTCATTGGTATCGAGCTGGTACGGCACCACGATCATCGGCTTGTCGCTGCCGTCGACATCGCCCCAGAACGGCGCGTCGGCCGAGTAGTCGTCCATGTGGTACAGGAAGCCTTCTTCCTGCAGCAGACGGCGGGTGGAGGCGGTATGCAGGTAGCGCGACAGCCAGCCAACCGGGCGTACGCCTGTGGTCTGCTCGATGCTGTCGGCGGCATCGCGGATGAACTGGCGTTCCTGTTCTTCGTTGAAGCGGAACTGGTGGATCCAGCGGTGGCCGTGCGAACACACTTCGTGGCGGCTGCCACGCAGGTAGTCGGCGATTTCCGGTGCCCGCTCCAGCGACACCGCAGCAGCGGTATAGGTACTGGTGACGTTGTACCTGTCCAGCAGCGCGGAGACGCGCGCATGGCCTTCGTTGACGCCGTAGCGGTAATTGGATTCGTTGCCGTAGTTGCGCACCGGTTTGGACAGGGTGACGTGCAGCTCGTCCACCGGCTCGGTGATCTTGTCACCCTGGCCCACGTTGTACTCGGACAGCTCCTCAACATTGACGACCACGGACAAGGCCAGGCGTGCGTCGTTGGGCCACTGGTAGACAGGTTTGGACATGGTGGTCTCGGAGCGGTTATTGGTTACGTGGTGGGGTTTACAGCGTTGCTTCTACTTCGTAGCTGCTTCGGTTCCATCGTTCCCGCGGCAGCAGGAGTGACGGACTGAAGGTTGCTCGGCACTGCCTCAATGGTTCTCCTCACCACCAGAGACATTGATTGCCTCACCAGTGATGTACACCGCGTCGTCCGAGCACAAAAAAGCGGTAGCAGCGGCCGTATCCGAAGGCAGACCCGCACGCCCCGCCGGAATGCGCGCACGCATGTCCGCCAGGTACTGCTCCACGCTCTTGCCCTGCTTTTCAGCGAAGTATTCGTTCTGCCAGGCGCCCAAGCCGGTGGTCACATGGTTCGGGCACACCGCATTGACGTTGATCCCATGCGCTCCCAACTCCAGCGCCGCGACCCGGGTCAGGCCGACCAGGCCGTGCTTGGACGAGCAATACGCCGCTGCATGCGGGAACGCCGACTTGGCCGCCTGCGAAGCGATGTTGACGATGCGGCCGCCACCCTGGGCAATCATCTGCCGGCCGGCATGCTTGATGGTCAGGAAGGCGCCGCGCAGGTTCACACCCAGCACCGCGTCCCATTCCTTGGCATCGATGTCGACCAGCGACTTCATCAGGTAGCCGATGCCGGCGTTGTTGACCAGGATGTCGAGGCGGCCGAAGCGCTCGACCGTGGCCTTGACCACCGCCTCCACCTGCGCCTCTTCCAGCACATCCAGGGCCATCGCCACGCACTCGCCACCGCTGCTGGCAGCCAATTCGGCGGCAACCTGGGCCAGCTCCTCGTCGGTACCGACTGCAGTGACCGGCATCTCGGCGCCACGCACCTGGCCGATATCGGTCAGCACCACCTTGCAGCCTTCCTGCAGCAGGCGCCGGGCAATGCCCTCGCCCAGGCCGGCGCGGCGACCAGCGCCGGTGATGAGTGCGACCTTGCCCTGCAATTCGGGGAAACGAGCCATGACCAATGTTCCTTGTGCGCTTACAGCGCGCTGGTGAGGATGAACAACGGATTGTCAGCGTATTGCTGGAACTGCGCTGCACCGGCCTGCACGGCCGGGTCGGCGAGGTCGGCGCCGAACGCGGCCATGTCCGGAATGCGCATCAGCTCGATGTAGTCGTACGGGGAACTGCCTTCACCAATCAACAGACCGCTGGCCTTGAGTACCTCGAACTTCTCCACCGACGGCAGCGCGTTGACCACCGGCAGGTCGCTGGCACGCGCCCAGGCCTCGTACTCCTCACGGCTGACGCCGGCTTTGAGGTTGAACAGGACGATCACGGTTTGCATGGCTTCCTCCCGGGTAAAAGACTGTGGCACACTTTGTCCGGACAAAGTGTAGGCATGCCATTCGCTCCCGGTCAACGTCGGCGGCGGAAATCCCCCACCGGCGTATCTACCAGCCATAACCCAACTCTTGAGGTGCGTCGATGAAGTTGAAGCGTTATTACCCGTGGTTGATGGCGGTGATGGGGATGCTGGTGCTGCTGGTCTCCAACGGCCTGACCGTGACCGGCCTGACCGCTTTCGACGAATCCCTGCTCAAGGACTTCGGCTGGAGCCGCAGCGAGCTCAAGCTGCGCGACCTGATCACCCTGGTGCTGGCCGGCTGGATGGCGCCGTTCCTGGGTGCGCTGATCGACAAGGTCGGCCCGCGCAAACTGGTGCTGGCGGGCATCGCGCTGCTGGCGGCGCTGTACGCGGCCTATGCGCACATCCATTCGCTGGCCCACCTGTACTGGATCCACGTCGGCTTTGCCGCGGTGCTAGTCGCGGCCGGCCTGAATGTGGCAGTGATCTTCGTCTCGCAGTGGTTTGCCACCCATCGCGGCACCGCAATTGGTATTGCCCTGGTCGGCACCAGCCTCGGCGGCATGGTGTTTCCCAAGCTCGGCGTGCAGCTGATGCAGAGCATGGACTGGCGCACAGCGCTGCTGTGGGAAGCCGCAATTCCATTGGCGTTCCTGATCCTGGCCTTCCTGTTCGTGCGCAGCCCGCGCCCGGGCGGCATCCAGCCCTGGGGCGCGGACACGCTGGCCGCCAAGGCCGCCGCCGGCAAGCCGGCCGCGTCCTCATTGCCGGACCTGAGCTACCAGCAGGCGATGCGCACCCGCACCTTCTGGGTGCTGGCCTTCGTGGCGATGACCACCTTCTTCTCGATCATGGCGGTTGCCTCCAACCTGTTCCTGCACATGCGCGACCTCGGCTTTGAGCCGGCCACCGCTGGCAATGGCCTTGGCCTGATGTTCGGCCTGGCAATGGTGGGCAAGTTCATCTTCGGCTTCCTCGCCGATGTATTGCCGGCCAAGCGCGTGTTCCTGGTCAACCTGGCGATCATGGCCGCAGGTGCATTGATCCTGGCGACGATGCGCGCCGACCTGATCTGGTATTCGCTGGCCCTGTTCGGCCTGGGCTGGGGTGGCCTGTACACGATGATCCAGCTGCTGGCAGTCAACGCCTTCGGACTGAGTTCGGCCGGCAAGATCCTCGGCACCATCACCCTGCTCGATGCGACCACCGCCGGTCTCGGCATCTGGGTGACGGCAAAGATTTTCGATATCACCAAGAGCTACCACATCGCTTTCAGCCTGATCTGCGCGCTGATCGTGCTGGCCCTGCTGGCCGCAACGCTGGTGCGCGACGAACGCGCGCGTGCTTCGGCCGCCTGATCCCCACTACTGCAACGGAGAGACCCCATGCCCGTGATGGAAACGTCCAACCTCACCGCCCGCCAGTACTGGGAGCAGGTCAAGGCCAACCCCAACCGCGCCAAGTTCGGCTTCGGCGCGCGCCCGGCAATCGTCAACATCGATGTGCAGCGCGCCTATACCGATCTGGCCGCGTTCAAGACCGCGTATGAGACCGACCCGCGCCAGATCGAGCACATCAATGCGCTGTCGGCGCAGGTGCGCGCGCTCGGCCTGCCGGTGGTGTGGACCTATGTGGCGTACCTGGAGTCGGGCGAAGACGCCGGTACCTGGGGCACCCGCACCAACACGCCGGACTCACTGCAGAACATCAAGCACGGCTCCGAGCGCGCGCAGTTCGATCCACGCGCAGACGTGCAGCCCGGCGATATCGTCATGCACAAGCGCATGGCCAGCCCGTTCTTCGAAACCAACCTGTGGTCGCTGCTGACCTTCCACAAGATCGACACGCTGATCATCACCGGCGGCTCGACCTCGGGCTGCATCCGCGCCTGCGTGATCGACAGCCTGTCGCGCGGCTACCGCAGCATCGTTCCGGAGGAATGCGTGGCCGACAAACACGAGATCCCGCACTTCGCCAACCTCAGCGACATCATGCTCAAGTACGGCGACGTGGAGCCGGTCGAGCACGTGGCCGCACAGCTGCAGGCGCTGCGCGCATGAACGCCACGACCAAGTCCGATCCGGGCCTGTTTGACTACTGGCCCTACGACAGCCGTCCGAAGATCGAATGGCCGGACGGCGCGCGCGTGGCGCTGTGGATCGCGCCCAACATCGAGTTCTACGAGTACGCGCCGCCGGCCAACCCGCAGCGCAAACCGTGGCCGCGTCCGTTGCCGGACATCCAGGGCTATGGCACGCGCGACTACGGCAACCGAGTCGGCCACCAGCGGATGATGCGGGTGATGGACCAGTACGGCCTGCGCGGCTCGGTATCGCTGTCCACGGCCATGCTCAAGCACCATCCGGAAGTGATCCAGATGGCGGCCGAGCGCAACTGGGAATTCTTCAGCCACGGCATCTACAACACCCGCTACACCTACGGCATGGACGAGGCGCAGGAGCGGGAGATGATCGCGCATTCGATGGCGCTGATCGCCGAGCACACCGGCCAGCATTGCGATGGCTACCTGGCACCGGCGCTGTCGCATTCGGACGCCACCATCGACCTGTTCGCCGAGGCCGGTGGCCTGTACACCTGCGATCTGTTCCACGATGACCAGCCAACGCCGGTCAAGACCCGCTCGGGCAAGCGCTTCGTGTCGGTGCCGTACTCGCTGGAGCTCAACGACACCATCGTCTACGTCACCAACAAGATCGAGCCGCGCCGTTACGGGCAGATGATCAAGGACGCCTTCGACCGCCTGTACGCCGAAGGCGAGCACTCCGGCACGGTGATGTGCGTGCCGCTGCACGCCTACCAGGTCAGCCATCCGCACCGCCTGGCCGCGTTCCACGACGCGATGGACTACATCTGCAGCCACGACAAGGTGTGGAAGGCCACCGGCCGCGAGATCGCCCAACACTATCTGGACAAGCACTACGACGATGCGCTGGCCTCGATGGCGGCGATCAACGCGGAGGAGGCGGCATGAGCCTGGATCGCAGCTTCCTGGAGTACCCGCAGCTGCGCCATGGCATGGACCATGCGCGCTATAGCTGGTCTATGCTGGCCGAGCGCCCGGCCGTGCGCTGGCCCGACGACAAACCGCTGGCACTGTGGATCAACCTGAGCCTGGAGCACTTTCCGCTCAACCCCAAGGGCGAGGGCTTCAAGCCGCACGGCGCAATGGTCATGCCCTACCCGGACCTGCGCCATTACACCTTGCGCGACTACGGCAACCGGGTTGGCGTGTTCCGCGTACTGGATGCGCTGGAAAAGTACGGTCTGCGCGCCAGCACCGCGGTCAACGGCGAACTGGCCGAGCGCTACCCAGCCCTGCTGCGTCGGCTCAAGGCGCGCAGCGCCGAGCTGGTCGCGCACGGCTGGAACATGGACAGCGTGCACTACGGCGGACTGGACCCGGCGCGCGAAGCTGAATACATCCAGCGCAGTTTGGCCGCGCTGGCCCCGTATTCGGACGGCCCCATCCAGGGCTGGTTGTCACCGGCCAGATCGCAGTCCGAGAACACCCCGGAACTGCTGCAACAGGCCGGTTTGCAGTGGTTTGGTGACTGGATCAACGACGAGCTGCCCTACCCCTTCCAGACCGCCAACGGCCCGCTCACCGCACTGCCGTTGTCGCTGGAATTGGAAGATCGCTTCATCGTCGGCGAAAATCTGCATGCCGAGGCCGAGTATGCGGACCAGATGGTCGATGCCTGCGATTTCCTGCTGGAGGAAGCGCAGCGCAACGGACAGGGTCGCCTGCTCGCGCTCAACATCCACCCGTGGGTGATGGGCCAGCCGCACCGCATCAAGCACCTGGAACGCGTGTTCTCCCATCTGGCAGACAACGCAGGGCTGATCTGGAACGCTGCGCCTTCGCAGATCATCGCCGCCTCACGTTGAGGCGGCGGTTCCAGGCAACCGTCGTCGCCAGAAAACGCGCCGGCCTTTACCCAAGAGCCCTTGCATGAACACTGAAGCCAACACCGCCCTGCCGCCGCGCGAAGCGATGGAATTTGACGTCGTCATCGTCGGCGCCGGCCCTGCCGGTCTGGCCACCGCCATCCGCCTGCGCCAGCTGGCGGTCGAGAAGGGCCAGGAATTGTCGGTGTGCGTATTGGAGAAAGGCTCCGAGCCCGGCGCGCACATCCTGTCCGGCGCGGTGATGGACCCGCGCGCGCTCAACGAGCTGTTCCCCGACTGGAAGGAACGCGGTGCGCCGCTGCGGCAGGCCGTCACCCGCGACGAATTCCTGTTCTTGAATGAAACCGGCGCCAAGAGCACGCCGCACGCCCTGCTGCCGGAGTGCTTCCACAACGACGGCAGCTACATCATCAGCCTGGGCGAGGTCAGCCGCTGGCTGGCGCAGCAGGCCGAAGCGCTGGAAGTGTCGATCTTCCCGGGCTTTGCCGCCGCCGAAGTGCTGTACGACGAGAACGGCGCGGTGATGGGCGTGGCCACCGGTGACATGGGCATCCACAAGGACGGCACGCCGGGTCCGAACTACGAGCGCGGCATGGAACTGCATGCCAAGTACACGATCTTCGCCGAAGGCTCGCGTGGCCATCTCGGCCGCCAGCTGATCAGCAGGTTCAAGCTGGACGCCGGCAAGGACCCACAGGCCTACGGCCTGGGCATCAAGGAGCTGTGGCAGATCGATCCGGCCAAGCACGAGCCGGGCCTGGTGGTGCACGCCGCCGGCTGGCCGCTGGACAACGATACCTACGGCGGTGCCTTCCTGTACCACGCCGAAGGCGGCAAGGTCTCGATCGGCTATGTGGTCGGCCTGGACTACAAGAACCCGTGGCTGAGCCCGTTCGAAGAATTCCAGCGCTTCAAGACCCACCCGGCGATCCGCAAGCATCTGGAAGGCGGCAAGCGCGTTGCCTACGGCGCACGTGCGATCACCGCCGGCGGCATCCTGTCGCTGCCCAAGACCGTGTTCCCGGGCGGCGCACTGGTCGGCTGCGAAGCCGGCTACCTCAACGTCAGCCGCATCAAGGGCAGCCACGCCGCGATCAAGACCGGCATGCTGGCCGCCGAGGCCGCGTTCGATGCGCTGGTCGCCGGCCGCTCGCGCGATGAGCTGAGCGCCTATCCGGAAGCGTTCGAGAACAGCTGGCTGAAGGCCGAGCTGCTGCAGGCCAAGAACTTCAAGCAGTGGTTCAAGAAGGGCCGCACCCTGGCCACGCTGATGACCGGCATCGAACAGTGGCTGCTGCCCAAGCTGGGCATCCGCAATGCGCCGTGGACCATCCACCGCACCAAGGCCGACCACGAATGCCTAGAGCCGGCCGCCAGCCAGCCGAAGATCAACTATCCCAAGCCGGACAACGTGCTGACGTTTGATCGCCTGAGCTCGGTGTTCCTGTCCTCGACCAACCACGAGGAAGACCAGCCCAGCCACCTGACCTTGAAGGACGCCAGCGTGCCGGTGAAGGTCAACCTGGCCACCTATGGCGGCCCGGAAGCGCGCTACTGCCCGGCTGGCGTCTACGAGTTCGTCGGCGAAGGCAGCGACACCCGCCTGCAGATCAACGCGCAGAACTGCGTGCACTGCAAGACCTGCGACATCAAGGACCCGACCCAGAACATCGTGTGGGTGACCCCGCAGGGTGGTGGCGGACCGAACTATCCGGCGATGTAAACGTCGCCATCAACCCACAGGAGTTTTGATGAGCATTGTCAGTCCAGGCGCCCGCTTCCGCGAAGCGCTAAAGCAGGAAAGCCCGTTGCAGATCCCCGGTGCGATCAACGCCAACCACGCGTTGCTGGCCAAGCGGGCGGGCTTCCGTGCGGTCTACCTGTCCGGTGGCGGCGTCGCCGCCGGCTCGCTGGGCCTGCCGGACCTGGGCATCAATACCATGGACGACGTGCTCACCGACATCCGCCGCATCACCGACGTCTGCGACCTGCCGCTGCTGTCGGATATCGACACTGGCTTCGGCCCCAGCGCATTCAACATCGCGCGCACGGTGAAGTCGCTGATCAAGGCCGGTGCGGCGGCCTGCCATATCGAAGACCAGGTGGGCGCCAAGCGCTGCGGCCATCGCCCGAACAAGGAAATCGTGTCGCTGGGCGAGATGGTGGACCGGGTCAAGGCCGCTGCCGATGCCAAGACCGATGCGGATTTCTTCCTGATCGCGCGTACCGATGCAATCCAGATGGAAGGTGTGGACGCGGCGATCGAGCGCTCGCTCGCCTGTGTCGAGGCCGGTGCCGACGGCATCTTTGCCGAAGCCTCGTATGACCTTGAGACGTACAAGCGCTTTGTTGATGCGGTGAAGGTGCCGGTGCTGGCAAATCTCACCGAGTTCGGGCAGACGCCTTTGTTCTCGACCGAGGAGCTGGGTTCGGTGGGTGTGGCGATGTGCATCTATCCGCTGTCGGCGTTCCGCGCGATGAACAAGGCAGCGGAGAACGTGTATACCGCGATCCGTCGTGATGGCCACCAGCGCAATGTGGTGGAGACCATGCAGACCCGCGAGGAGCTGTATGAGCGGATCGGGTATCACCGGTTTGAGCAGAGTCTGGATAGGACGTTTGCTGGCAAGAAGTAAGGGTTTGGGTTCAGGGTTTAGAAGTTGAAAGCTTGAAAGCTTGGAAGCTTGAAATGCTAAGAGCTTAAAAGCCGCCCTCACCCCTACCCCTCTCCCGCATGCGGGAGAGGGGACTACTCCGGCACGATTCTGCTTGGGCCGGCATTGCTGACTTCGGCACACTCCGCGAAATCTATCCGGAGCCGAAAACCCACCGCTCAAGAAATGCTCTGAAGCATCCCTTCTCCCGCGTGCGGGAGAAGGTGCCCAACGGGCGGATGAGGGGGCTTTTGCTTCGAGCTTTTGCTTCGAGCTTTTGCTTCGAGCTTTTGCTTCGAGCTTTTGCTTCGAGCTTTTGCTTCGAGCTTTTGCTTCGAGCTTTTGCTTCGAGCTTTTGCTTCGAGCTTTTGCTTCGAGCTTTTGCTTCGAGCTTCTGCTTCGAGCTTTTGCTGCGAGCGCTTTCCGACAAAACCGGAAATGCATGAAATCTCCCTTCTCCCGCCTGCGGGAGAAGGTGCCCAACGGGCGGATGAGGGCGCTCTTGCCTCTGCCCCCTGCTCAAGCTTTCTCAACCACCGCATCCCTGCCCCAAACCCGCCCCCTTTGCTTTCCCCTCCCAGCACCAGCCATCATTGCCAACGCCGAACAACCACGGCCGCCCCCGCACCGAGAAAGCAATGCCCCGCCTGCCACTAATCGCGCTTACCTGCCTGGCACTCAGCGCCTGCGGCCAGCGCGATGCCTTCAACCACAGCGCAAGCGCTGATCCGCATCAACGCGAACTCGAACGCGCCTTCGCCATCTGTGCCGGTTGCCACGACACCCGTGCCAACCTCGGCCACCGCGTCGGCCCCAACCTGCATGGCGTGATCGGCCGCAAGGCTGGTACCGCTCCGGGCTACAACTACTCCGACGCAATGAAGGCCAGCGGCATCACCTGGGATGCACAGACCCTGGATGCCTTCATCAAATCGCCGACCAAGCAGGTGCCCGGCAGCAAGATGGTCAATGCAACCTCCGACCCGGCACGCCGCCAGGCCGTGATCGAGTTCCTGTCCACGCTGCCCGAATAAGCAGCGCTTCAATCCAGCGTCTGCACACCGCCACCGTTGACGAACAAGGTCTGGCCACTGACCCAGTTGGAGATCGGCGCGGCGAAATACAGCACCGCTCCAGCAATATCGTCCGCCTCACCCAGGCGCTTGATCGGCGTATGCGACAACATGCGCTGCTCGATCTCCGGCGTCAGCACCGTCGCCAAGGCATCAGTGCGCACCGCACCCGGCCCCACCGCATTGACCCGGATCCCTGCCGGACCATAGTCGTGCGCCAGATTCGCGGTCATGTGGTTGATCGCCGCCTTGGAGGCAGCGTACGCACTGATCGCCGGGCTCTTGTTGATCGAGCTCATCGACGACATGTTGATGATCGAACCATAGCCGGCTTTCTTCATGTGCGGCGCGCACAGCTGCGACAAGCGCCAGGCACTGAATACATTGATCCGAAACGGCCGCTCGAACTGCTCCACGCTGATCTCGAACGGGCTCTCGCGGCCTGCACCGCCACCACCGGCGTTGTTGACCAGAATATGGATGCCGCCAAGTTCAGCAGCCGTGCGTTCGACCACGCGTACCAGGTCTTCGTCCTTGAGTACGTTGCACTCCAGGGCCAAGGCCTTGCCACCGGCCGCGACAATCTCCGCTGCCACCTTTTCAGCAGCGGCAAGCTTCAGGTCGGCAATGGTCACGGCCGCACCGTAGGCGGCCAGCATCAGGGAACTGGCGCGGCCGATGCCATTGCCACCGCCAGTGACGATGGCCACTTTGCCAGTGAGATCGAAATGCGCTTGCGGGATCATGGTTGCGTGCTCCTGTCCGGGCGATTCATCGACCCGGACACCATACACCTCGCCACCAGGGGCGGGGTGATGTGCAGCTTTCCGCAAGCGCTACCGTCGCCGGTAAGGGCTTACTGGCCGATATTCTTCGCCAGGAACGCTTCCAGCGCACGATAGAACGCCGCGCTGTTGTCGTCGTTGTAGAAGCCATGGCCTTCGCCCGCCACTGCCATCCACTGCGGCGGCTTTCCGGCCGATACCAGCGCCGCGCGCATCGCATTGGCCTGCGCAATCGGCGTGCGCTCGTCACGCTCACCGTGGGCAAGGAACACCGGTGCCTTGATGCTGGACGCCAGGCTCGTCGGTGAGTTGGCGGCCAATTCCTCGTCGCTGCGCCCGATCACCCGCGTCAGGTAGTTCCGGCCGTACGCGTTGTCCTTGATGTCGCCCTTCTTGTACATCATCCTCAGGTCATAGACGCCGGCCAGGCCCACCGCGCAGCGGATGAGCTCGGGCTGCCGCGCGGCCAGCATCATCGCCGAGTACGCACCGAAACTTGCGCCGTAGCTGCATACGCGCGAGGTATCGGCCAGGCCCAGGGTCGCCGCATGGTTCAAGCCATCCAGCACATCCTGTTGGATACGCGTTCCCCACTGCAGGTAGCCGAGCTCTTCGAATGCATTTCCACGACCGCCGCTACCACGATAGTTGACCTGCACCACCAGATAGCCACGATTTGCGAGGAACTGCGCATCGTTGTCGTAGAACCAATCATCGCTTACCCCGTGCGGGCCACCGTGCGGCAGCAACACGGTTGGCAACCTGCGGCCTTCGCTGTTGCGCGGAATGGTCAGTATCGCCTCCAGTTCCGTTCCGTCACCGGCCTTGAAACGCACAGGGCGACGTTCGGCCATCAGCGCCGGATCGATTCCGTCACGGGGCGACAGCACTTTTTCCAGCTTGTTGGTCGCGCGCCGGAAGACGTACCAGCCACCGGGGTCCCGGTCGCTGGCCAGGTGCACCAGAACCGTCTGGCCATCGCGGCTCACGTCATCGATGGTCACGTGCTGTGCCGGTAGCAGGTCAGCCAAGGCCTTGTGCAGTTCCGCCTCGGGCTTGCCCGGGTCGAAGTACTGCAGCTGCGGGCGCCCCGCCACCGGCGAGGCAGCGAAGGGTACCGCCGGATAGCGCGTCCATTGCGACAAACCCACATTGCTGAAGCCATCTGCCAGCAAGGTATCGCGGTCACTACCGTCAACAGCGCTGGATATCAGTGATGTCGGTCCGTCATTGCGACTGAATCGACCATATACGCGCTGGTTGTCGGCCGAGAACGCATATGGTGTCCAGATGCCGCCGATTTTTTCCTCTGCAATCGGCTGCCAGCGCTGCCCGTCCTCGGATGCATACAGCAGGTAGTTATCGTCATCGTCGCGTCCCCATGCGTAGCGTGCCACACCATTGCGATCGATCACGAACTGCAGGCTGGGCACATTGATGCTGGCGATCAGTTTGAAACTTGGGCGTTGACCTGCTTCCACCAGGTACAACATCGAGTTGCTTGGGCTGCGCTTTAGCTGGCGCATGTAGAAGTGGCCATCGTTGCCGTGGGCCACGCCTTCGATGAAGCCGAAGCCACGGTCCAGGCCGGCCGCGGCATTCTGCTGCTCATAGCCGTAGATGTAGCGTTGGTTCTGGCCGTCGAAATCGCTGGCGATGATCTCGCCCATCGGTACCGGTTTTTCAAGCGAGCCGTATTTGCGCCCCTTGGCGATCACCAGCCGTTTGTCGCTCACCCAGATGATCTGGTACGGGCTTTCAAAGCGCGGCAAGCGCAGCACCGCCATGCGCTGCATGTCGCTCAGCCGCAGTATCTGTACCGCATGGGTACCTTCACCGAAGTCGGTGCCCATGGCCAGGTATTCACCACTCGGCGACAGCCTCGGCATTGAGAACGGGCTGGCCTTGGCAAAGGCTTCCACCGGTACCTGCTGCGCCGCTGCAGGCCATGCAAAGCATGCCAGGCCTGCCAACAGCAACATGGATCGGAACATCGCTTTCCCTGCATTACCCATGACGCGTTCCCCAACGGTCTGAATCCTGAATTGGAGCCTATGTCATTTCCTCGTCGGCTAGAAGATGCCAATGGAGGTAGTGCAGCAACCGCAAATTTGTGCCAACGCACGCCATGAAACCTTGCAGCTTTTCTTCGCGCCTGCATTCTGATATTTATTTGTCCGGACAAATATACGAACCACTGCACGGATGAAGATCGCGGCGTTCCGGCTCCAATCGGCGCCGCGGCCCTCTACTTGTCATGAGCAGTCACGCCCTTCCGGTTCCTGCAAGGATCTTCCATGCGCTCCATGTTGATCATCGCCGCCTTGCTACTCGCCGTTGGCTGCAGCGAGCAGAGCGAGACAGCTGCCACGACCGCTCAAACCACGGCTCCGGCTGCGTCCGAAACCAAGGCAATTGAGGAAGTGGCTGCCACCGCTATCAACGGCGAACAAGCCTTCGCGATGTGCACCGCCTGCCACAGCCGCGACGCCAGTGCGCCACAACGGATGGGACCGAACCTGCATGATCTGCTTGGTCGCAAAGCCGGCAGCAGTCCCGGCTTCGACTACTCACCAGCGCTGCGCGCCAGCGACATCACCTGGAATGCGCAGGAGCTCGATGCCTATCTGGCGGCGCCGACGAAGCGCGTACCTGGCACGCGCATGGCCATCGCAGTGACCGATCCGGCCCGTCGGCAAGCCTTGATCGAATACCTGTCCGCCCCTTGAGTCTTTCCTGGCAGCACGGCGGCCGAACGTGCTGCTGCGGTCCTGCGCAGCAACGAGGAGTGACATGAAACTTCAGTTCGAGCGCTTCACCCTGTTCTGCCAGGACCTGGAGGCATCGCTGCGTTTCTACCGCGACCTGCTGGGGTTGGTGGTCGTCGAAGAAAAGGTCATGGAAGGACCAATGGCTGGCGGACTGCTGCAATTACCTGCCTGCCGCATCCGCGTCGCCATGCTCGCGCCCGACACGGATGCGACGGTCATCGTCGGTCTGTTCGAAATCAGCCGGACGCCGCTGAACACCCTTGCACCGCCGCTGGGCAAGCCTGCCTACGGACAAGCGGCGCTGGTGCTCTCCACTGAGCGCTTCGATGCACTGCATGGCGCACTGAGCGCAGCCGGCTGCCGATTCCTGACACCGCCGCTGGCCTATCCCAAGCGGATCGCAAGCGCCCGCTCACCGGCCGGCCTGTACCGCGAAATGATCGTCTACGACCCGGACCATGTGCCGGTGAGCATCCTGCAGATCGAACCGCTTCCCAAGGAGACCACGGCATGACCGGCATCGCCCGTTCCATCACCGGCACCATCCAGTACACCAGCGACCAGAGCCACCGGCAGGGTGCCGAACGCGGCCGCGAAAGCTTCCGCCTCGACGTGCACCGCGACGGTTCGCGCGTGCTGGACGCGCATAGCGAGATCGACGATGCACCCGCCGTTGTGCGCGACGTCAACCTGCGTGTCGACGCGGACAAGCTGCCCCAGGAATGCTTCGTGCGTATCGCCGTCGGTGGCCAGTTCCGCGGCTCGGGGTGGTTCAACTTCAGCGCCAACGAAGCGCAATGCGAATCCGCCACCACGGTGGAGGGACGCATCTCCCAGCGCTTCCCGCTGCAGGCGCCGCTACGCGCCTTCGGCAACCACGCCATCATCAACGATGCCTGCGCCATGTCGCTGTACGACCTGACGCAGGGGCCGGGCAAGCAGCACTTCTTCATGCTGCTGTCCTCGCCCGACCATCGTGGTGCGACCGGGCCGATGCTTTACCCGGTGCAACTGGCCATCGAATACGTTGGCGAGGAAGAGATCGACGTCATCGCCGGCCGCTTCAAGGCCCGACACTTCCGCATCCTCGATGTCGGCATGCCGGAAGAGCACCCGGACTACGATCTGTGGGTGACCGCCGACGAGCACTACATCCTGTTGCGCGCCAGCGTCACCGGCTATATGCAGACCGCCTATGAGCTGACCAGTTACCACGTGCTGGAGCACTGAGGTGCTGCTGCAGATCCTGCTGGTCGCGCATATCTCCGTGCTCGGCTATTGGCTGGGCTCGGAGCTGGTGATCAACAGCACTTACCGTTACGTCTGCTACAGCACGGAGACACCTTTCGCCGAACGCAGCCGATTGATGGAGCATGTGATGCATGTCGATCAACACGTGCGCTACGCGCTGGTGCTGCAGGCCGGCCTGGGTGTCTCCCTGGCCGCGCTGTACGGCCTGATACCCGGCGCGGCGGCAACCGCCACCGTGGCCGCTGTGCTGTGCGTGCTGTGGCTTGGCTTTGTGGAAGCCGCGCACCGGCTTCGACATGGACGCGTTGGCAGCATGCTGGGAACCGTTGATCGCGCCTCGCGCTACGTGTTCATGGCCGTGCTGCTCTGCCTGGCCAGCGGCCTGATCGGTGGCAGTTGGGATATGCCACTGTGGCTGCGCTGGAAGCTCGCCTTGTTTGCCGGCGTGATGGCCGCCGGGGTGGGCATCCGCCTGGCCCTGATCAGTCACTTCAGCACCTGGAGGCTGATGGCACAGGTGGGCCCGGATGATGCCAGCAATGCCACCATCCGCCGGACCTACGTCAAGGCCACATCGGTGCTGGCTGTGTTGTGGTTGTTCATCGCAGCGATCGTGGTCGTCAGCGTCTACAAGCCGGCATGAAGCCGTCGACAACGATCGCTACACCGGCCACCTTGCTACCTGACATCAAGCAGTCGCGGGACCTGCACTGCTGCGTGAAGCCGGGCGTGTAGGCGCTCTGAACACGAGTTGTGGCAGGATCATCCCCTGACGCATCCATTCGGGGACTCGTCCACATGTCTCTTGCTTCACCCGGCTTGATCCGCTCACTGTTCGCCGCCGCCCTCTACCTGTCGTCGCCACTGGCGATGGCGATGGCTCAGTGCCCGCAGGAGTTCGGCGGGAAATCCACCGGCTTCTGGCTGCTCGGCTGGTCGGTATTCGCGCTGTTCGTAATCGGCGGGATCCTGCTGGTGGTGTTGATCTTCCGTGCTACCCGCAATGCACAGGTGCGCCCGCGCTGGTTACTGCGCATTGCCAGCATTCCGGCCATGCTGGCGATGTGGATGCTCGGCTTCGGCATTTTCCTCGGCCAATTCGTGCTGGTGTGCTGAGGCAGCGCATCACGCTGCCGGGAACCACCATGGCGATGCGGTACCGGTATTGATCAGCAGCGCGCGTGCACGCACGAAGCGACGGATCGATGCCGTGCCCATGCGCGAGCCACCCATGCCGGAGAGCTTGAAGCTCTGCTTCTCGGCGGTCTGCACCATGCCGGTCAGGCAGGCGTCGTTTATCGAGATGCCGCCGGCCTGCAGCTGACGCGCTACCCGCTGCGCGCGCTCGGGGCTTTGCGTGAACACCGCTGCCGACAAACCAAATTCGGTTGCATTGGCACGCGCGATGGCCTCGGCTTCATCGGCCACAACCATCACAGGAAGGATGCTGGCGAAGCTTTCATCGGCGACCACGGCCATCTCGTCGCTGACATCGACCAGCACCGTTGGTGGGCACCAGACGCCACCATGGTCGATCAGTTCGCCGCCGGTCAGCGCACGCGCGCCCTTGGCCTTGGCATCGGCAAGCTGCGCGCGGACCAGTTCGACCTGTGAGGCGGCAATCACTGGACCGATCTGGCCCTGCTTCGGATCCGGCCACGCCAGCTCCAGCGCTGAAGCTTCCTTCACCAGTGCCGCGATGAAGGCATCGGCCACCGGCGCTTCCACGTATACGCGCTCGATCGACATACAGCTCTGGCCGCCGTTGACGAAGCTGCCCCATGCCAGGGCGCGTGCGGCATGTTCGATATTGGCATCGGACAAGACCAGCGCAGGGTCCTTGCCGCCCAGCTCCAGCGACGCGGGTATGAAGCGCCGCGCACAGGCTTCGCCAACCTTGCGGCCGGTGGCGACCGAGCCGGTGAAGCAGATCTGGTCGCTGGCTTCGATCACCGCCTGGCCAGTAGCGCCGGCACCGGTGACCAGCTTGAACACATCCGCCAAGCCTGCGTCCTCCAATGCCTCACGCAGCAGCGGCACGAAGCGCGAAGTGACCTCGCTTGGCTTGGCCAGGATGCTGCAGCCGGCAGCGAGCGCCGGTACCGCATCGATCAGGGTCAGCATCAGCGGGAAGTTCCATGGGCTGATCACGCCCACCACCGCATACGGCACCCAGGTCTGCTGGCTGTGGATGAAAGGAATGGCTTCCGGCTGGGCCGGCTTTTCCACGAGGCAACCTGCGGCCTGCTGCGCCCAGCGGCGAATCGCGGCGACCGTGCCATCCACTTCAATCTGCGATTCGTGCCAGCGGCCGGTATCGGCCAGCAGCACGTCGAGGAAACCGTCGCGGCGTGCGACCAGCGCATCGGCCAGAGCATCCAGGCATGCGCAGCGCGCTTCGATGCTGCGCTCAGCCCAGCCCATCTGCGCTTGGCGCAGGCTCGCGCCCAACGCTGCAACCTCGGCGGCAGACGTGATCGGCAGTTCGCCGTCGGATAGCCCGCTGCGCGGATTGCGCAGTGGCAGCGTGGTGGCTTCAGTCATTGCCCAGTACTCCGGCGCTCAGCAGTGCATCGAGGGTGGCTTTCTGGCGCGCGGCGAAGTCGGCGCGCTGCGGGATCTTCAAACTCTCGCCGTCCAGCAGCGCATTGGGCTTCAAGGCGGTGCTGGCCAAGCCGGCATTGATCGCCCCTTGCGGCAGGCGCGACAGGAAGTTGCCCATGCCCGGGCGCAGGCGACGACGACGCAGGCCGGCGATGTCCAGATCGGCGTACGCCGCCATCGACTCGCCGGTACCGGCAGCGGACAGCACCCGGCCCTGGTCATCAACGATCTTGCTCATGCCATCGGCGCTGCCGAGCGGAATATCCACGCCGCTGATACCGGCGGTATTGGCCGAGACCACATAGGCCATATTTTCCAGCGCGCGGGCGCGCTTGGCGATGTCCTTGGGCGTCAGCTCCGGGCTGCCGACTTCGCTGGTGGAATGCAGGATGACTTCCGCACCGCGCAGGCCCATTGCCCGCGCGATCTCCGGATACAGGATTTCCTCGGAGGCGATGCAGGACAGACGACCGAGCGGTGTGCGCGCAACCGGGAACACGCCGTCGATGCCATATACATCCAGGTACTTGTCCCAGACATCATGCGGGCTGGGTGCGTACAGCGAGATCAGCCGGCGGTAGCGCAGGATCTGGTTGCCGCTGTCGTCCAGGATCACCGATGACTGGAAGTACAGCTCGGGGAAATTGGGATCGCGCTCGTAGGCGTTGGAGCACAGGTAGACGCCGTTGTCCTGGGCGATGCGGCCCAGCTGCTCATACTCGCTGCCATCCATCGAGAAGCAGCCCTTGGCCGCCCAGCCGGGAATGGTGTCGCCCAGCGGATAGCTGGTGGCGAAATACTCCGGCAGCACCACCAGTTTCAGGTCGGCGCCGATGAAGGCCTTGGAGGCGCGGATCTGCCGGCCTACGCGTTCGATATTGTCCGCCACCGCGGCAGCGGCGTCGGCCGGCGTGGCGCAGGCATTGATGGCGCGGCAGGTGGTCTGCAGCGCCAGCGCACGATATGCATCGATCATGGGGCCTTACCTTCGGTTGCGGTGTCGTTGAGGGCTTGCGTCTGCGCGCCATCGGCCAGCAGCACGCGGAAGTTGCCGGTGCCGGCGCGCAGCGGCTTGATCGCGGCGTAGTCGGCGCTGTGCCAGAAGGCCAACGCTGCAGCGCGGTCTGGCCACTGCGAGATCACGGTGCGGGCTGGTGCGTGTTCGCCTTCAAGGCTCTGCTGGGCACCGCCCATGACCAGATACTGCCCGCCGTAGCGTGCTGCGACGTCAGGCGTTGCGCGGGCGTAAGCAGCGAAACCCTGCGGATCGGTGATGTGCGCTTCGATGATCAGGTAGGCGGTCATGGCAGGCTCGATTGGAGGGCTGTGCTGGAGAGCTCATTTGGAGAACTCATTTGAAACGTGGAGCGCGCTTTTCCAGGAAGGCAGCGGCGCCTTCGACAAAGTCGCTGCTGCTGAAGGCGTCGTTGAAGGCGGCGTCGGCCTGGGCCAGGCTGATGCTGGCATCGCCACCGAGGTGGCCAAGCACGGTCTTGATCGCGCGCCTGGCCTGGCCGGAGGTGGCCAGCAGCTGCTGCACCTGTGCCTGCTCCAGCGCTTCGATGCCTGCTTCGCCCGCCATTTGGTTGATCAAGCCCCAGTCCAGCGCGGTGGCGGCATCGAGCAGGCGGCCGGTAAGCAGCATTTCGCGGGTGCGGGCCATGCCGACCGTGTTGAGCAACCGGCGACTGTCATCGGCGCTGTAAACTAAACCGAGCTTGGCTGGGGTGATAGCGAACCGGCTGCGGCTGCTGGCCAGGCGCAGGTCACAGGCCAGGGCCAGGCCAAGGCCGCCGCCCACGCAGGCACCGTCGATGACGGCCAGCGTGGTCTGCGGCAGGCGTTGGAGCTTGAGTTGGGTGCGTTGGA
Source organism: Stenotrophomonas sp. 610A2 (assembly GCF_030549615.1). Taxonomy (NCBI): domain Bacteria; kingdom Pseudomonadati; phylum Pseudomonadota; class Gammaproteobacteria; order Lysobacterales; family Lysobacteraceae; genus Stenotrophomonas; species Stenotrophomonas pigmentata. Next base: position 4,470,186 of record NZ_CP130832.1, read on the forward strand.
CCTGGGCGTTGTTGGCGGCAAAGGCGGCCGGAGCGGTGAGCAACTGGCCGAGTTCGTCGATATCGGCGCCGGCACTGAAGGCCCCCGGCACGCCCGACACCACCACGATCTGGGCGTCACTGGCGGCGATTTCGTCCAGTGCGGCCTCGATTGCCGCCCAGTGGCGGGTGGCCAGGGCGTTGCGCTTGTCGGGTCGGTGGATGCCGATGCGGGCTAGCGCACCGTCACGGCTCCAGCAAATCACGGTTTCTTCAGTGACCATGGCCTATCCTATTTGTTCTATCGTTATAGCATTAAGCCAAAGGAGGGTGAAGCGAGATGTCCCAAGACACACTGGCCACACTATTGAGTGCCAACGCGCACAAGCTGTTGCGCAATGACTTGCCGACGCCGCTTTACCACCAGATGTTCAGTCTGCTGCGCGACCGCATCCTCAATGGCGAGATCCCGCGCGGCGCCCGCATCCCCACCGAGTTCGACCTGGCCGATGGCTTTGGTGTGTCCCGCATCACCGCCAAGCGGGCGTTGGACGAGCTGGCCGCCGAGGGCCTGGTCGAGCGCCGCCGCGGCAAAGGCACCCACGTCATCCACCGCTCCCGGCCCAAGCCGATGCACAGCCCGCTGACCGGGCTGCTGGAAAGCCTGGAAGTGCTGGCCGAGCACACCAAGGTGCAGTTGCTGCAATTCCGCCGCGCGGTGCCACCGGAGCCGATCCGGGCACTGTTCGACACCGGCCCGCGTGAACTGCTGGTACATGCGATCCGCTTGCGTCTGCGCGGCGATACCCCGTTTGGCTACTACAACAGCTGGACCAACACCGATCATCCGGATTTCAGCGAAGCCAAGCTGTCCAACAGCTCGCGTTTGAAGCTGTTCCAGGCAGCTGGCATCCAGATAAAGCAGGTGGAGCAGGTGCTGTCGGCGGTCAATGCCGATGCGATTGCCGCCCTGCACCTGAAGGTCGAGCCGGGCACCGCCCTGTTGGCGCTGGAGCGCCGCTCGTATGACGGCGACGGCAACATGGTGGATCTGCTGAGCGTGCAGTACCGGCCGGACCAGTTCACCTACCAGATGACCCTCGATGTGGATGCCGGCGGGCATGATTGAAGGCAGCCAGGCCGTGTAGAGCCGAGCCATGCTCGGCTGAGGCTTTACCGGCGGTACCCCTGTAGAGCCGAGCCATGCTCGGCTGGAGCTTTACCGGTGATGCCCCTGCCGAGCATGGCTCGGCACTACATGGGGAACGCCCCTTACCGAGCATGGCTCGGCACTACACCTGCCTCTACCAGACCAGCTTCACTGGACAATTTGTCCGGACATATTGCAGGATCGGAACAGGTATGACCTTTCCACGTTCCTGATCCAGGAGTCCGGCATGTTGTCCGAAGTGAAGGCAGTCACCCTTGGCGTAAGCGATCTGCAGCGAGCCTGCGCCTTCTATGAGAACGCACTCGGCTACCGCGTGCAGACACGCGGTACGCTCGCCACGGAACTTGCGCCGCTATGGCGTTTCGATCCCAAGCTGCGCGGCGAATACGCCGTCATCGCGCCCGACGACTCCGGCTTGGGCAGAATCCGGCTGCTGGCCTTCGACGAAACCGGGCAACGGCTGTGGAACGCAGACAACCTCTACAACGGCAGCGGCTACTACGCACTCAACTTCCGCTGCCGCGATGCCCTGGCAACGATGCAGGCAATCACCGCAGCCGGCGGCAGCAGCGCGCATGAACCCAGCTACTGGGAAGTCACCGACGAGGTCGCGGTCCGCGACTCGATCAACGACGATCCCGACGGCATCCGCCTGGACGTGTTCTCCTACGAACGCGGCGGCGAGCTGCGCGGCCCGTTGAACACCGATGTCAGCGTGGTGCAGACAATTGCCCTGGCCACTCGCGACGTCCCGCGCTCGGTAGCGTTCTACAAGGCACTGGGCTTCGAGGTGCTGTTCGACCGCGTACTCGATTTCCCCGAGCTGCAGACCCTGCTCGGCACCGACCGGCCGGTGCGCATCCACAACGTCAACCTGATAAAGGACGGCCACATCGTGCCGGGCCGCGTGGAGATGTTCGCCTATCTCGATATGCAGCACCTGCCCGATGCGCCGCTGCGTGACATCGCGGTGCCGCCCAATATCGGCATCCTCTCGGCCAGCCTGCTTAGTGATGCGCTGGATGCCGATGTCGTGATGCTGCAACAACTGGGTGCGCGGTTGATCGCACGCGATGCACTGGATGTGCCTGGCTTTGGACACTGCGCCATCGCCACCCTGCTGGGCCCGGATGGCGAGCAGCTGGAGTTGTTGCAGCCAAGCTGACGCAGCGATGGTGCAGCCGCCGCAAGGCGACTGCACAGCGCCAGATCAGCGTGCCGCCAAGCGCTGCGCCAGTGCCGCCGTACGCCCCAGATAGTCGTCCTGTGCATCGGCATGCAGCGTTACCGGCACCTGTAGAGCCAACAGCTGCTGCGCGCTGTCTGCCACTGCAAGCCCTGCAAACAGCATCGGCAACTGCGCACCGATACGCAGCAGTTCGACCACATTGGCATGCACCTGCGCGGTATTCGGCCCGGCCACCAGTCTTCGCGCAGCAGCGCTCGGGGCCAGCCACGGCCACAGCAGATGCCGTTCCCGCTCCCATTGCCAGGCCTCGGCCATATGGCCACCCGCCGCGTGCACGGCGGGGTCGGGCAGCTGCGCCAGCAAGCAGGCGCACTCGTCGGTCTCCAACAGCCAGGGCCTATGCAGCACCACTTCTCTCAATCGCGATCCCAACCACTTGGCCAGCGCGGGTACATAGGCTGTTGCAGCTTCATGCGCATGCACGGCAACTGATTGTGCAGGCACAAGATCGTTGAGCACGGCGCATAGCGCGGCCTGCATGGTGTCTGCAGTCAGCGGCGCGGTGATTTCGGCCGAGCCGGCATGACCGGGCAGTTCAATCACTACTTGAGTGCGTGCATCCAGCTGCAGGCTCTGCGGCCGTGTCGGTGCCTGCCCTGGCGCATGGATATGCAGTACCGCATCGGCACCGCCGCGTCGCAACCACACGGCCACCTCGCCCACTGGCGTGTTGACGATGCGTCGCGACCAGCCCTGCACCTCGCGCGCAGCCAGTGCCACCGGCATTGATGGCGGCAGTGCGCATTGCTGCAGGATTGCGTCCATGCGCCTATGCAGGCCGTCGACACCTTCGGGCTCTTCCACGCTGACCACGTTGTCCGGCAACACCGGCAGGCGCTGTCGATGGCTCAACAACACATCGTCATGCCGGTAAACCAACCAGGTCGGACAACGCAGCTCGCCAACACGCTGGCGCTCGCTGTAGCGGAACGCAGCGCCGTAGCCGCTGCGGTAGTTGTCGCCGACGTCGAGTATGTCCATCGCCGCCTCATGCGTGCCCTGCGCGCTATACGGCTGCAGGGCAATCGCACACTCGGCGGAAGGATCGCACCAAGGGAAGAAGTACAGCTGTTCGCGCATGCGTGACCACAGCCAGCGCAGGTGCGCGCCGTCCCATGTAGGCGCGAATGGTGGCAGGTACTTGTCACCGTAGCGTGCGCGTTCGGCATCATTGAACAGCGCGTAGCCATCGATGATCAGGCAATGCAGGCGCTGTGGCGCAATCCACGCCAGATGCATGCCGATCAAACCGCCGGTGTGCATGCCGAACAGCGCAAAACGTTCGATGCCCAGCGCATCGGCAAACTCCAGCGTGGCCTCGGCGAAGCGATCAATGCCAGGTTCCGCATCCGCCAAGGGATCGGAATAACCGAAGCCCGGCGTGTCCGGTGCAATCACCGTATAACGATCGGCAAAGCGCTCGATCATCTGCAACCACATGCGTGAGTTCTGCGGCGACTGATGCAACAACACCAGCACCGGACCCTGCCCTGCATAGCGGTAATGCACGGTGCGCTCACCGATGCGGATGAACTGGCGACGGACGGAAGTGGCGCTCTGCATGGAGGTGATCACCGTGGCTGCAATGCCTATTGTTATATCAATAAACAATTCAAGCCTGCATGCGAATCCACTTGCCGATCAGTTCGATTGGCTTGTTTGCTGCGTTTGCGGCAATTGCTGCAAATGACCTATCGACCACACCTATAGGACAAATGATATTGCGCATTCATATTTTAAAAATCCATCTATTTCAATCGGATGCATTGATTTCAAAGGCCTGATAGGCGGCGTTAAAAAACTGCAATAGTCCTGTTGATTGTCCGGACAAATGGCGGAATACTCCTTAGGAAGCATTGATATATCTATATATCCTTGCCTGCCCCCACCCGAACGAGCTTTTCCTTCATCACGCTACGAGGCGAGTCATGAAAGATGTTCTGTACCGGAGTGCGTTAACTGTTGCGATCATGACGGCCATCGGCAGCGGCGATGCCTACGCCCAGTCGTCCGACAAGGAAGCTGTGCAGCTCGACCAGGTCAGCGTGACCGCCCAGCGCCGCGAGGAACAGGTCCAGAAGACCCCGCTGAGCATGAGCGTGATCAGTGGTCCGGCACTGGACCGCATGCAGATCAAGCGCGTGGATGACATCAAGTTCACCACGCCCAACATCATCATCGAACAGAACACCGGCACCAGTTCGGGCGCCAAGATCATCATGCGCGGCGTTGGTGCCGACGAGTCGATGTTCACCAACGACCCGGCGGTTGCGCTGTACATCGACGACGTCTACATCGCCCGCCAGAACGGCGCGATGTTCGACCTCTACGACGTGGACCGCATCGAAGTGCTGCGCGGCCCGCAGGGCACGCTGTACGGTCGCAACGCCACCGGCGGCGCAATCCGCTACATCTCGAAGAAGCCGACCGGCGAGGAAAAGCTCAGTTTCGACGGCAGCATCGGCAACTTCGGTCGCCTCGATGGCCGCGCGATGTTCACCACCCGCATCGGCGAAACCCTGGACGTCTCGGCCGCGGTGCTGAGTCGGAACCGCGACGGCATCATGCATGACATCACCAATGACCGTTGGGTCAACGACCAGGACGTACTGGCCGGGCGCCTGGCCTTCGCCAGCACCTGGGGCGAGTCGTCCTACGCGACGCTGAGCATCGATCGCCTGCGCGAGCGTTCCACTCCGGCCTGGGGCACACCGGTGACTTTGGACAAGGCGACCGACACGGTCTCGCCAAAGCTGGGCAGCTACTACAAGACCGAAACCGATACGCGCGGCATCAACGATCTGGACCAGTTCGGCATTGCGCTGACCAATGAAACCGACTTCGGCGCGTTCTCCTGGCGCAGCATCGCGCACTACCGCACGCTCGAGCACCATTTCTACATGGATGTGGATGGCACCAGCCAGATGCGTTACCACCTGGAACAGGACCAGAAGCAGAACCAGAAGGGCTATGAAGCACAGTTCACCTCGCAGCTGGATGGCCCCTTCAGCTGGGTGGCCGGTGTGTTCGCCTTCTGGGAGCACAACAACCAGCCGACCCGCAACGACATCTTCACCCGTGGCGGTACCAACTTCGTCGAGCAGGACACTTCTGCCTATGCGCTGTATGCGCAGGGCGACTACAAGTTCAACGACAAGCTGACCCTGACCCTTGGCGGTCGCTACAGCTACGAGAACAAGGACTTCTCGGTGCGCTCGGTGAAGGCCAATGGCGACCCCAACTACAGCAAGGCGCTGGAGAAGAGCTGGAACCGGCCCGACTGGAAAGTGCTGCTGTCGTATGACTTCAGCGACAACGTGATGGGCTATGCCAGCGTCACCACCGGCTTCAAGAGCGGCGGCTTCAACGGCCGCGGCACCACCTATGCCACGGTGACGCCGGTCGACGCGGAGACGCTGCGTGCTTACGAAGTTGGCGTGAAATCCACGCTATGGGACAACCGCCTGCGTTTGAACGCCGATTACTACCGGCTGGATTACGACGGCATCCAGTTGACCGCGGTCAACTCGGACGGCGTGTTCGTGATGACCAACGCCACCGGCGCACTGATCCAGGGCATCGAGGTCGAAGCGCAGGCGCAGCTGACCAGCAAGCTGCGCGTGGATGCGAGCATCGGCACCATCGACGGCGAGTACAAGGATTACGCGCCGGTCAATGCCGCCTATTTCAAGGGCCGCTCGATGAAGAGTTCACCGGACATGCAGTGGACCCTGGCCGGCACCTATGTGCAGCCGGTTGGCAATGCCGACCTGGTGTTCAGCGCGCAGGCGCGCCACACCGATGAGTACTACCAGAACCAGGACACCTCGCGGCTGATCATGACCCGCGCCAACACCGAGTACAACGCACGCATCTCCTATGAGCCACGTGATGCCAACTGGTCGGTGGCGGCATGGGGCAAGAACCTGGGCGACAAGTTCTATTCCACCGGTGGCTTTGATATTGCCGGGCTTGGCATCGGCGTGATCTACCCGAACGTGCCGCGCACCTACGGCGTCGAGTTCAAATACCGCTTCTGGTAACCCCTGGCTGCTTGCTGCACCCATCGCTCCCGACCGGGAGCGATGTCTTTTACGGACAACGATGCTCCCAAGCAGGAGCGCTGTCTTTTGGAGACCACGATGGACTACCAACTGCTGTTGTTGCTGCACCTGTTGATCGGCGGCTATTGGCTGGGCGGCGACCTGGGCGTGTTCTACATCGCCGGCAAGATTGCCGATCCGGCGCAGCCGCTGCCGGTGCGCTTGTTCTCGGCCAAGGCGATGATGCTGCTGGACATGATTCCACGCACCTGCCTGATCATGGCATTGGGCACCGGCCTCACTATTGCCAGCAAGGCCGGCCTGCTGCCCTTGGATGGCTGGTTGTGGCTGGTGTGGTTGGGCGCGCTGGCGTGGCTTGGCCTGGCCTGGGCAGCCTTCATCAAGGAGCATTCCGCCAGCGGCCTGCGCATCGCACGCGTTGATTTCTATCTGCGCCTGCTGGTGTTGATCGGCTGCGTCGCGGCCGGCATCGATGCCTTGGGCGAAGGTGGTTACGTCGTGCAGAGCCGTTGGCTTGGCGCCAAGCTCATCCTGTTTGCCGGCATCATCAGCATGGGATTGCTGGTGCGCATCCAGTTGCGCCCGTTTGGCCCCTTATTTGGAAAAGTGGTGACCGGTAGCGCAAGCGATGCCGAGCAACAGTCGCTCAAGCAGTTGGTGGCGCGGGTGAAGATCCCGGTGCTGTGCATCTGGTTGATCATTCTGGTGATCATGGCGCTGGGCAAGCTCAAGCCGTTCTGAGTTGCAATGCATGCTGTGAACAGCAAAGGCCCGCTTGCGCGGGCCTTTGTCGTTTTCCATCCCCAGCCCCGACAAGAAGCTGGCTGGGCATTGTAGGAGCGGCGTCAGCCGCGAAGCAGGGGCATCATCGGATGGCAGGTATGCCGAGCGCTCCAGCAATATCAGCTTCGCGGCTGACGCCGCTCCTACAGTGCATACCGTCCTACGGGTTGCAGGGTGCCTTCGCGCCCTCAAGCCACCCCACGCGCGACGACCGAATCTGCTTTCGCACTCTCGCCCGCTGCTCCTGCAAACGCCAGCCGCCGCTCATCACGCACGAAGAACGAGGCCAGCAGCCCAATCGCCACCAGCACCGCGATCACGGTGAAGGCAACGTGGTAGTTGCCGAAGTGATCGAACATCACCGCGGTCAGCCAGATCCCCAGCCCGGCGGACGTAGCGTCCATCAAGGAAATCGTGCCCAGGATCTTGCCTGCGGCGCTGAGCCCGAATGCCTCGACGATCTGCAGCTGCAGGATCGCGTACAGGCCACCCCAGCCAAGGCCCATCACGATCAGCCCGCTCCACAGTAGTTCGCGCTGCTGCAGGGCGATGATCATCGAACCCAGCGCCATCAAGGCGACATTGCACACAAAGACTTTCTTCGAGGTGGTCACGTCGGCAAGAAAGCCAAACAGGAACTTGCCGATCATGCCCAGTCCGAACAGCAGGAACATGCCATCACCTGCCTGTTCGCCGCTGAAACCGAGGTCCTTCATGTTGAGGATCAGATGCGAGGACAGCGACATGATTCCCCAGAACGTGGTCACCGCCACTACCGCCAGTGCCCAGAACGTGCGGGTGCGCAGCGCCTGCCGGTAGCTCAGGTCAGGCAAGCTGCAGGCGCGGCCAGGTGCGCTGTTGTTGCTTGCCTGGCCATCTCCCCAGGGGCGCAGGCCTTTGCCGCCAGGCGAGCGCACCAGTGCCAGGCACAGCACGAACAAGGCCACGGGTATCACCGCCATCAGCAGGAAGCTGCCGCGCCAACCATGCTCGGGCAACAAGGCGATGATGATCTTGGGCACCAGCATGCCGCCCAGGCTGCTACCCACCAGCGCGATGCCCAACGCCGTGCCGCGCCGCGTCTGGAACCACTGCGACACCATGATCACCGCCACGCACAGGCCGCTGCTGACCACCACCGCGGCAAAACCGACATGGATCAGGTAGACGTGGGCGATGGAATGCACCTGTGAATAGGCCGCGTACAACGCGGCCAGCAGCAGGCTGCCAAACAAGGCCAGGCTGCGCACACCGACGCGGTCGATCAATGCACCGACAAAGGGTGACAACAACGCCGCCAGCAACAGGTTGAACATGTCGCGGAACTTCAGCTGGCCACGGCTCCAGCCGAACTCGTCCAGCAGCGACGGATCGAAGGCGGTGATCCCGGTCATGGTCATGCCATTGGAGATCGCCAGCATCAACATGGCCACGATGCAGATCAGCCACGGGTAGAAACGTTTCATCGGCACACCTGTTGCGAAAGGGTGAACGGGGAACGCATGCCACTGGATTAATGTCCGGACAAAGAATGGCACAGACCGGGCGCCGGATGTAGCCCCCGCGGATGGATTGCGGTCGGCCTCAAATATAGTTATATAGATATATCATTAAGATTATACTGAACCCGCCAGACACCAGCCGTGGACCCGTTCACCACCCAATCCCTGGAGGGCATCCTCCGCCGCGACGTGCACGCGCCGCTCTACCACCAGCTGCAGGGCTTCCTGCGCGGGTTGATCGAGCGCGGCGAGATCGGCGACGGCGAACAGCTGCCCCGCGAAGAGGAACTGGCCAAGCGCCTGCGCATCTCGCGGGTGACCGTGCGCCAGGCCCTGCAAGTGCTGGCCAGCGACGGCCTGCTGGTGCGCCAGCGTGGCCGCGGCACCCGTGTGGTCGGCGGCGGCGCGCGCAGCTCGACCATCCCAATGCCGCTGAAGACGCCACTGGGCGAACTGCTGCATAGCCTGGACACGCTGGCAGGCAATACCCAGGTCCGCCTGCTCGGCTGGGAACGCGTGTTGCCACCGCAGCCGATCCGCGAACTGTTCGGCAGTGAACCCGGACAGACACTGGTGCGCTGCGTACGCGTACGCAGCCGCCATGGCCATCCGTTCGGCTACTACAGCAGCTGGACCCGCACTGCACATCCTGAGTTCAACGCCGAGAACCTGGCCTATGGCTCACGCATCGAACTGTTCCGCCGCTGTGGCATCGAGGTGGTGAAAGTACAGCAGACCGTCTCCGCCGCACGCATCGATGCATTGGCGGCGATGCACCTGCAGATGTCGACCGGGCAGGCGGTGATGACGCTGGACCGGCGCTCCTTCGATGCCAAGCAGCAACTGCAGGACCTGCTGGAAATCCAGTATCGCCCCGACCAGCTGCGCTACCAGATGCGCATGGACTACGAAACCAACATCCCGGAGACCCGCGCTTGAGTGCGACCCTCAGTACGAGTGCGGCTGCAACGCTTGCCGAGAAAATCCTCGCCCGTGCCTGTGGGCGCGAAACGGTGCGCGCTGGTGAGATCCTCACCGCCCGGCTCGACCTGCTGATGATGCATGACTCCGGTGGTCCGCGTCGGGTCGCTTCGCGGCTGGAAAAACTCGGTGCCAAGGTATGGGACCCGAACAAGGTCGTCGTGGTCTCCGATCACTTCGTGCCGGCGGTGGACATGGAGAGCGCCGACATCCTCGCCCTCACCCGCCGCTGGGCGCAGGCGCACGGCGTCACCCATTACGACATGCTCGGCATCTGCCACGTGGTGCTGCAGGAACACGGCCATGTGCAGCCAGGCATGTTCTGCGTCGGCGGTGATTCGCACTCGCCCAGCGGCGGCGCGTTCGGCGCCTTCATGGTCGGCATGGGCGCCACCGACATCACCGGCGCCTTGGTGACCGGCGAAGTATGGCTGCGTGTACCGCAGACGACGCGCGTGCAGCTCGACGGCCTGCTCGGCACCGGCGTCAGCGCCAAGGACGTGATGCTGATGCTGTGTGGCCAACACGGCATGGGCAACGAGGGCCAGGTGTTCGAATACGGTGGCAGCGCGGTGCAGGCGATGCCGATGCACGAGCGCCTGACCCTGTGCAACATGGCCGCCGAACTCGGCGCCGAAACCGGCATCGTCGAACCCGACGCGACCACGCTTGCCGCACTCGAGCAGGCCGGCAAGCCCTTCCATGGTGAGCTGGCGCAGTGGCGCAGCGACGTTGGCGCCAACTACCTGCACCACTACCGTTACGACGCCGCGCAGATCGCGCCACATGTGGCCGCACCGCACAGCCCGGCCAATAGCCGCCCGGTTGGTGAGCACGGCAAGGTGCACATCGACCAGGCCTATATCGGTGCCTGCACCGGCGCCAAGCTCACCGACCTGCGCATGGCAGCCGAGGTATTGAAAGGCCGCAGGATCGCCGCAGGCACGCGCCTGCTGATCGCGCCTGCCTCGGTGGCAATGACCGCACAGGCCGCGGCCGAAGGCACGCTGGCAACGCTGACCGAAGCCGGTGCGATCCTGCTGCCCTCCGGCTGCGGCGCCTGTGCCGGCATGGGTGCAGGCATGCTCAGCAGCGGCGAGGTCTGCATGTCCACAACCGCACGCAACTTCAAGGGCCGGATGGGCTCGGCCGAGGCCCAGGTATACCTGGGCTCGCCATACAGCGTTGCCGCCGCTGCGGTGAAGGGCGAAATCTGCGACCCGCGCGAACTGCTGGGAGAAAACGCTTGAACGTTCGTGGCAAGGCCTTCGTGTTTGGCGACCGCATCGATACCGATGTACTGGCGCCCGGCCCGTACATGCGTGAGCCGATGCACGTGCTCGCTAGCCACTGCCTGGAAGCGGTGGACCCGGCTTTCGCCAGCGAAGTAAGGCGCGGCGACATCGTGGTGGGCGGCGAGTCCTTCGGCATTGGCTCCTCGCGCGAACAGGCGGTGCAGGCACTGGCCGAGCTCGGCGTCGGCGCCATCATCGCCAGGTCATTCGCACGCATCTTCTACCGCAATGCACTGAATCTCGGCGTGCCCGCGTTGGTTTGTACAACACTGGAAGCATCACGCGGCGATGAGCTGGAGGTGCGCCCGCTTGTGGGGCGCATCATCAATCACAGCACGGGCGTTGAATTCAGCTGTGAGAAGATCCCGCCTGAACTGATGGAAATCGTTGCCGGTGGTGGCCTGATGCCATGGCTGCAACGCAAGCTCGCCGCGGAGCGTCGCCAATGAAACAAGGCATCGTCCATGCCACCTTGATCGCCCCGGACCTGCAACAGGTCTGTGATGCCTACGTCGCGCAACTGGCGATGCAGGTGCAGCAACGTGCAACGCTCAGCGCCGAGGATGCAGCTGCACTCGATCTGCTGGATCTGACCGGTGCAGCGTCTGCATGGCTGGCCAACAGTGCTGGCGAAGCAGTGCTGCGGGTGATCGAAGATCCAGATGCCATCGTGGCTGAGCCGATGTTCCGGCACGGCTGGTTGTCACTGGAAGTGCTGGTCGGCGACATCGATGCATTGGCAGCCGGCCTGCACGCGCCGTTCAAGGTCGTGGGACCAGCCGCCAATCTGGAACTCAGTGAAGCAATCCGGGCGGCACAGGTGCTGGGTCCGTGTGGCGAACTGCTTTACCTCACCCAGATAAAGGCAGCGGTGCCACCGTTTGATTTGCCGATGACGAACGCTGCAGTTGCCAAAACCTTCATCGGAGTGATGACGACGCCGGACCGCGAGGCCTCGCAACGCGCCTGGTCTGCATTGTTGGGCGCCAAGGGCTGGGCATTTGATACCAGGATCACCGTGCTCAATCGTGCCTATGGCCGGGCGCTGGAAGGGCGCTATCCGGTGGCGGTGGTGCCGATGCCGGGCCAGTGCATGGTGGAGATAGACCAGGTGGATCTGCCTGCCTCGACCAAGCTGCGGCATGCGGGCCAGTACAGCCTTGGTCTGCGCTTACCGGCGGTGGATGCTGCTGTGCTGGCTGAAGCCGGCTGGATGGTGATGGATGCCGGTGAGCGCCGCAGCCTGCGTGGGCCGGCTGGGGAGCATGTGGAGTTGCTTGCTGGGTGATGGGTGTTGGGTTGTTTGCTGGTGAAGGCAACAGCAACAGCTCAAAAGCACCCCTCCTCAACCCTCCCCTGCGCTGCGCGCAAGGAAGGGGGCTGTTGGCTGCGCTCCGCCAGATCAACGCGGCGCCGCTTTTACCCCCTCCCTTGCGCGTAGCGCAGGGGAGGGTTGGGGAGGGGTCGCTCTTGCCTTGCTTCATCTGCTGCTTCAGCCCACCCCATGACCTTTGCCATGTGTAACCACCACTACACAGGCATAGCGTCAGCGCTTGCCCCCAGCGCCTGAGGTAGAGCAATGCGGATCCAGACTCTCGCCGTCGCCATCGCCGCCATCACCACGCTTGCAACAGCTGCGACGGCAGCCGCGCAGGTCACGCCGATGACGCCGGATATCACCGGCAGGAAATTCGTCGCTCCGCAGCCAGCGCGTGACTTCGAGAAGCGCGAGGTGATGATCCCGATGCGCGATGGGGTCAAGCTCTATACCGTGATCATGATTCCCAAGGGCGTGCACAACGCGCCCATCCTGTTCACCCGCACGCCCTACAACGCGGCTGGCCGGGTTGATCGCACACCCGGCGCAACGCGCCTGGTCGATGCCCTCGCCCAGGGCGACACCATGTTCGCCGAGGATGGCTACATCCGCGTGTTCCAGGATGTGCGCGGCAAGTACGGCTCGGAAGGCGACTACGTGATGACGCGGCCGCCACGCGGTCCGCTCAACCCAAGCAAGATCGACCACAGTACCGATGCCTGGGACAGCATCGATTGGCTGGTGAAGCATCTGCCCGAGTCCAATGGCAAGGTCGGCATGCTCGGCTCCTCCTACGAAGGCTTCACCGTGGTGATGGCGCTGCTCGATCCGCATCCCGCATTGAAAGTGGCTGCGCCGGAGAGTCCGATGATCGACGGCTGGATGGGCGATGACTGGTTCCAGCACGGCGCCTATCGGCAGGTGAACCTGGGCTATTTCAGCGGGCAGATGACCGCACGCGGCGCCGGCGCGAAAGTCGCCATGCCAAGCGGCGACGACTACAGCAGCTTCCTGCAGGCAGGCTCGGTGGGCGCCTTCGCCAAGACGCTGGGATTGGAGCAGATCCCGGCCTGGCACAAGGTCAGCGAGCACCCCGCCTACGACGCGTTCTGGCAGCAGCAGGCGCTGGACAAACTATTGGCCAAGCTACCGGCGATCACCGTTCCCACCATGTGGGAACAAGGCCTGTGGGACCAGGAAGACATCTACGGCGCGCACACCGCCTGGGCCGCACTGGAACCCAAGGACCACGACAACAAGCGCAACTTCCTGGTAATCGGGCCATGGCGACACAGCGGCGCCAACTACAACGGCAGCTCGCTCGGCGCATTGGATTTCAACGGCGACACCGCATTGCAGTGGCGGCGCGATGTGCTCAAGCCGTTCTTCGATCAATACCTAAAGGACGGCGCGCCGGTCGCCGACACGCCGCCGGTGTGGGTGTACAACGCCGGCAGCAACCGTTGGGACAGCTACAACAACTGGCCGCAAAGCTGCGCTCAGGGCTGTCCGACCACGGCACACAAGCTCTACCTCAATGCCGATGCACAGCTGGGCTTCAGCAGCAGCAACACCGGCACGCAATACGCGGAATACATCTCCGACCCCGCCAAGCCGGTGCCCTTCGTGCCGCGTCCGGTCAACATGGGTGACCGCGATGTCTGGACCACGTGGCTGGTGCGCGATCAACGCTTCGTCGACGGGCGTACCGACGTGCTCACCTATACCGGGCCAGTGCTGGACAAGCCGATGAAGCTGGCCGGCATTCCGCAGGTACAACTGAGCGCTTCCACAAGCGGTAGCGACAGCGACTGGGTGGTCAAGCTGATCGATGTCTATCCGGATCAGTATCCCGACAACCCGAAGATGGCTGGCTACCAGCTACCGTTGGCCGTCACCATCTTCCGTGGCCGCTACCGCGAGAGCTTCAGCCAGGCGAAGGCGATCACGCCCGATGCACCGCTGAGCTACAGCTTCGATCTTCCGAATGTGAACCAGACGCTGCAGCCCGGCCATCGCTTGATGGTGCAGGTGCAGTCCAGCCTGTTCCCGCTCTACGACCGCAACCCGCAGCACTACGTGAACAACATCTTCTTCGCCCAGCCGGGTGACTACCGCAAGGCCACCCAGCGCATCTGGAACAGCAGTGAGCATCCAAGTTACATCACGCTTCCGGTTGTTGAGTGAGGGTGTTGGATTGAGGCTTGGCTTGTTTCGCTGGCGTTGCTGAAGGCCGTGCTATAGCAATAGTCGGCATCACTGCCTGCAACGCAAGGGAGCATGTATGAAGCGCAGAAGGCTCAGCCAGCGCAGCATCATCCTGATCGGCATCGCCGTCATCGCCGCTGTTGTCGCGCTGTCGGTGGTGCCTTGGTAGTTGTTAACGCCGCGTGGCATAGCGCGGTGCAGCGCACGTCATGGCCGCAGTGCAGTTCGCACAATACGCAGCGATACCCGATTCTGCGTATTCACGCATTGCCGCCTGTTCACGATCCCGGCTATAGCTGGAAAGCCAGATCCGGGGGGATCACATACCGGAGCAATGTCATTGGACAAGATCAAATTCTTCCTCGAAGGGCCCGGCCGTCAGCGTCGATTGGTGACCTTGCTGGCTACTGAATCCAGGAACGTCGCCAAGGGCAGCAGCGATGGTCGCCGCGTCGCGACCATGGGGCTGAGCGACGTCTGCTTCCATACGATGATCGATGAGCAAGGCAACATCGCCAAGCAGATCGACTTCGATGGCTACCGCTTCAAGTTCCGTGACTCCAACCTGCCATGGGATCTGATGATCGCCTGATCGTGTGCGACGCAGACAACCTGCATTCACATCACCCGGCCTGCATTACGCGAACTTTCCTTTTCATGCACCTGCCCATCACCGGATGCAGGCATCCACTTAATCGTGGTTGCTGCATCCTGCAGCTGGAGCATCGTTGCTCTGATCGGAGACGCGTCATGGATACCCGCAAGATGAAGCAACTGCTGTTCGCAGGTGTGATCGCTGTTGGCTGCGCAGGCACTGCCCTCACCGTGCAGGCCGCAGGCCAGACCGCTCACTCCACGCACGATCAGGCCTCCGAGCAGCCAGGCACCGATACCTGGATCACCACCAAGGTGAAGGCCGATCTGCTTACCACCAAGGATGTATCCGGCACCGAGATAAAGGTGGAAACGGTCAACGGCGTGGTGACACTGACCGGCGCCGTCGCCACCAAGGCGGAAGCCGACCGCGCCATTGCCGCCGCACGTGCAATCAAGGGCGTGAAGAGCGTGAACAGTTCGGCACTGACGGTCGCACCCGCGCGTTGACCCACTGATGTCGATCCACTGATAAAGCCGTAGTCCCTGGATAGACATCAACCGGATACAGAGAAAGCGGCACCTCACGGTGCCGCTTTCTCGTTTCAGTCGCCGACAGCCGGCAATCCAGTCGGCTGCTTGAGCATGCTTAGATCAAGCCGACCTTCATCGTGTCCTGCACAAGCAGCTCGGCATCCAGGCCCGAGTGCTGGTACACAACATACGAGACGCCTTCGATGGACTGCTTGCCCATCGACGCCCAATCACCCAGATCGGGGCCGCCCGTACCCAGCAGATCATCGATGTTGACGACATCGCCGGCATTGCCCTTCACCATCATCTGCACCGTCTGCTTGTCGCCCTGATGGAACAGATCCACCTGGCCGTTTGCGAGCACGTCCTTCAGTGACAGGGTCAAGGTGTTGTTGCCGGTGCCGGTGAGGTCGATGACTTCAACGCCGGAGAGCTTGCCCGCCGAGGTGGCCAGGTTGAGGTTCAAGGCCTGGCCTGCACCTGCGATCTTCAGGACGTCGATACCATCACCGCCATGGATGCCCTTGTTGCCGGCATTGGCCAGATAGCTGGCAGCGGCATACTTCAAGGTGATCATGTCATCACCCGCACTGCCGTAATACGTGTCGACAAGCTCATCAACGGTGTTCGCGTCGCGAACGTCCGACACATGCGTGACCTGCGTCTGGCTGAAAGCACCAACGGTGATCTTCCCGCCTGCCGGAATGATGTCGAAGCTGCCCACATCCACGCCTTCCGGCGCGGTGAAGGCATAGGCCTTGACGTAACGCTTGGAAGTCAGCGTACCGGTGATGGTTTCGCGCTTGAGCTCGTTGCCGGCCACGTCATAGATGACGATCACCGCACCCCCTGCCGTATTGTCCAAGCCGGACAAGGTCAGCTGGAACTTGTTTGCGGATTTTTCCAGGTCAACGTGCAGCACGGCATCCTCGCCCCCGGTGAGGGTCAGGCCCGCCAGCGTTGCGGTGGTCGCCGCACCCTTGCTCAGGGTTCCGTTCACCGCGCTCACGGTCACGCCCTTGCCGATGTAGGCATCATCAATGACCAGCGTACTCGCGATGTTCAGCGTATCGCTCAGCGCCTTGGTGGCAAAGCCACCACCAATCACGCTGTAGGCGTCCGACTTCGGCCCCTGCACGCCATTGGCTACAATGCTGACCGCCACGTCGAAGTCATAGGCAACACCCTGCGCGGTTGCAACGGCATTGCTGGTTACCGCAGCAGGTACCTTCACCGTCACCTGGCCGGCAGTCACCTGCGCGGCGGTCAGTACATGTGCATAGGTAGCGATGCCCCACTGAACCTGCACGATATCGCCGGCCTTGGCGCTGGATCCGTCCAGGGAAACAATCATGTCGACGCCATTGCTTGCTTCCGCGGCAGTCAGCACACCTTCGGCCTCGGCGATCTTGACGATGGAGGGTGCGCCCAGCTTGGCGGTCAACTCGACATTGCGCTCGATGGTCTGCCCGATGGTGCCTGAAGTACTGACAACACGTGCCTGGATGGTCCAGCTCTGCGCATGCGGCTGCATATCGGTGAAGTACCACTTGCCATCCTTGACCAGCGCGGTGCCCCACTGCTTGCCGCCATCGGTGGACACTTCAATCCTGGCGCCGATGGGCAGGACCGAGGTCAGCTCACCCTGCACCAGCCGGCCCGAGCTGCCATCGGCGGTGCTGTAGTCGCCGGCAGTGTGGCTGTCCTTGCCCATCATCACGATGGACATGTCCAACTGCACGCCGACACCGGACTGCACCAGCACTTCCGCCGCAAACAACGAGTGCTTGTAGACATCATAGGTGATGCCGGCGACGACGACCTGGCTCTGCAGCTGCCATTCGCCCTGGACCGCGCCGTTCATCATCGCACCGAGCACCACGTTGTCGCCGGCATTGCCCTTGACCAGGACCTGCACGTTGCCATCGGCAACGAACTGATCACGTGCACCAGTGCCAAGTACATCGGCAATCGACATCTTCAGCGTGTTATTGCCGCTGCCGGTGATGTCGAAGATCTCGATGGAATCTATCTTGTCCTTCAACAGCGCCAGGTCCAGCACCTGCTTGGCGCCGGTCAGCTTGAGCGTATCCGCACCGCCGCCACCGGCAACGCCACCGCTGGTCGCCGCGTTGATATGGGCGACGTTGGCCAGCGTGAACACGTTGTCCTCGTTGCCACCGTAGTAGGTGCCGGCCTTGTTCTCGATGGTCTGGTTGGCGAGTACGTTGAGCTCGCTTGCGCCGCCACGGAACTCGAAGTTATCCAGGCCGATCCAATCCCAATCACCGATGACGCACTTGCCCGGGATCCGCGCCCCGGTAGTCACCACCATGTACGAGAACTCCTGGCCTGCGGGCGCCTTGAAGTACGCATTCACGGTGTTCGGCCAATATGCCGACAGCGACTGCTGGCCAACCTGTGCGCCACTGGCCGAATAGAACCTCACCGTCGTCGCTGCGAAATAGCCTGCCTGCAGGTTGGTCACCAGGAACTTGACCTCGGACACCGGGCCTTCGGTGAAGTCGATGCGTGTGCGACCGGTGACGCCGATCTTCATGCCGGTGTTGATCGCAGGATCGTAGTTGGTCAGCCCGGTCATCAAGCCGTAGATCTTGGACAGGTTGTAGTCGTACTCGGAGGTGATGCGCAGGCCCTTGTGGGTAGTGCTCTGTCCGGTATTGAGATCGACGTAGCCTGCGCCGGTGAAGTCGATGTAACGCTGCTCGCCCATGTCGCGGTACTTGGAGCTGTTGCCGGCCTTGTCGATGATCGCGGCGATCACATCACCGCTGGCGACCGAGAAGCCGGGCGCAATGCGCACGCTGCCAGCGCTTACATCTTTGGCAGTCAGTGAGTGATCAAAGCGCTGGCCGTTCAGCACCACGCTGACGATATCGCCTGCCGAAACCGAGGCGGTATTGAACGCGACGGTCAGGTACGCGCCGTCCACCGTCAACTTGGTCGGCGCATCCGGTGCCAGCGTATCGAGGATCACCTCGCGTGATTCGACTTCGCCACTGCGGCCGGCGGCGTTGACCACCTTGGTCTGGATCGACCAGTTGCCCGCATGGCTGTTGTTGTCCTGCGCGGCCCAGCTCAGCCCATCCACCATTGCCTGGGTCCAGCTGAGGCCACCATCGGTGGATACCAGCAGACGCTCATCGGCGGCGAGCTGGGCACTCAGCGAACCCTGCATCAGGCGACCGGCACCACCGTCGTTGGTGAGCCAGTCACTGCTGCTGACGCCCCAGTCCTTGCTCATCGAAGTTACGCTGGCGATCTGGGTCGGCACGCGCACCTGTACCTCGATGACGTGCTTGTCCGAGATTTCCGAAGCATTGGCGGCCTGGTCGGTCATCACCACTTCAAACTCGTGGCGACCATCGGGAAGCTCGGCACCTGGCGTGAACGACCAGTTGCCGTCATCGGCAACCAACGCTTCGCCGATCACCTGACCGTTGTCGATGATGGTGACGGTGGCGCCAGCCTCGCCCTTGCCCGACAGCGTGGGCATGTTGTCATCGGTAGTGCCGCCGTTGCCGACCGAACCGGTCTGCGCGCCAACGTCATCATGAACCTCTTCAATCACCGGTTTCTCGGGCGCGACCCTGTCCACGATGATCAGGTATGGCGTGGACTCTTCGCTGACGGCGCCGCTAGGGGCCTCGTGGATGACGCTGATACTGTGCTTGCCACTTGCCAGCGGGATGACAGGGGTGAAACTCCAGGTTCCATCGTTGCCCACCACGGCATGGCCGAGCAGGTAGCGTCCCTCATACACATGCACCAGATCGCCAGGGCGTCCCCTGCCGATGATCTCCGGGCGGTTGTCATCGGTGTAGCCACCATTGGCGATGATTCCGGTCTTGCTGCCTTGGTCGTCAAGAATCATCTCGATGACGGGCACACTGCCAGCTGCATACACATCCATATGATTGATCTTCGCCTTCTGCGAGATCTGACCGTCAACCACTGCGTCCACTTACTGTCTCCATAGTTTCGAATAGAACACGCAGCCACCTCGCAGCAGCTGCGCACTTGAACTTTCTGCCTTGATCCATTGCAGGTACCGCCATGCGCGCGCGGCCTCACGCGCCCTATCACGCCATTTGTGAGGGCCGTTGACGTTTGCGACATGCCTGATATCGAACAGCCCGGGCGATGGCATCAGTGCATCGCGGCACGGGCAGCTCGTCGTATTGCTTCACAACGCTTTCTCGCTGCCCCGACCCGGCGCAGCATCAAACCCAGGCCGCAGCGCGGCCTGCAACAAAACTCAACGTGTCAAACGTGATGACCACAACATCGCAGCAAGTACTTCGACCCGAGAGCGTCGCTGCCTATCCGCGGATTGCCGGGGCTGCAGGTATTCAAAGGCAGTGAGCCGGAACCGAGGACTACCGGCTTGGTGATGGACCGATTGCCGACGCAAGCCAGCCCGTACAGCAGCGTACGGCGGGATTATCAGCAGCTTTCCAAAATAGATACATGGGAAACAACTTAAAAACTGACAACGCGTTTCGAGTATGAGATTGCAATTACTCCGTGCCGCGTTGTCGTCTTGCTGGGGACGGTTTTTGTCCCTCTTGTTTCTCTAGTGAAACTTCGACGCATGCCGTCCGTATTGGATGGATACGAGCAGCCTGCGTCGCAGCAGTTACGGCCCGGGGCCGGCTTCATACCCAAGATTAGGCTCTGTCCTACAGAAGAATCCCATCAGCTGAAGCAACATCGCGGCAGCATCCCAGCGGCAAGTGGATCCGGCGGTTGCCTGCCGGGATTCATGCGAGCAGAAACACCTTGGAACCGCGTGTAGCAGCCTTCCTTGGCAACCACGTTTCCAACCGCAAAGCGGGACGAACATCCATCTGAACGGAGAGCGGAATGAGTCGCTTGCACGGAAGAATTCCGCAACGATCAAACAATCGCCAGGCAAGCCTTGTCGAAGCAACTTACGCAGCGGTTCTATCCCTGTACCAACGCGGCCAGCTGGCACAGGCACTGGAGTTGTGCCGCGGCAAACTGTTGAAGCTGGCACCACGCCATCCCGGTGGCCTGGTCTGTGCGGGCGTCATCTGCTATCTCAACAAGGACTACCCGGCTGCAGAGCGCTATCTGCAGACCGCAGCGACGAAAGGGGACAACGCCGACGCCTATACCAATCTGGCACTGACGTTTGCTGCCTCCCATCGCGTGCCCGAGGCGGAGCAAGCCTATCGGCGTTCGCTGGCGCTGAATCCCGCCCAGGCCAATGCCTGGAACAACCTGGGCAATATCCTCAAGAACAGCTTCAGGCCGGAGCGACAAGCAGAAGCACTGGAGTGCTACCGGCACGCAATCAAGGCAGATCCGGGCTACGCCACCGCTTACAACAATCTCGGCCACGCACTCGATGCGATTGATGGAAACAAGAGCGCCGCGGAGCAGAACTTCCGCTCGGCCATCGCCTGCAACCCGGATTACCTGCAGCCGCAGCTGAACCTTGCAAGCATCCTGGAGAAGACTGGAAGGGAAGTTGAAGCCCTCGATTGCCTGCGGCAGGCACTGGCACTGCATGCAGGCAATGCCGAGATCACGGGTCGCATCCTCAGTCTGCGCCGTCGCTTGGCGGATTGGGATGACAGGCAACCATCGATCGACGAATTTCTCGCCCTGCTGGCGCAAGGCGACGGCGGCGACGTGTCGCCGCTCGACATGCTTGCCTGGCCGGAGTTCGATGCCGCAACGTTGCGTGGACTGGCCAGCCAGTTTGGTCGCAAGCGCTGGGCATCCGCGCTGGCCGCAGCACCGCTGGTTTCGCCGGTTGCCAGCGCGCGCGTCGGAGGCCTGCGCATCGGCTATCTATCGGCAGACTTCCGCAACCACCCGGTTGCCCATCTGATAACCGACGTAATTGCTGCCCATGATCGCGAGCGTTTCGAAGCGCACCTGTATGCCTACGGGCCGGAGGTCGACGATGAGGAACGGCGGCGACTGATTGCGGCTGCGGACAACTTCACCGTCATCAGCCAGATGGACGATCTGCAGGCCGCACAGCTGATCCGCGACGACAGGATCGATATCCTGATCGACCTCACCGGCTACACAACCCACGCCCGCCTTGGAATCTGCGCGCTGCGGCCAGCCCCCGTCATTGCGTCGTGGATTGGTTACGTCGGCACCTTGGGCGAACCGCGGCTTGCCGACTACATCATCAGCGACGCCGTGGCGACGCCACCAACGCACGCCGCGCATTTCAGCGAGGCGCTGGCGCTGATGCCGGAATGCTTCCAGCCGAACTGTCCACTGACGCCGCTGGCGGATCCACCCACACGTGCGGCGGAAAATCTGCCCTCCGATGCCGTGGTGTTCTGCAGCTTCAACCAGGTCTTCAAGTTCACCCCGCAGCTCTGGGATGACTGGTGCGAAATTCTGCGCAAGGTGCCTCAGGGCGTGCTGTGGATCGCGCCGGGATCGGCTGAAGTGATCCGCAGCAACCTGCTCAAGGAGACGATGGCACGTGGCATAGATCCAGGGAGGATCATATTCGCCAAGCGCCAATCACTCGCAGATCACCGTGCGCGCATCGCCCTTGCCGATATCGCGCTGGACACCTACCCCTACAACTCCGGTGCAACGGCGAGCGATGCATTGCGCGCAGGCGTTCCGTTGATCACCTGCATGGGTGAAACCTTCGTCAGTCGCATGGCGGGCAGTCTGTTGCACACATTGGGCATGCATGAGCTCTGCACCACATCCCGACCTGACTACATATCACTGGCGATCGAGTTGGCGAATGACGCAGCCAGGCGGGACGCGATCCGCCGCAAGCTGGCCGAGCGATTGGGCACTTCGGTGCTCTACCAGTCCGACAGGTTCGCCGCGCAGCTCGAACAGCTGCTGCAGGCCATGCACGCGCAGGCCAGACGCGGTCAGCGGGAGCTCATCGATCTGAGCTGCGCGGTACAGTCGCCGGGTAGTGGCTGGTGCGGGGGCGTCCCAATGCCTGTTGAATCGCTCGGGTTCCCGAACGTCACCCCTGTCTCAGGGAATCCACATCATCGAGGTCCTCCGGTGCCGCGATAATGGCGCAGCTTCGTCCTGATTGGCGCGGCTGCTGATCGGCCCCCCGTTCACCAAGATTGCCGCATCCGATGGGAACAACCACCATTTCAGATTGCAGCGAGTCCAACCTTGCGTGCTCACCTATAGCCATGCCTCTGTAGCTCGAACATCGCATATGAACCTCATTGAGCTATAACGGATTCCCTGCGTTTGGAAAAGGCCGGAATCCAGCACGGACTATGCACGCGACGCAATCTGATTCAGATCGCTGGCTTTTTGGGTGTAGGTATTGGAGCCACCCGAATTTCATGAGCAGAGCTCTCCTCCGCCCTATAGAACATTGGCAATTCTGTATCGAGGGACAGAATTACCAACTCGTCTGCGCGTATCGTGAAACCGGCTGCTCCCGCTCAAGATCAAATGGCACGACCAGCAACTGCAGCTGCCCATCAAAGTGGAATGCTGGCAACGACGTGCTGAAACGTGAGGTCTTGGGATAGAACAGGTATAGCGTGCCGGTACCGCCCAAGTATTTCTGGCCGTAGGCATACAGCTGGTAAAAGTCAGCTTGGGACAGCCCGTACTTCTGTTCGCCGTTGTCCAAAGCACCATCGAGCAGTTTCCACTTGGCGTCTGCGACCACGCGCTGGCCACCGTCATCAATCAGGAAATCGGGGCGCAGCTGGAACCAATGTTGGTCGCGGTGCTTGGCTAGGAAGTGGCGGGCCGCCTGTAGCGTGAGTGTTGCGCCAGTTGGCAGCCATTGGCGCAGTCCCAGTCCGACATACTGCTCGTATACCTTTTCCATAGGGAACAGCAGGCTCTGACCGTTGCTGGTGCCGACCACCGTCAAGGGCATCTGCTCGTGCAGGATCAGCGAACACCAGCCACGCACCGGCGCGTAATGCGCCAACAGGCGATCATCACGCCAGCGTTGGAAATCCTCAGCCACGTCACTGCTGGTTGGGATCTCATGCAGGTGATGGGAAAGCTCGTGCGCCAGGCGCCAGTTCCCGGGTTCGCGGGTGCGCCTGCGCACCACCTCCAGCGCCGAGCGAATCAGACGATTTTCGGCGCGATCAGCATCAAAGACATCATGCTCCACCTGGAAGACGTGGGCACGACCCACAGGCTGGCGAACTTGCCGGGCCACCAACAGTCTGCCACGCAGATAACGCAACTCTTCCTGCACCGGGTGGTAGTCGAAGCGCAGGCCGCGCTTAACCAGGTGCTCCACGCCCTGCAGGAACTGCCGCGCCACCCATTCGCTCAGCGGTGCATCGAAGGTGCGCAGCGCCGTAGGGCTTGACCGGCGCGGCGTCAGATTCAGGCAACGCGCCAGCATCTTCTGCAGTAAGCCCCGCCCGGCTTCGATGCTATCGCCCAGCTCCATTGCCTTGGGCAAAATTTCGATGCGGGTGCCGCAGGGTGATTCAAGCACGCCAACATAGTTGTCCAGACGCAGTTCACGCCGGCTTTCCAGTTCAACCAGCCGGGCACCGCTACCGGGGCCTTGCAGGCGCGCACTTTCAGCCAGCAACCAGTCGAACGCCGTCTGTGAAACCTGCGCCAGCATCTCCGACGCGGATACCGCCGCGGTGGTCAGGCGGGCATGCTCACGGACGGTTATCAGCTGCGTCACTGGATGGCTTCGATCAGCGTGTAGATGCCCAAGTAACTTTCGGGTTCCTCGAAAGCCTCATCATTTATCTGCCAACGGCTGCCGTTGCCAAACCCTGCTTTGCCGAACAATGCATGCTCGTCGTAGACCGGCTTGCTAAGGAACTGATGTACTTTGGCCTTACGCGGGTCGTTCAGCACCAGCGCAATCCTTTCCCAATCCTCGAAGAAATACTCCTGCAACAACGGCAGGATCTGCAGCTGAAACACGCGCTTCAGCTCATCCAGCGACTGGATGCCGATGAAATAGGCATGGCCGAGCAGATGATCCCGGCCCAGCAACACTTCAATGCGGTTATTCATGACGGCCAGCAATTGCTGCAGGTCGATACCGGACACCATGCCAAGTAAGCCGGGCCTGGGCGGCATCTCTTCGAACACGAATCGACGACGCAGGGCCACGTCCAGACCGGCCAACGAGCGATCGGCGGTGTTCATGGTGCCTATCAGGTACACGTTGTCGGGCACGCTGAATTTGTCCTGCGAGTACGGCAGGGTTACTTGCAATGCTTCTGCTTTACCGGCGCGCTTGGATTCCTCGATCAACGTGATGAGCTCGCCGAAAATTCGCGAGATGTTTCCGCGATTGATTTCATCAATGATCAGTACCCGCGGCGCGTTGTCCTGCGTTTCTTCAACGGGGGCCAGCAGCTTGGCCAGTTTGTCCAAATTGATCGAGCCGGGACGCAGCTCGTAGATGGTCATCTGGCTGAAGCGGTTTTCCATCAACTCGGCGTACGGCAAGCCAGCGTCATATACACGAAGCCAGTTGACCTTGCGGCCTTGTGAGTAGCTGTCGTTCTCGCGCGGGACGTGCAGGTATTCGCTGGTAACCTCGCCAATTGCGCGGAAACGCAGATTGCCTTGGGTGACCACGAACAGATCACCAACTTTGACCTGCCGGATGAAGATATTGAGCGCCGTGATCGGGTAGTCGGAAGCATCCCGTTCCGGGGTAGCCTGCTGGAACCTTTGGGCGATATCGTCGCGTGTTTGCACACCGTTATAGTCGGCATCGGCACCGAAGCCGATCAGTGCCAGCCCCTGCCTGATGCAGTCCTCGTAGACCGCTTCCTCAGTGCCGGCCTCACCCAGAGAGATCTTCCAGATGCGTCGGCCTTTCAGATCGATATGTTTGCCGGTCGATTGCACCACGCGACGCCGGGCCGCATTGCACAGCTGCTTGAAGACGCCGTCCTCGACCGCGTACTCGATCTGACGGGTAGCTTCGTTGGTGCCTGCACGAATTCCTTCAACGAAGTCTTCGTAGCTGAAGCTTTGATGGAAAGTGACGAACTTGATCTGCCCCGCAGCCGCATAGGCGTCGAACTTCTGTTTCTTCTGCTCACGGCTGCCATTGAAGTCGGGTTCGAGAATGGCCAGCGCCTTGTCGATGGTGGCGTAGGTCTTGCCGGTACCCGGCGGGCCATAGAGGATCTGGTTCAGAGGTTGGGTGATCATGGCAGGCTCGGATGTCGGCAAGGCAGGCGGGGTCGCAGCGGGCTTTGAGTCGTACCAACTGCACAACTCCACGAGCTCCTCCAACGAGGAAACACGCACTGTGTATGCTGGTTGGCCAGTAGCCAGACGCGGCGCATGGCTGCCCAGGTGGTGGTTGCGGCTCTTCTCCGGCAAATACTCGCCCATTCGATCGTCCGAGACCCGGGAAGGACGCGCGTCGACAAAGACCTGCAGCGTGGATTTCTTGGCAGGGTTGGTGCCTGGATCGAAGGCTAGTTGTCGCTCCGTCCCCGTGCGGTAGGCCGCGATATGCGAAGTACCGCTGTAGGTGTCCGGATAGCGCTCGTCCAGGTAGTCCATCGCGACCTGCGCGTCGAATGGTGCGCCTTGGTTATTCTCCCAAGCGCCGTGGGACAGCGCCGCAAACGGTTCACTTGAATGCTTACGCACAGCATCCAGCGCCGCCAGGTAAGCCGGAAGCGTGCGTTCCGGGCGGGGAACACCGATGGTCAGCAGCCACGGGCGGGTCTGCCTGTCGATGGGGAAATACAGGTCAGGCGCTACGTAGAACAAGGCTTGCGTCAGCTTTGTGAAACCAGTGCTGGGGATCTTCAGGGCTCGGGCGAACGTGTCCGCGTCCAAGCCAGTCCTAGCATCCTTGAACAGCATCCAGAGCGTAGGAATCATCCAATCTTCCCGCTTGCGCTGATACGGGAACATCCAGACCTTCATGGCATTGGCACTGGGTACGCCATCAAAGTCAGTTGGCGGTACCACGCTCAGCCCCGCGACATCGATCAATCGGGCAAACAACTGTTTGCGCCTTTCGACCCCGTACTTCATGAACATGCAGAAGAAGGTGAACGGATCGATCGCCTGCAGCGGGATGGTCTGCGCGTTCTCATCCTTGTCCTCCAAGCCGGCATCAATGCCAACCTCTTTGAGAACCTGGATCAACTCCGGCTGTCGGGCTTCAAAACCGCCCACCCACTCAGCCACTGCCCGGAAGACGGGAATCCACGTGAAATTGGAGACTCCCATCAATTTGCTTTCCTTGCTTTTCGAAAGGTGGGTGACGAGTTGCGGTCCTGCTCCACCGTTTCTGGCAAGCCAGCTTTGCAGGTCTGCAGCCGTGCTAGATGCGCCCATTTGGAGCGTTGTGGTTCGGCCATTCCCTATGCCCTGTAAGGCCCCCAGCGGGCACCTAGCGATTCTATCTGACGGGCAGACGCACGAAGCGGAGATTGAAGCCCCCCATCGAATACCGACAAGAGCTGGAAGGCCGCGATACGAGCAGCAACCACAGCGCGTCCACACAACAAAAAAGTTCCCCGTTCTTCACTTTAATTTATGTACTGGTCAGTCTGGTATTCAGGGTGGATTCCGTTGGCTAACGGATAATTCACAACTATCGAACGGCCACAGATTCAGGCCGTAACGATCAAGACCAATAACGAGGTAATGCCGAAATGAAGACTTCTTTGATCGCTCTGGGCCTGCTGGCCGCCCTGCCGTTCGCCGCTTCGGCTGCCGATGGCCTGTCCTACAACTATGTGGAAGGCGGCTATGTGAATACCGACGCCAAGGGCGGCGACGCCGATGGTTGGGCGGTGAAGGGCTCGGTTGCGGTACATCCGAACTTCCATGTGTTCGGTGACTACAACGCGCAGGAAACCGACAAGGGCAAGGTTGATGTTGACCAGTGGCGCCTGGGTGTTGGCTACAACTACACCGTGGCCCCGAACACCGACCTGCTGGCACGTGCGGCCTACCAGAAGCTGGACATCGAGCACGGCCCGAGGTTCAACGGCTACAGCGCTGAAGTTGGCGTGCGCACTGCCTTCACCCCGAACTTCGAAGGCTATGCCCTGGCGGGTTACGAGGATTACAGCAAGAAGAACGGCTACAACCCGGAAGGCGAGTTCTACGGCCGCGTTGGCGCCACCGGCAAGTTCAACGCGAACTGGGGCCTGACCGGCGAAGTGAAGCTGGCCAAGGCTGGCGACAAGGAATGGTTCGTCGGCCCGCGCTTCACCTGGTAAGCGACAAAGCGACAAGTAATGGTGTTGTATGGCGCGTGACCTCTCTCCCACGCGCCGCTGGAAGCCCGGTCCTCCCCTGACCGGGCTTCTTTTTTGGGCGGCGCCCGGCAGGGCTTTTTGTAGTGCCGAGCCATGCTCGGCAGAAGCTTTCCCGGCCAGAGCCAAAAGCTACCCCTCCCCAGCCCTCCCCTTGGCTGCGCCAAAGGGAGGGGGCGTAGTGCCGAGCCATGCTCGGCTGAGGCTTCACCGGTAACGCCACTGCCGAGCATGGCTCGGCACTACAAGAACAAAAAAGCCCGGCATTGCCGGGCTTCTTCTTTGATCGTCGCTCATTCTTACTTGAACAGCGTGTCCGGGTATTCCGGCTTCTGCTCACGGGCCAGCAACTGCTGCAGGCCTTCGGACGGGCTCAGCTCACCGTGCAACACCGACTGCACCGCCTTGGAGATCGGCAGGTCGATGCCGTGGCGGTCGGCCTGGCGCATGACTTCATCGGCGGTCTGTACCGATTCCACCACCTGGCCGATTTCCTTCACTGCATCGGGCAGGCTCTGGCCGCGGCCGAGTGCCAGACCCAGGCGACGGTTACGCGACAGGTCACCGGTGCTGGTCAGCACCAGATCGCCGAGACCGGCCAGACCCATCAGGGTTTCCGGCTTGCCACCAATGGCAGCTGCCAGTCGCAGCATCTCATTGAGACCGCGAGTGATCAGGCCGGCACGGGCATTCAGGCCCAGCTGCATGCCATCGGCCACGCCGGTTGCCACGGCCAGCACGTTCTTCATCGCACCGCCCAGCTCTGCACCGACCATGTCGTCGCCGGTATAGGCGCGGAACGCCGGGCCGTGCATGGCGTCAGCCACCTGCTGGGAGAATGCGTCGTCATCACCGTGGACGGTGATGGCGGTGGGCAGGCCCAGGGTGACTTCCTTGGCAAAGGACGGGCCGGTGACGACGGCCAACGGCACGTCCGGACCCAGTACTTCGCGCGCTACTTCATGCAGGAAACGGCCTGAGCCGGGCTCGAAGCCCTTGGTTGCCCAGGCCACGCCTGCCCCGGCCGGCCGCAGCGGCGCCAGCGCGCGCACGGTTTCGGCAAAGGCATGCGAAGGCACCACCACCAGGATCCAGTCTGCCCCGGCAACGGTGGCAGCCAGGTCGGTGCTGGCGCGCAGGGATTCTGGCAAGGGAATCCCCGGCAGGTACCGGGGATTCTCATGACGCTGATCAATCGCCTCGACTACCGCTGCATCACGTCCCCACAGCACGGTCGTATGACCGTGCCGGGCCAACAGGGTGGCCAGCGCGGTGCCCCAGGAGCCCGCGCCAAGAACGGCGATTTTTTCTGCGTCGTTCGTACTCATACTGAAACGCAGACGCCGATCAGGCGTTGCCAGCCGGCTCGGAATCAGCCAGCGAGGCTTCGCCCTGCTGCTGACGCTGACGCAGGGTTTCGGCGTACAGGCCTTCGAAGTTGATCGGCTGCAGGTAGAACGGCGGGAAGCCGCCGGCCTGGATCAGGTCCGACACCATCGAGCGCACGTACGGGAACAGGATGTTCGGGCACTGGGTGCCGAGCAGCACGTCGATTGCCTGCGGCTCCAGGCCGATCAGGCCAAACACGCCAGCCTGCTCGACTTCGGCCACATAGGCGGTCTTGTCGCCGGCCTTGCAGGTCAGGGTCACGCCCAGCACCACTTCAAACGCAGTGTCGGACAGGCGCTGCACCTTCTGGTTCAGGTTCAGCTGCAGGTCCGGCTGCACGTTCTCGTTGAAGATCGTCGGCGAGTTCGGGGATTCGAAAGAAACGTCCTTGACGTAGATCTTCTCGATGGTGAAAGCCGGGCCGGTTGCGGATTCGTCGGCCGGGACTACGCCGTTGGTGTTCTCTTCGGACATTGCTCAAGACTCCAGAACAGATTGTTCATTGAATGGGATTAGTACAAGACCAGCGATGGGGGCGGTTGCCCACAGACACAAGCCCTGTCTGAAAATTTGCTGACTCAGTTACGGCCTTTGACCAGCAGCAGGTCTGCCGCCTGCCATGCCGGCAGGCCACCATCGAGCACATATACCTGCTCGAAGCCGGCTTTTTTCAGCGCTTTTGCCGCTGTAGCCGAGGCATTGCCGGTACGGCACAGCAACACCACCGGGCTCTGCTTGGCGTTGGCCAGCAGCTTGTGGGAGGCGTTCAACTGCGCCGGCTGCACATTGCGGCTACCGGCAATATGGCCCTTCTCGAAGTCGGCGGCAGCCGACAGATCGATCACGGTCGTGCCGCCGGCATTGATCATGTGGGTCAATTCGGACGGCTTGAGCGACTTGTAGCCGCGGAACAGGCGCGCGACCTCGGTGGCAATGATGGCTACCGTCAGGCCGACCAGGGCCAGCGACAACATCGGATTTCGGCCGGCGAAGGCCAGCAACTCTTCGTAATTCACTCAGGTCACGGGTCGATAAGAGGGCATGGATTGTCGCACAGCCGGTGAAAATGCAGCCAATGCCTCATTGGCCCTGCCAAAGATCGGGCAAACCGGCCGCCTGCCACCAGCGCTTGGCCTCCGGATCCCAGCGCCAGCGCTCGTTCACGATCACCAGCCGTTCGGCCTGGGTATTGCGGTTGATCACGCCCATTTCCACCCGCCGCTCGATGCTGCCATCGGCGCCTGCACCCACCGAACGCTCGCGGTAGCTGGACACCTGGATCTGCCGGTAGCGCTCGCGCTGCAGGTCGGTGATCGGCCGCTGCAGCAGGTACTGCGGGTCGATGAAGCCTTCGGCCTTGTCGAAATCGCCCCAGCGCACGGCCGCCACATAGGCGTCCTGGGTCGGCACCAGCTTGCTGCGCTGTGCCCGGCTCGGGCCATCGGCCTGGGCGCTACCAGCTGCCAGCAGCAACACGACCAGCGCGGACTTGAACAGGTTTCGATACATGCAGGCCCCCTCGGTGATGGCTGATCTTAGCCCTTGCCGAGGGCAACAAAACGCCCCTCGAACTCGGCCGCGCCGCCTTCAATCGCCGCGCGCACGGTCACCCTGGCACGTCCGCGTTTGCTGAACAGCGCCAGGAAGTCATCCCAGTCCTGCTCAGGCGCCAATCGCGCGGTCGCCAGCAGGTCGCCGTACACCGGTGCGCGGTAGCGGATATTGCTGTCCGCCACATACACCTCGGCCTGCTTGCCCGCCATCGCCAGGCGCATGCTGACCAGCGCCCAGCCCGACAACGTCATCACCGAGGCCAGGCTGCCACCGAAGGCGTTGCCCTTGTCATTGACGTTGGCATCCAGCGGCGCCTGCATGCGCAGCACGCCATTGTCATAGCCGGCAATGCGGATGCCCATCGCTGCAACCGGCGGCATTGCCGAGAGAGTGCGCTGAAGCTGCTCCAGCAACACAGGTTCTTCAATATGTTCGGACATGGAAGACAACGAAAAACGGAAAGCGCCCGCATAATGCATGGAATGAACCGCTCCGCCTATGTGCCAGCCGACACGGTCTGGCATCTCATCTCGATGCGTCCGCAAGGGCAACACGACACCCTGCGCAGCGCAGCGGCGCGTTTGGGTGCACGTACGCTGGCGTTGTCGCCCTGGCGGCTGCAGATGCGTACCGACGAGGCCACCCGCGAGCAGCTGAACGCAGCGCGTACCTGCGACCGACTGGTATTCACCAGCCCTGCCGCTGCCGAAGCCGCTGCACGGCTGTTGCCGCTGGCCGAGCTTCCTGCGGGCAGCCTGGTCGCGGTTGGCGAAGGTACTGCGCGGGCACTGCGGCGGCGCGGCGCGACCGACGTGCAGGCGCCTACCCGGATGGACAGCGAAGGCCTGCTGGCCTTGCCCGCCATGCAGCAGCTGCGCGGCCTGCGCGTGGCCCTGGTCACCGCCCCCGGCGGTCGCGGCGTGATTGCCGCGCAGGTGCGCGAACGCGGCGCCAACCTGCAGCGCATTGATGTCTATGAGCGGCTGCCGCTGCCGGTCAGCAAGGCCACCATTGCCCGCCTGCAGGCACTGCCGAGCCCGTATGTGGTGGCGATCAGCAGCGGTGAAGCGCTGCAGACGGTACTGCCGTATCTGCCCGCCGCCTTGTTGCAGCAATGGCAGCAAGCCGCAGCAGTTGCCGCCAGCGAACGGCTGGCCGAACTTGCCACCGAGCTTGGCTTCCACAACGTCAGCCTTGCCGCCGGCCCCCTGCCTGCACAGCTGGCCAGCGCCGCCCACGCCGCGCTTTTCCCTGCCGCAGGCTGAGCCCGCCAGCAAAGGCGACTTGCAGGCATGCAGCGCGCGGGCGATGCTTTGCCTGCACCAATTGCGTGGTCACCCTTGTGTCGTGGCCTCGCCCGCCAAGGATGTTGCCCCCCGATGAATGATGTCGCACCCGTTCAACCGCGCCGCCCACTGCGCTGGCTCCTGCCACTGATTGCGATCGCCGCGCTGGGCGCCGCTGGCTGGTTTGGCTGGCACAACTGGCAGACGCGCCAGCAGCAGGCGGAGCTGGCCCGCGACAGCGCCATCCAGCAGCTCAGCGCCGTGCAGCAGGGGCTGGAAGCCCTGCGCCGCGACCAGCGCGCCAATTCCCGCAGCATCCAGGACGCCGCCGCCACCAACCGCGTGCTGCGCGACGAAGTGCTGGGGCTGAGCCAACGCAACGCCTTGCTGGAAGAAAACCTCGCCCAGCTGGCCGACAGCTCGCGCCAGGGCGCGCAGGCCGTGCGCCGCGAAGAAGCCGAACTGCTGCTCAACCAGGCCCAGCAACGGTTGACCTTTGCCGGCGACCTGGACGGTGCCCGTCGTCTGTATGCACTGGCCGCCAGCGCGCTGGAAGGCATCGACAGCCCCGATTACATCAACCTGCGCCAGGCGCTGATCCAGGAGCGCAACGCGCTGGACGCACTGGGCCCGGGCGTGCGCGCCCGCACCGCTGCCCAGCTCGAGCACTGGTCCGGCGAACTTGATCGTCTGCCCGAACACCTGCAGGTACCCGCCGACAGCCAGCAGCCGTGGTGGCAGCAGATGCTGTCGCCGCTGGTGCAGATCCGCCCGGCCGACGGCAAGGTATTGGTTGCCCGATCCGAGCGCATCGCCGCCAATGATTCGCTGCAGATCGAACTGAGCCTGGCCCGCGCCGCCCTCGAGCGTGGCGACGACAAGGCCTGGCAGCAGGCGTTGGACCGCTGTGACGCGTGGCTGCAGCGGCTGTGGCCGGATTCGCCGCAACGTCAGCAGCGCCGCAGTGAACTGCGCGAGATGCGCGGCGTGGAACTGCGCCCCAACCTGCCCGAGCTCGGCAGCACCCTGCAGCAACTGCGCAGCACGCGCACCGCCAAGGACGCACCATGAAGGCCTTCCGTTCCCTGTTGCTGGTATTGCTGGTCGCCGCGGCCGGCATCTTTGGCGCGCAATGGCTGGGACAGGAATCCGTGCGCGCCCTCGGTGAAGTGATCGTCCGCGCCGGCGACCACGACTACATCGCCACCCTGCCGCAGGCGGCGTTGGCAATCCTGATCGCCGCGCTGCTGCTGTGGCTGCTGTGGTCGTTGGTCAGCACTCCGTTCCGCGCCTGGGCACGGCACCGCCGCAAGCAGGGCCGCGCGCGCCTGATCGATGGCCTGCAGGCACTGGATAACGGCCAATGGCAACGCGCCGAGAAACTGCTGCAGAACGCCGCAACTGAAAAAGCCGTGCGCCCGATCGCGCTGGTCGCGGCAATGCGCGCCGCCGAAGCGCGCGAGGACAACAGCAGCGCCGGCCAACACCTGCAGCAACTGGCCGACGCCGATCCGCACCTGCATGCGCTGCACAGCGCCGAGCGCTGGCTGCAGCTGGACAAGCCGCTGGAAGCGATCAACGCGCTGGACCTGCCTGCGTTGCAGCCGCTGCCGCCACGTGGCCTGTGGTTGCGTACCGAGGCACTGCAACGCTGTGGCCGCGCCGAAGAGGCGTTCGGCCAGCTCGGTGCGCTGCGCCAGCAACAGGTTCTGCCGCCGGCCGCCGTTGCCGATCTGGAAGCCAGGCTCGCCCTGCAGATGCTCGACGAAGCCAGCGACGTCAATGAACTGGCTGCGCGCTGGGAAGTCCTGCCCAAGTCGCTGCGGGTCAGCCCGCAGGCGGTATCGCACTATGCACAGCGCGCGGTGGCGCTGAACTGGACCGACGTTGCCCTGCGCAGCATCGAACAGACGCTGGACAGCCATTGGGACGAAGCGCTGGTCGCTTTGTACACGCAGCTGCCGGTGGAGAAGTTCGATTCGCGCCGCGCCAGCGCACAGCGTTGGCTGCAGTCACATCCCTCCAGCCCTGCCCTGCTGCTCGGGCTGGCACGCATGGCGGTGGGCCAGGGCCAATGGTCGCAGGCCGAGGAGTTCCTGCACCGGGCCATTGCCCAGGATGCAGGGGCGGACGCCTGGGAAGCACTGGGCGAGGTCTTCGCTGCACAGAATGACGAGGCGCTGGCCACGCAGTGCCTGCTCAATGCGGTGCGCCAGCGTCGCGGGCAAGCGCCTTCACCGATCCAGCGCCGCGACCTGCGCCAACAGATCCAGGACCAGGCCGTGGCCGAAGAGCGCGATGCGCATGGCCTCCCGCGTCTGCCCGGCTGAACGCCTGCGCCAACCCAGCAACACATTCCGTAACGAGCAGCAATGAACATACCCCCGGACATCCACGCGCGCGTGGTCGCGCTGACCGATGCCATCCTCGATGCCTGCGAGGGCGGCGAGAATGGCGCCAGTGCATCGCTGTATGCACAACTGCACGCCTATTGCGACACGATTGCCGCCGACGGCCGCGATCATCCCTTCCTGTGGGAAACGCTGGCCGACTTCACTGCTGATGACCGCATCGCCATCGCGCACTACAACCGCGCATTGCTGCTTGCCAATGCGGCACAGGCGATCAGCTATGAGGCTTCAATCTGCCTGGCACTGGCCGAGCGCCATTCCAACCTGGGCGATGCCGAGGCCGCGCACGCGCATGCCTTGAAGGCAGATGCATTGGCACAGCGCACCGATGACCTGCCCTTGCGCAAGGCCATCAGCCAGTTCCTGCTGGACCACTCGCAGACCGCCGAGGACTGACGTGCCTGCCCCGGCTTCGCGACCGGCGGCAACTAGTCGCGGCGATACGGATAACGCGGCAAGCGCGCCAGGAACGTGGTCGATACGCCGCGGTATACCGCCAGCTTGATGTCGATCTTCCTGGGCTTGAGGATCTGCATGCCGATCAATCCCCAGAAAAGCATCACCACGAAGCTCAGGATGCCCAGGCCGATCGCCACGCCGCTGTCGAACAGGAAGCAGCCAAACAAGGGCAGCAGCGACGACCACGCCATGATGATGAAGTTCTGCCGCCGCCTGCGATGTGCAGCGCACAGGCCGACGTGGTGGACGGCCTGCTTGCGCACCGCCAGCGCGACGATCAGGTAGACCAGGAAGTGCAGCAGGATCAGCAGGTATATCCATGGCGAATGCCAATGGAAATTGCGTTTGCGGTATTCCACCGCAGGCTGTCCGCATTTGACGCAGTAACGAGGCAGATTGCTGTGTGGCACTGCCAGCAACTCATCGCCATCACGCCAGCAGGTCCCGTCCTCCGGGCTGCTGATGGCAAGCGCTGGCGGCAAGGCCTCCGGCGCAGCATACGGGTTGAACTCATCCATTCGTTACACCCCCTGTGAGATTCGAACGGGCCCCTCCCCAGCGACCCGCATCTACGTCCCCGGCATCGCATGCGGTCGCTGGCGCTTTCCACACGTCAGGAATACCGCCGCCGGGCAGCCTGCAGAACAACGCCACTCAGCGCTTGCTCGATGTCGCCCCGACGGCACCTGCTGCGGCTGCATCTGCTTCTGCCGCGGCGGCTGCGGCGGCAGCTGCATCCATGGTCATACCACCCGTATAGGCGGCATCTGCAGCGGCATCTGCAGCGGCATCTGCAGCGGCATCTGCAGCGGCATCTGCTGCAGCGGCTGCCGCTTCGACTGACGCATCTGCCGCCGTTGCAGCGGTATCTGCTGCCGCCTGCGCTGCCTCTGGCGAAGCAACCGGGTTGCCGACAATGCGCGCAGCGGACTCCCCTGCCGTGTCTTTGGCCGGCGGTGCATCCACATCCACCGCCATCGTGTTCATCGCGCTGTTGTCGGCGATCAGCTGCAGCTGCTGTGCAATCTCGGCAACGTATTGGCGACGCGCGCGTTCGCGGTCCGGGCTCGACACCAGACGCTCCGGCAATGGCTGCAATCGCTCGAAACGCGCGCGCGCGGCATCGAAGCGCGACAACCTGCGCTCCCATTCGCCCAGCAGCATCTGGCAGTACAGCCAGAACTCATCACGCTCGGCAGCGGCACGCGCATCCGGACATTGCTGCGCATGCGTTGCCGAAGCCGCCTGCACATAGCGCGGGTATTGCTCGGGCGAGGCCTGCCAGGTCGCCCTCTGCAGCACCCCGGCACGCTCCCTCGCCGGCGCATCGACGGCTTCGAACAAGCGCGCCAGCAACCAGTAGCTGGTCTCGCTACCGCGCATGCGCTGGTATTCGTCGCTGTTGACCACGGCGGTCAGGCGCTTGATCTCGTCGGCGCTGTAGTCGTCCTTGTAGATGACAAAGCCGTTGCCCGGGCACGACACCAGTGGCCAGGGCGACTGGATGGCGCCATACACGCGCCCGTCAAGGAAGTGGCCGAACGACGTCCCCGAGCCCATTTCCTGCGCACTGAAGCGTTCGCCACCAATCGGGCAGACATGCTCCACCGTCATGAAAGTCATCGCGGCGGCTGGCGCCGCCCATCCTGCCAACAGCACAGCCAAACCAATCGCAATGCGCTTCATGCCCCGCCCCATCCTTTGGTAGGCAGACATTGTAGTGCCGACCCATGGTCGGCAGGGGGCATCACCGGGAACGCCGCTGCCGAGCATGGCTCGGCACTACAACAGCTGCAGCTACGCTCAACAATGCGACCACGCGTCGTGCCGACCCATGGTCGGCAAGCGGCATTACCGGGAACGCCTCAGCCGACCATGGGTCGGCACTACAAGCGCATCACAAGCGCATCAGCGCTCGACGATGGCGACCACGCCCATGCCACCGGCGGTGCAGATCGAGACCAGTGCGCGGCCACCGCCGCGTGCGGCCAGTTCCTTGGCCACGGTGCCGATGATGCGGGCACCGGTGGCGGCGAACGGGTGGCCGGTGGCCAGCGAAGAGCCCAGCGGGTTGATCTTGGCCGGATCGATACGGCCCAGCGCTGCATCCAGGCCCAGGCGGTTGCGGCAGTAGTCCTCGCTTTCCCAGGCGCTCAGCGTGCACAGCACCTGCGCGGCGAAGGCCTCGTGGATTTCATAGATATCAAAATCCTGCAGGGTCAGGCCATTGCGCTTGAGCATTTCCGGCACGGCGGTGGTCGGCGCCATCAGCAGGCCTTCGCCATGCACGAAGTCCACTGCCGAAACCTGCGAATCACGCAGGTAGGCCAGCGGCTCATGGCCGTGTGCACGTGCCCATTCCTCGCTGGCCAGCAGCACCGCGGCGGCACCATCGGTCAACGGGGTGGAGTTGGCGGCGGTCAGGGTGCCGCGGCCAGAGGCCTTGTCGAAGGCCGGCTTCAAGGTGGCCAGCTTTTCCAGCGAGGTATCCGGGCGCAGCACGTTGTCGCGCTCGACGCCACGGAACGGTGCAATCAGGTCACTGAAGAAACCGCGCTCGTAAGCGGCAGCCAGCTTCTTGTGCGAGGACACCGCCCATTCGTCCTGCGCTTCACGCGAGATGTTCCATTCCTTGGCCATGTCCTCGCAGTGGTCACCCATGCTCTTGCCGGTGCGCGGCTCGGCCACGCCGGGGAACTCGGGCTTGAGCTCGGAGAACTTGAAGCCCTTGAGCAGGGTGCGGATCTTGTCGCCGGTGCTCTTGGCACGGTTTGCGGCCAGCAGGCGCGCGCGCAGCTTCTTGCCGTAGACGATCGGCACGTCGGAGGTGGTATCCGAACCGCCGCCGATGCCGGACTCGATCTGCCCCAGGGCGATCTTGTTGGCGACGGTGATGATGCTGTCCAGCGAAGTACCGCAGGCGCGCTGCAGGGTGATGCCCGGGGTCAGCGGCGACAGGCCGGACGACAGCGCGGCCTCGCGGCCCAGGTTCCAGTCGCTGGGATGCTTGATCACCGCGCCCATCGCCACTTCGCCCAACTGCTGGCCATGCAGGCCGAACCGTTCAACAAGCGCCCCAAGCGTACGGACCGACATGCCAAGGTTGCCAACGTCCGAATAAGCGGTGTTCTGACGGCAGAACGGAATGCGGACACCACCGAGGATGGCGACGGGTCGAGCGCTGGGCATGCGGGTACCTGACATGGGAAAGAGTGTTCAAAGTGGCCTGCACGCGATAGCAGGCATAATGGTGTTGAGTGTAGCTTCGAGGCCGTGATGGGCCAACCGCGAATCATGAGCAATTCAAACCCCGACGTGAACGCCCTTGGCGTAGTGGCATTGGAACTGGCTGGCGGCGAGCAGCCCGGCAAGGCGGCCCTGGGCTCCGAGCAGGCTGGCGAACTGGTGGCATTGATAGGCCGCGACCTGACCAAGCTGGTCCCGCAGGTCAGCGAGCTGGACCTGGTTTTCGCCGCGGCGCATTTCGACCCGGCCGAAGTGCTGCGCCCCGGCCTGCCCATTCATCGGCGCCTGGAAGAACTGCAGATGCGCGCCCCCGGCCGCAACCACGGCGCGCGCCTGCTGGCGTTCGGTGCCGATGCCAATGGCGAGATCCCGTTGCCACTGCAGGCCGATCCTGCGCTGACCGGTGGCGCGCTGCGGCTGCTGCCGTTCGTGCTGGCTGGCGGTGAAGCGGCGGTGCGCCATGAAGTGCGTGATGCGCTGGAAGAAGTCTTGCTAGCCAATGGCATGGCACAACCGGACACCGCGCTGCTGGCACAGAACAGCTTTGCCGC
The DNA here is from genome assembly GCF_030549615.1 of Stenotrophomonas sp. 610A2. NCBI lineage: Bacteria > Pseudomonadati > Pseudomonadota > Gammaproteobacteria > Lysobacterales > Lysobacteraceae > Stenotrophomonas > Stenotrophomonas pigmentata. The sequence continues at coordinate 4,509,025 of NZ_CP130832.1, forward strand.
GCAGATCGAACACGCGCGCTATTTCACCGTCAACGACCTGGCCGCGATGATGGCCATGCAGTACGACAACCAGGGCCTGGCCGATTTGTGGCCAATACTGGAAACGGCGATGTTCGCGCCGAACGAAGAACAATGGCTGGAAGCATCGCCTGAACCGCTGCTGCGTTACGTCGGTGGCGAAGTGCGGATGGCCTTGTTTGATCCGGCCGGCTGGTGCGCCCACTACGCGCAGGACAAAAACGACTGCGATCGCCTGCAGCGCGTGTACGAGCAATACATGATGCGCCAGCGGCAGATGGCCGCCGTATTGGAAGCGCATGGCATCGATGTGCTGTATGTGCACGTGAATGCCGGGCAGGATGCGAAGGCACTGCTGGCGCATTGAGTGCGCGCTGGTGAATGCTGAAAAGGCCGCGTAAGCGGCCTTTTTTGTTTTGAAGCGGGGTGAAGCAGAAGCAAGAGCCCCCCTCCCCAGCCCTCCCCTTCGCTGCGCGAAAGGGAGGGAGTCAGTCACTGCGCCTTGGCAATCACCGCACAGGCCAGACGTGCACCGGCATTGCCGGTCGGCTGGGTCTTGTAGTCGTCCGGCTCGGCGTGGACGATCAGGCCGCGGCCGACGATGTCGAAACCATCGCCAACACCGACGTTGACGTTGCTCGCCACCGGGCCATCGATATGCGCGTTGCCCTGTGCGTCGGCCTTGATGTTGGGCATGTCGCCGCCGTGATGCATGGCGGTGCTGATGCTGCCGTGCTCGCTGCTGCCCGGGTTGAAGTGGCCGCCTGCGCTGGTGCCGTCCGGCGCGCTGCAATCGCCCTTCTCGTGGATGTGGAAGCCGTGCTCGCTGTCCGGCTTCAAGCCGGTGATATCGCCGCTGGCACGCAACTGGCCATCGACCAGGCTGAAGTTGATGGTGCCGGCGACCGTGCTGTCCTTGGTCGGCTGCAGCTGTGCGGTTGCGATCGGCTTGGCCAGTTCCGGCGGTGCAGCCGGGTCTGCAGCCGGTGTGGTCTCGGCCGTTGGGGCGATGCTGTCGGCCGGCACCGCGTCGGGCTCTGCGCCCTTGTTGCAGGCGGTGAGGGCCAGGGCGCTGGCGAGGAACAGGCTGGTGTGGATCAGTCGCATTGGTTGACTCCCTTGCTGGTCTGGATCGAATCCGGGTTGGACTTGCGGGTTGGCGCGCTCAGCGCACCACACGTATCACCGCACAGGCGACGCGAGCGCCGGCATTGCCGGCCGGTTGGCTGCGGTAATCGTCGGCTGACGCATGTACCACCAGTGCGCGCCCGGCGACGTCATTTGCAGCACCACCGCCGAGGGTAACGCCGCGAAGATGAACATCCACGTTGGCTACACCCTTGGCGTCAGCCTGCAGGTTGTCCATGTCGCCGGCATGATGCGCGCCGGCAGCGGCGCGGCCGTGCTGCTGCATGCCCGGGTTGAAGTGGCCGCCGGCGCTGCTGGCATCCACCGCGCTGCAATCGCCTTTCTCATGCACATGGAAGGCGGCCTGCTGGCCGCGCGGCAAGCCACCAATCACGCCGGTGATATGCACGCCACCGGCTTCCGGCACCAAGGCCAGACGACCGCTAACCAGACTGGCCGAGGCCGGTGCCAGATTGGCTTCGGCCATCCTGGCGGTACTGACCGTGGCCACCGGCGGCGGTGGCGGCTCGGGCTTGGTACGCGGGCTGGTACCACAGGCCGCCAGCAGCCAGGTACTGGCGGCGGCGAGCAGAAGCAGGCGTTGACGCATCGGGAACTCCTTTGAATACGTGCCGACGAGGCTCGTGGCCTGGCATGGCAGGGTGTTGCTGTAGACAGATCGTGCCAACGATGCCTGTTTGTGGCGAAGCGGTCGAGTGTTGGTTCCACTCAGTCGGCTCCGCCCAACACAGGAACCACACTCTCCGCCGCTGTTTCCACCTTCTGCAATGTGGCCCGCACATCGCGCAGCGCGCCTTCGTGCTGGTCACCATAGACTTCACGCATTGCGGCTAGCGCCGCGCTGGCATGTTCGTGCGCGTTGATGCGCTCCCCCATTGCCAGCTCTGCCTCGGCCAGGCCTCGCAGGATTTCCGCGGTGACGTGGTTGGCGCGGCCCAGGCTGCGATCTGCAATGGCAAGCAGGGCTCTCTGCTCGTCCCGCGATGCACTGGCCTGTCCAGCCGCCAGCAGCCAGTTGGCGTGGTTGTGCCGTGCGACCACGGTCGATTGCGATTCCGGACCAAACCGGCGAGCGTTCCATTCCATGGTCGCGCGATAGTGCGGCCCCGCCTCCTGTACCTTGCCCTGTTCACGCAATGCGCTGCCCAACATGCCACGCACACCGATGGGGTAGCCGTTGTCGGGGCCATAGATTCGTTCGTAGGCGGCCAGCAACTGCCGGAGTTCAGGCTCGGCACCGGCAAAATCGCGCATGCGCAGCCGTGTCGTCACCAGATCACGTCGTGCCACCAGGGTTAGTGGATGATCCAGTCCATTGATGTGTGTGCGCCGCCGCACCACATCATCCATCAGGGCGATGGATTGGGTGTAATCACCACTGGTGGACAGCAGGTTCGCATAACGTTTGACCGCATCCAGCCGTTGCTGGTCATCCGCGGGGGCGATACGGATGAAGCCATCCAACGCTTCCTTGGCCAGCGCCAGTGCTTCGGGCGCCTTTCCTTGCACGAAGCGCACCCAGGACAGGCGTGACTGCATGTCGTAGGCCAGCCAGAGGTGCGCTGGATCGCCAGCGCGTGCCTTGGCGATACCCTCATCCAATACCGCTTGCGCCTCGGTGTACCTGTCGCTTCCCACATAGGCGTCACCCAGCACCTGCAATGCGCGCAGGCGCTGCAGCTCCAATACCCCAGGGTGCTTGTCGGCGAGTTTACGTATCGCTTCCAGGTGGTCGATGGCGCGATCGTATTCACCCAGCACTATCTGGTTGATGGCGATGATCAGCCGCATGTCCGCAAGCGTGTCCGGGTAGGCAGACAGATCCTGCGGTGCCCGCCGCGACGCATCCTCCAGAACCCGCAGCATCAGGGTCTTGTCCAGATCCTCGGCCATGGCAGGGTCCATGCTGTCCAGCACCGAGGCCAGGAATCCGGAAGACACCTTTGCGCGTGCTGCTTCCTGGCGCGCTTCGCGCAACGACCAGGCCGTGGCTACCAGGCCCGCCAGCAGTACCGCAACGACAACCGCTGCAGCCAAGACCATCAGCCGATTGCGGCGTACGAACTTGCGCAGCGCCAGCAGGCCGGTCCGGCCTGCCGCCTGTGGCGGATAGTGGCGCAGCCAACGACGCAGGTCTTCGAGCAACAATGACACCGACGCATAGCGATCTGCTCGCTCGTTGCGCAACGCCTTGATGGCAATCGCGTCGAGACCGTCGCGCAGATCCCGCAGCAGCTGTGCGGGCTTGCTTCCGCGCGCGGCGGCCAGCTGCTGCTGTCGCTCCGGCGTGAGATTGCGCCATTGCTGCGAAGGTTCCTGCAGCAATGGCGCACCAGCCCGCGCGCCGCAGGCCAGCTCGTAGAGCATCGCACCGAGCGAATACACGTCACTGCGGGCGTCGACATCGCTACCCGGCAGGGATTGCTCGGGACTCATGTAGCCCGGTGTACCACCGGCGCCGCTGGTTTCCGCGCCCTCGGCTTCCACGGCGATGCCGAAATCGATGATCTTGGGCATCGCCTGCCCGTCAACGCTGCATACCAGCACATTGCCAGGCTTCAGATCGCGATGGATGACACCCTTCTGATGCGCGTGCTGGACGCCTTCGGCGACCTTTACCAGCAACTCGACGCGTTCGCGCATGCTCAATGCGTGCTGGTCGCACCAATCGGTGATGGCTTGGCCCTGGATGTATTCCATGACCAGGTAGGCACGCCCCTCCGGGTCGATGCCGGCATCATGGATCTGCGCGATGGCAGGATGCTGCATCTGGGCCAGCAAGCGACATTCGTACTCGAAGTGCAGGTGGCGACGTTCGCTCAATGCCTGCGAACGCACAAGCTTGAGCGCGACCTCACGTTCATAGGCACCATCGGCCCGCTGCGCCAGGTACACCCGGCCCATACCGCCTACGCCAATCACCCGCTGCACCGACCACGGCCCAAACCGGGTACCTGCGGCGATGTTGGCCTCATCCGCCTGCAGCAACACTTCCACCGCACGTTGCAGCGGCTCACGCAGCCTTCGTGTCGCGTCCTCGTCAGCAGCGATCAGCGCCAGCAGCTCCTGTCGCAACTCCGGCGCATCATCCGTCTGTGCATAGGCAAAATCGATGCGCTCGCTTTCCGGAAGATCGGTCGCCTGACTGAACAATTCGACCAGTCGGCTCCATGCCTCGGCGCTCAACATGCGTCGGGCCACCACGTCGCTCATATGGACGCCTGCTCATGGAACCACGCGTACGACGCCGTTGCAGCGCCGCAATGCGGGTAGAAACAAGGGTTCATAAGCGCACTCCCATACGCCAACGCCATCGTGGCCTCCATGGGGAGCCGAGTATACATACCCCCATTCAGCTGGGTTGGGCGGACCCAGGCGGCTCAACGACGGCGGCCGGGCCCGAGTTTGCGGGTAACGGTGTTACGGCCAAGTCCCAGCCGCGTGGCGGCATCGGCGCGATGGCCATCGGTGAAGTCCAGTGCCACTTCCAGCAGCACGTTGTCCAAGCGCTCACGTGCCTCGGCATGCAGGCCACTGGCGCCTTCGGCCAGACGTTGCCTGGCCCATGCCGCCAAGGCCTTGTCCCAGTGCTGCGGGGCCACCGCCACCGTGCTGCCGGCGGCACGGCCGCCGCGGTTCAAGGCGGCCTGCACGTCTTCGGCCGACACCGTATCGGCGACAGCCAGAGCCGCCAGACGCCAGCAGACGTTCTCAAGTTCGCGGACGTTGCCCGGCCAATGGTGTTCGCGCAGCGCTTTCACTGCGGCCACAGACAGGCGCTTTGGCGGCATGTCGAGCCGGCGCGCGGCGTTGGCAAGGAAGTTCTCGGCCAGCTGCGGCACGTCGCCGAGGCGCTCGCGCAGCGGCGGCAGCAACAGCCGCACCATGTCGAGCCGATGCAGCAGGTCGGCACGGAAGCGGCCTTGTTCGACCAGCGTTTCCAGATCCTGGTGGGTAGCCGCAACCACGCGCACATCGACGCGGATCAGCTCGCGGCCACCAACGCGGAAGAATTCGCCTTCGGCCAGCACGCGCAGCAATCGCGTCTGCAACGCCAGCGGCATGTCGCCGATTTCATCGAGGAACAAGGTGCCGCCGTCGGCCTGCTCGAAGCGGCCGATGTGGCGCTTGGTCGCGCCGGTGAAGGCACCGGCCTCGTGGCCGAACAATTCGCTTTCCAACAGCTCGGCCGGAATCGCCGCGGTGTTCAACGCAACGAAGGGGCCTTTTGCGCGCGGTGACTCGCGGTGCAAGGCGTTGGCCACCAACTCCTTGCCGGTGCCGGTCTCGCCATTGATCAGCACCGACAGCGGTGCCTGCGCGAGACGGCCGATGGCGCGGAACAGCGCGCGCATCGCGGGTGTGTCACCGATCAGCTGTGGCGGCCCTTCTTCCTTCTGCGTTGCCGCAGGTGGCAGTGCTACCGGCTCCGGCAGTTCTTCGGCTTCGGGCAGCGCGCGCCGCGCCAGCTCCACCGCATCGTCCAGATCGAAGGGCTTGGACAGGAATTCATGCGCACCGCCACGGAATGCGCCAGCGGTGCTGGCCACATCGGTGTACGCCGACATCACGATCACCGGCAGTTGCGGATGCGCGGTCTTGAGCTTGTCCAGCAGCACCAATCCGTCGTCACCGGGCATGCGCACATCGGTGAACAGCAGATCCGGCACCGGCTGCCGCGCCATCGCGCCCAATGCAGCGGCAGCGCTATCGAAACCTTCCACCGTGTAGCCGGCATCGCGCAAGGCGGTGGTCAGCACGAAACGCACCGAGCGGTCGTCATCGACTACCCAGACGGTCGCGGCCTGTGTCGACTTATGCATCGCCCACCTCCGGCACTTCCTCGGCGGCGGGCAACGGCAGCAGCACGGTGAACACGGTGTGGCCGGGGCGCGAGCGGTAGCTCAAGGTGCCGCGGTGTTCGCGTGCGACCTGCTGGGCCAAGGCCAGGCCCAGCCCGGTGCCTTCGGCGCGACCGCTGACCAGCGGCAGGAACAGGTGCTCGGCCAGTTCTTCCGGCACGCCACGGCCGTCGTCGGCCACTTCCAAGCGCAAGGCAAGGGCATAAGGCTGCTCGGCGATGCGCAGGCCGTGCTCGACGCGGGTGCGCAAGGTGACGCTGGTGGCGCCGGCCTGGATGGCGTTGCGGACCAGGTTCAACAAAGCCTGGGTGAGGCGGCCAGCATCGCCGGGAAACTCGGGAATGCTGGGATCGTAATCGCGCAGCAGGCGTACCGACCAGCCCGCTTCGTTCTCGACCAGGCGCAGCACGCGTTCCAGCGCGGCGTGGATGTTCAGCGGCGCATGCGGACGCTGCGGTGCTGGTGACAGCAGTTGCTCCAGCAAGGTATTGAGGCGCTCGATCTCGGCGCCGATCAATTCAATCAGTTCTCGCTCATCGGCATCACGGCCAGTCGCACGCCGTGCCAGCAGCTGGGCGGCACCTTTCAGGCCGGCCAGCGGATTACGCAGTTCGTGGGCCAGCCCTTTCAAGGCGGCGCTGAACGCGCCGGGCAACACCTGCGCCGGGTCGGTGCCCTGGAACTCGTCCACCGGATGCGCTTCCAGCAGCCAACCGCCCTGCTCCACCGCGCTCAACCAGCCATCGGCGAAGCGCGGCGTCTCTCCTGGCAGGGCCAAGGTCAGCCGCGGCAGGCGGGTCAGGTCGGTGGCCGGGTTGGCGAGGCGCTGCGCCAGAACCTCACCCTGCGCTTCCAGCGACACCAGCGGCTGGCCGAGCAGGCGCCGCACGCTCACCCCCAGCCAACGGCAGAACGCGGGGTTTGCACCCTGGATGCGCCCGTCCACACCACTCCAGACCAGCGGCGTGGCCAGCAACTCCGGGGTGGGCGAGAAATCGGCGTCGGTCATTGCACCAATATAGTGCAAAGCAGGCCGATCACTGCTTCTGCAACAACAGGGAATGCAGGATGCGGGCGTCTTCGGCGTCGAGTTCGGCGGGCAGGCTGTCGCTGCCACGGAAACGACGGTGGAAGGCGCGCGCAGCGGCAGCGCGATCATCCAGCGCGTAACCGAAGGCCTGCATCGCCATCCAGCTGTCGAAACCAGCCGGTGCCGGGCCGTGCGTTGGGTCCGGCCACAAGCCGAAGCCGGCTTCGGCCAGCTGCTGCCACGGGAAGTAGCGGCTGGGGTCGGCCTTGCGGGTCGGGGCCAGGTCGGCGTGGCCGATGATCTGGCTGCGCGGGATGTTGTAGCGCTTGCAGAGATCGTCGAGCAGGCGCAGCAGGCTGGCGATCTGCGGTTGGGTAAAGGGTGTGTCGCCGTTGTTGTCGATCTCGATGCCGATCGACGTCGAGTTGAGATCACTGAAGCCACCCCAGCGCCCACCACCGGCATGCCAGGCGCGTTCGCCATCGGCCACGAGCTGATAGAGCTCACCATCGCTGCCGACCAGGTAGTGCGAGCTGACCTTGCCGCCGCTGTTGGCGCTGCGCAGCGTGTCCAGGCTTTCCTGCACCGAATCCTGCTCGGTGTGGTGCAGCACGATCAGCACCGGCTGGCGATCGTTGTAGTTCGGCGACGGCACCCAGTGCGCGAGCGGATTGCGCTCCGGCGTGGAGGTGCAGGCAGTCAGCGTGGCCAACAGGGCGAGCGGCAGCAGCAGTTTGGTCTTCATGGGGGACATTGCACGTTGCCGGGCGCGGCATTGCAAGTGCGCTCGGGCATGGAACGACAACTGGGCCGATGACGGCGGCGATGTGGCTTGCGTGCATTGGAGGGCCTGCTCAGGGAGTTGGGGAGCCGACGTGGTGCCGGCACGGAACATGCGCTGCATGTCCAAAACGCTTTCCGCTGGGGATGGCTGGCCGATGTGGCTAGGCTATGCAGATGGGTGGTTCATCGATCTGCTGGAGCGGCAATGCGTGATTCACTGAAACAGAAAATCGTTGCGGTCTGCGATGCCAAGATCGCGGCGAAGGGGGCGACGGTTGGGTTGTCGTTCTATGCGTTTTTTGCGAATCGAAACGATGATCCCGAGCTGCTGATGGAAGCGGCTACCTGGTGGATCCAGATCCATCGGCTGGATCATTTTGAGAAAGCTGAGAAGGTGAAGGCGTTGGTATTGGCAGAGCGGCTGTAGTGCCGAGCCATGCTCGGCAGGGGCCTTACCGGTAATGCCTCAAAAGCTCCCCTCACCCCAACCCCTCTCCCGCTAGCGGGAGAGGGGCTTTGGTTTTCTGCGGGATCAGGGCTGAAGCGATTAGGCCTCGTAAGCCGACTCGCCGTGGGTGGTGACGTCCAGACCGGTGCGCTCTGCTTCTTCGCTGACGCGCAGGCCAACCAATGCACGGACCACCAGCAGGATGGCGGCGGTGACGACGGCCGACCACAGCACGGTGAAGCCGACGCTGACTACCTGCACCCACACCTGGTGGCCGATATCCAGATCAACCTTGGTGCCGCCCAGCGACTGTGCGCTGAACACGCCGGTAAGGATGGCGCCGACGATACCGCCCACGCCATGCACACCGAACACGTCGGCGGTGTCGTCGGCCTTAAGCAGACGCTTCAAGCCGGTCACGCCCCAGACGCAGACGATGCCGGTGACAAAACCAATGACGATGGCGCCCAGCGGACCGACAGTGCCGCATGCAGGGGTGACGCCAACCAGACCGGCCACGGCACCGGAAGCGGCGCCCAACGCTGACGGATGGCCCTTGGTGACGGCTTCGACCAGCGTCCAGCCCAGCACGGCTGCTGCGGTTGCCAGCACGGTGTTGATGAAGGCCAGCGAGGCAACGGTGTCGGCGGCGGCAGCGGAGCCGGCGTTGAAGCCGAACCAGCCCACCCACAGCAGCATCGCGCCAATCCAGGTCAGCGGCAGGTTGTGCGGCTTCAATGCGGTCTGGCCGTAGCCCAGGCGCTTGCCGACGAACCAAGCCGCCACCAGGCCGGCAACACCTGCATTGATGTGGACCACGGTGCCACCGGCAAAGTCGATCGCGCCCATCTCACCGAGGTAACCACCACCCCAGACGATGTGCGCCATCGGGATGTAGCTCAGGGTGAACCACAGCGCCGAGAACAGCAGCACCGCGCGGAACTTGATGCGCTCGGCGAAGGCGCCGACGATCAGTGCGGTGGTGATGCCGGCGAAGGTCGACTGGAAGGCAACGAACAGGAAGTCCGGCAGGCCGGCGATTGGCGTATTGCCCACCGAGTCCGGGGTGAAGCCCTTGAGGAAGGCGAATTCGGTGAACGAACCGAAGAACTGGTTGCCCGCACTGAATACCGCGCTGTAGCCGTAAGCCACCCACAGGATCAGCACCAGCGAGAACACCACCAGCACCTGGCTGAGCACCGACAGCACGTTCTTGGCCCGCACCAGCCCGCCATAGAACAGCGCAAGGCCGGGCACCACCATCATCAGCACCAGCAAGGTGGCGGTGAGCATCCACGCCACGTCGCCCTTGTCGAAGCTGGGTGCAGCTTCTGCTTCAGCAGCAGGTGCGGCTGCAGCCTCTGCCGGCGCGGCCGCCACTTCAGTGGCAGCTGCAGGTGGCGCCTGCGTGTCCTGTGCCCAGGCACTGCTGGTAAACATGCCCAGCAGCATCGCGGTGAGCATGAAAGACAGGCACAGGCCTCCGAGCCGGGCTTTCAACCCGGTGAAAAATTCCGTTCGCATTGTCGACTCCGGTTGTGGGGGTGGAACCTGCCAGCGACCTGTTGTCACCTGGCGGTCGCTGCCGCCGGAGGACGGGTCGGTAGCGGGTTCTTAAAGCGCGTCGGCGCCTGTTTCGCCGGTGCGGATACGCACCACTTGTTCAAGCGCGGTAACGAAGATCTTGCCGTCACCGATCTTGCCGGTGCCAGCTGCGCCCTGCAGGGCTTCGATCACCGCCTCGACGTTGTCGTCGGTGACGGCGGTTTCAATGCGGATCTTGGGGAGGAAATCGACGACGTACTCGGCGCCACGGTACAGCTCGGTGTGGCCTTTCTGCCGTCCAAAGCCCTTGACCTCGGTGACGGTGATGCCGGAAACGCCTGTGGCGCCCAAGGCTTCACGCACTTCGTCGAGCTTGAATGGACGGATGATCGCGGAGATTAATTTCATGCGCATGTCCCGATGTGGAGGAGACCGGCCTGCGGCTGCGGGCCGGCATCGTGTCTTCCACCGGCCGATGTGTGGCCGCTGGCTGTTGCGCCGAACGCATCATGGGCCTGGCTGTTGCCGCCGGCATTGCTGCCGGCGACCGCAACCACGCGGGAGGGAGGAGTGGCCCATGCCGCGCGCTCGGATTCTCTTGCCCCTGCAGGCGTGTTGCTGGCTGTTGCTTTGCCTGTGTGCTCCCCAGCAACAAAGGCGGCGGCGATGAACGCGGATGGGAGGGGGAGGGTCCACGCCACCGCCGCCTAAAAACAGCTAGAAACTACACCTGGTGTTGCCGGCGGCCAGCGCAACGCGGTGGCCGCCGTTACATCAGCTTGTCGACTCAGCTTGCGTAGTACAGCTGGTACTCGAGCGGGTGGGTCGCTGCGCGGAACGCAGTGACTTCCTTCATCTTCAACGCGATGTAAGCATCGATGAAGTCGTCGCTCATCACGCCGCCGGCCTTGAGGAACTCGCGGTCCTTGTCCAGTGCTTCCAGTGCCTGGTCCAGCGAGGAGCAGACCTGCGGGATCAGCTTCTCTTCTTCCGGCGGCAGGTCGTACAGATCCTTGTCACTCGGTGCGCCCGGGTCGATCTGGTTCTTGATGCCGTCCAGGCCGGCCATCATCAGCGCGGTGAAGGTCAGGTAGCCGGACTGGATCGGATCCGGGAAGCGCATTTCGATGCGGCGTGCCTTCGGGTTGGACACCCACGGAATGCGGCACGAGGCCGAACGGTTGCGCGCCGAGTAGGCCAGCATCACCGGTGCTTCGAAGCCCGGAACCAGGCGCTTGTAGCTGTTGGTGCCGGAGTTGGCGAAGGCATTGATGGCACGGGCGTGCTTGAAGATGCCGCCGATGTACCACAGCGCCATCTGGCTCAGGCCGCCGTAGCCGTCACCGGAGAACAGGTTGGCGCCGCCCTTGGCCAGCGACTGGTGCACGTGCATGCCGCTGCCGTTGTCGCCGACCAGCGGCTTGGGCATGAAGGTGACGGTCTTGCCATTGCGGTGGGCAACGTTCTTGATGACGTGCTTCATGCGCTGCAGTTCGTCGGCCTTGGTCACCAGGGTGTTGAACTTGGCGCCGATCTCGCACTGGCCGGCATTGGCCACTTCGTGGTGGTGCACTTCGACTTCGATGCCGACCTTTTCCAGCACCTTGCACATCTCGGCGCGGATATCGTGCAGCGAATCGGTCGGCGGCACCGGGAAGTAACCGCCCTTCACCGCAGGACGGTAGCCGGTGTTGGTGCCGTCATAGCTCTTGCCGGTGTTCCAGGAGCCTTCCTCGGAGTTGATCTTGAAGAAGGTGTGGCCCATGTCGTTGGCGAACTGGACCGAATCGAAGATGAAGAATTCCGGTTCCGGGCCGAAGAACGCCAGGTCGGCGATGCCCGAGGACTTCAGGTACGACTCGGCGCGCTTGGCGATGCCGCGCGGGCAGCGGCCGTAGCCCTGCATGGTGGCCGGGTCGAGCACGTCACAGGTCAGCACCAGGGTCGGGTCGGCGTAGAACGGATCAACGTAGGCGCTGGCCGGGTCCGGCATCAGCACCATGTCCGACTCGGCGATGCCCTTCCAACCGGCGATCGAGCTGCCGTCGAACATCTTGCCTTCTTCAAACAGCGACGGCTCGATGATCGACGCCGGGAAGGTCACGTGCTGCTCGATGCCACGCATGTCGACGAAACGCAGGTCGATGAACTCGATCTGGTTGTCCTTGATCAGCTTCTCAACGTTTTCCAGGGACATCGGGTGAAACCTCGGATGGATGAAGAATGTGTGTATTAAAGCAAACGCCGTGCCAACTTTAAAAACGACGTAAGCATTTGTTTTTAAATGGCAATGGTTGCACTTGCACCCTTATGTGCGCACCACGCTGGTGCATTTGGTGCGTCATGCACCGTTCGGGTGCGAAAAGCACAATGGACTATGCTGTGCCCGACTCCTCTCAATCCGCTTCCATGTCCGACCTGCTCTCCGCCCTGCTCCTTGGCATCCTCGAAGGCCTCACCGAATTCCTCCCGATCTCCAGCACCGGCCACCTGCTGATCGCCCAGCATTGGCTGGGTGAACGCTCGGATTTCTTCAACATCATCATCCAGGCCGGCGCAATCATCGCCATCACCCTGGTGTTCCGGCAGCGCCTGTGGTCCTTGGCCACCGGCCTGAACCAGCACGAAAACCGCGACTACGTGATGAAGCTGGGCGTGGCCTTCCTGGTCACCGCCCTGGTCGGCCTGCCGGTGCGCCTTGCCGGCTGGGAATTGCCCGAAACCGTTACCCCGGTGGCCTGGGCGTTGGTCATCGGCGGCGTCTGGATGCTGATCGCCGAGCGCTTTGCCGCACGCATGCCCGACAGCGAAACGGTGACCTGGAAAGTAGCCATCGCCGTTGGCCTGGCGCAGGTGGTGGCCGGCGTATTCCCCGGCACCTCACGTTCGGCTGCGGCGATCTTCCTGGCCATGTTGCTGGGCTTGAGCCGGCGTTCGGCGGCCACCGAGTTCGTCTTCCTGGTCGGCATCCCCACCATGTTCGCCGCCAGCGGTTATGCCTTCCTGGAACTGGCCAAGGACGGCAAGCTTGGCAGCGAGAACTGGACCGACGTCGGCGTGGCCTTCGCCGCCGCCGTGGTCACCGGTTTCATTGTGGTCAAATGGCTGTTGAGCTATATCAAGCGTCATTCCTTCAGCGGCTTCGCCCTGTATCGGATCGCCTTGGGCATCGGCCTGCTGTTGTTTTTGCCTGCTGGAAACTGAATGCGTCACTGCGGAGTTGACCCCGGCGCCCGCGCCGGTCCGTTTATCGCCCTGAATCTTTCCACGCTCCCAAGGAGTTCCAAATGAAGCGCATCCTCCTGTTGGCCCTGCCGTTCGCCCTGATGACCGCCTGCAGCAACCCGCCGGCCGCCAAGGACGCCACCGATACGGCCGCTCCTGCAGCCACGGCAGCGGCCGCCGCACCTGCCGCAGCAACGGCGAGCATCGACGCCAGCCAGCTCGGCGCCAACCACTGGCTGCTGGACAACGCCGTGGACGCCAGCGGCAAGCGCATCGACGGCCTGTTCGTGCAGGCTGACAAGCCGCTGACCCTGGACTTCAAGGACAACCGTCTGTCGGTCAGCAACGCCTGCAACAACATCGGTGGCGGCTACACGCTGGAAGCCGATGCCCTGACCGTCGGCAGCCTGATGTCCACCAACAAGGCCTGCCAGGGCCCGCTGATGGCGGTTGACGGCCTGATCAGCGAACGTCTGCAGGGCAAGCTGACCGTGCGTGCGCTGGATGCCTCGGCACTGACCCTGGTCACCGCGTCCGGCGACGTGCTGAGCTTCCGCGCCGAGCCGACCGCTGAAACCCGCTACGGCGGCCCGGGCGAGACGGTGTTCATGGAAGTTGAGCCGCAGACCAAGCCCTGCCCGCACCCGCTGATGAAGGACGCCACCTGCCTGCAGGTGCGTGAGGTGAAGTACAACGAGCAGGGCCTGGAACAGGGCAAGCGCGGTGCCTTCGAGAACTTCTACGGCAACATCGAGGGTTACACCCACCAGCCGGGCGTGCGCAACGTGCTGCGCCTGAAGCGCTACCAGATCAAGAACCCGCCGGCGGATGCACCGTCGCAGGCCTATGTGCTGGACATGGTGGTGATGTCGGAAACGGCCAAGTAAGCCCGAAGGGCTTACGCAAACAGCAAGGGCGCCGTCAGGCGCCCTTGCTGTTTTGTAGAGCCGAGCCATGCTCGGCTGGGGCATTCCGGTAAAGCCTCACCTGTAGAGCCGAGCCATGCTCGGCTGGGGCAATACCGGGAAAGCCTCTGCCGAGCATGGCTCGGCACTACCGATCTAGGCCAGCGCTTTGTTCAACGTATACGTGCCATGCACCGACGCTTCGGCCAGCACATGGCCCTGCATGGCGCGATGCACATCGGCGGCGGTGAATGCACCGTCGACCGGCAGGCGCTCCAGGTCCAGCGCGAACAGCCGGAAGAAATAGCGGTGCAGGCGTTCGTCGTTGAACGGCGGATACGGACCGTCGTAACCGAAGTACGTGCCACTCATCTGCGCATTGCCGGCAAACCAACCGGTGTAATCGTTGATGCCCTGGCGTGCACCGGCCGGGCCGGCCGGCTGGGTCTTGCCGTGCGCGGTGAAACCGTCGCTGCAGCTGCCGGCAGCGATTTCGCGCAGCTCCGCAGGAACATCCACCATCACCCAATGCACGAAGTCGGCACGCGGCTGGTCCAGCGGAATGCTGACGTCGTCACGGCCCACCAGCTCGGCCACGGTCGGCACATCCGGGTCCACGCAGATCAGCGCGAACGAGCGCGTGCCAGCCGGCACATCGCTCCACGCCAGCTGCGGATTGCGGTTGCCGGCGAAGCCATTGGCATCACCGGCGGCAAACTCGGCCGCGATCGGCTGGCCGTTCTGAAAACTCTGGCTGTCCAGTTTCATCATTGCTCCTTGATCAGGCTTCGGGATAGCCCAGGCGCACCGCGACCGGGGTCAACACTGCAAATTCGGATGCCAGCACCTGCGCGTAATTGCGCCAGTGGCCCGCCGGTACGGTGCCCGGGCCAAGGCTGCGCACGGCCGGGAAACGCAGGCCGAAGGCCTGCTCCAGCAATGCGCCCATCGCTGCCGGGTCGTTCACCGCGTCGTCGGTGCGGATGATCATGTGCGTGTACAGATCCTGCTCATGCAGCAGTGCGATCTGTGCCAGCGCGCGTGCCAGCCACTGTGCGGCCTCGCTGGACGAGGTCAGCGCCAACGGCGCCGGTGCACCCAGCGCCAGCCACTCCACCAGCATGTCGCGCGGATCACGCAGGGCAATGACCAGGCGGCCTTCCGGCAGCTGCGGGCGCAGCGCCCACAACAGCGCGTTGTCCCACCACAGCAGCCAGTCGATCACGTTGCCGTCTTCGATGCCGCGGGCAGGCAGCGCTTCGCGCCACTGCTGCACCAGCTGCTCCGGGCTGAGCTCGTCGTTGGCCAGGCGCTGCAGGGTCAGGAAGTTCTGGAAAGCATCTACGGGCGGGGTCGGCCCGAAGCGATCACCACGCAGCACGCGGCTGCCGGCCGCCATCACCGTGGCCACACGCTCCACGCCCGAGCCGGGCGCACCCCACAGGAACATCGGCCGCACCGGATTGTCGTCGGCGACCTCGCCCAGCGCCGGCCATTCGGCCGGTGCGCGTGCCTGCTGCGGCAGCGGCAGGCGGGTGGGTGCCAGTTCCGCATGCACATGCAGCCAGGTTGCCAGTGCACCGGCGCGATCGCCGGCGCGGTCCTGGGTGGCGCCCAGCCAGGTGCGCACGGCCGCGCGCGCCTGCTCGGGCGCGTTGTCCACCAGCCTCTGCACATGCGCGACCGCTGCGCTCGGCTCGCGCTGCAGCAGTGCTTCAACAATGCGCTGCTCGCCACTGACCCGGCCCGGCTCCAGTGCAACGATGTGCTGGGCGATTGCTTCGGCCTCTTCGGCCTGATCGTTCATGTCATGCAGGCTCATCCGCGCTTCCAGCGCCGGCAGATGCTCGGGCATCTGTGCCAACCAGCGCTCGACCACGTCGACCGCTTCTTCGCTGCCGACCTGGGCAACCGCCAGACGCGCCATCCACAGATCGTGGAACTGCGGGTTCGCCTGCACTGCGGCATCCAGCTCGCTGCGGGCTTCCTCGTCGCGGCCCAGGCGCTGCCAGGCCATCAGCAGCATCTGCAGCGTGGCACGGTCGCCCGGCACCTGCTGCAGCAACGGGCGCAGATGCTCCAGCGCCTGCAGCGGTTGCCCGGACACCAATTCCAGTTCGCCGGCCATGCGACGCAGGCCGGGGGTATCCCCCTCCGCCGTGGCCAGCACTTCGCGCATCATCTCCGCGGCGCGGTCGGCGTGGCCCTGGCGCAGGGCCAGCTGCACCACCATGCCGCGCAGCGCGTTGTTGCTTGGGTTCAATTCGATCACGCGGCGGAACGCCTGCTCGGCGAAGGCCAGCATGTCCTTTTCCAGATACGCGAAGCCCAGCGCGTACAGCACACGGACATCGTCCGGCAACCTCGCACTGGCAGCCGACAGGATGGCCAGCGCACGGTCGGCATCACCGCGACGCAGCGCGACCATGCCTTCGATCGCGCCCAACTCGGCGCTGTCCGGATCAACACGCGCGGCCATGCGGCCAAGGCGGTCGGCCTCGTCGACATCACCGCGGGCCAGCGCCAGATGCGCCTGCATCAGGTAGGCAGAGAATTCATTGGGATTGAGCGAGGTGCTGCGGTCCAGCGCCTGCCCGGCGGCATCGATCTGGCGCTGCGCCAGCAGCAGGCCGGCGTGCTGCAGATGCAGGGCGGCGTCATCCGGGGCCAGGCCCAAGGCTGTTTCCAGACTGCCCTGGGCCTGCTCCAGCTGGCCCTGCTGCTGCAATGCCAGCGCCAGCCAGCGGTGGGCGGCGGCGTGCTGCGGTTCGGCGCCAACCCATGCCTGGGCCAGGGACACGGCCTCGTCGGTGGCATTACGGCGCAGGGCTTCAGTGATCTTGTCTTGCATGGCGGTCCAGCGTTAGCGCAAACCCGCATTGTAGCGGGCACAGCCGCGCCCGCCGGGTTCAGCCGACGGCGGCGGCCAGGCGCTGCGCCACCCAGCGCTCGGAGAAGCCATCGCCACGCAGGTTCTCGATGAAGCCGCAGTGGCCGCCCCAGCGCGCGATCTCCAGGTGGGCATCGGCCGGCAGCTGCCAGTGATCGAAGGTGGTGAACGGAATCACCGGGTCATCGGCCGCCATCAGGATATCGGCCGGCACCTGCAACGCGGCCAGCTTGCTGCCGGCGATGGAGTAGCCGTCGAAGTACTCCTGCAGCGAACCGAAGTCGGTATGGCGGTCGACCAGCCAGCCGGTCAACGCACGGATATCCAGCTTCAGCACGCTGTCATCGCAATCGGCCAGCTCGGGGAAGAGCGCGCGCTTGCGGCGCAGCGAGCCGGTCCATTTGCGGCGGAAATACCAGTCGTACATCACCGGCCCACGCTGGATGCTGTCCATGGTGATGGCCGGGTCCAGCACCGGGCACACCGATGCCACGTGCAGCAGTGGCACACCAGCGGCAGGCGCGTGCAGGGCCAGGCGCAGCACGAAGTTGCCGCCCAGCGAATAGCCCGCGGCGACCATCGGCAGGCCGGCAAAGCGCTGTGCGACATCCGCGGCGGCGTTGACCACTTCGCCGATGCGGCAGGAGTGGAAGATGCCCGGATTGAGATGATGGGTATTGCCGTGGTCGCGGAAGTTCAACCGCACCACATCGAAACCCTGCTCCAGCAGGCGTGCGGTGGTCATCCGCATGTAGCTGGATTCGGCACTGCCTTCCCAGCCATGCAGCAACAACGCCAAGGCCTTGGGCGGGGCACCCGGCGGGCGGCTGTGCCAGGCCTGCAGGCGCACGCCGTCACCACCGTCAAGCATCATCTCCTGGGTATGTGCTCCACTGGCAACCAGCAGCTGCTGGCCGCGTCGCAGGCGCACCCGACTCGAGGCCAGCATCGACTGCAGGTGCGGGTTGCGCAGCCAGCGCGGTGGCCGGTAGTTGCAGGCGCTCAGCATGACCGACCCGGTTGGCGTTGACTGCCCACCACAGCGTTGGCCGTGATCTGCACCTTACGGCCCTTCCATCACCGCCACGATGCGCGCGCGCGAGGTCTCGGCGATGCGCCGGCGGCCTTCCAGGTCCTGGATGGCGATGGGCTCGAGGAAATGCACCTCGCCACGCCGCGCCGGCTCACCGAGCAGGCGCAGGAAATTACCGGCGAAGCTCTCGCCCGGCCCGAACGCCACCGTGGTCTGCGCATCACCGCGCACGCCGTAGCGCAACGCGATCGGCTGCACCGGCACGCCGGCCTCGACTGCCGCCTGGAAGATGCGTGCGTGGAACGGCCCCACTTCCTTGCCGCCGCGGGTGCGCCCTTCCGGGAACACTGCCACCGGTCGTTGCTCCTGCAGACGCTTGACCATTTCCTCCATCACTCCGCCCAGCGACTCGGTATTGCCGCGCTGGTGGAAGATGGTGTGGCCTCGGCTGGCGACCCAGCCAACTACCGGCCAGCCGGCAATCTCGCGCTTGGCGACAAAACCGACCATTTTCTGGCTGTGGATCACGCAGATATCGACCCAGCCCACATGGTTGGCAACGAACAGCACCGCACCGGGCAAGGGCTGGCCCACGCGTTGCAGGCGGAAGCCGAATATCCACATCAAACCACCCGACCACCAGCGCACGACCCGCTCTTCCAACGGGTTGCTGGCGGGGCCGATACGTCCCAACGGCTGCGTCATCAGCAGCAGGATCAGCGGTAGAAACAGGACAATGTGAACCAGCAGCAGCGGGGCGCGGTACAGGTAACGGAACACGCGGGCCACACCGCCCTGGCGGGCGGGACGGGGGGAAGTCATCCCTGCACGATACCGGATGCGGTCCAGCTTCCGCCAGCATGGCGGCACCGCTGGCAGGTGTTGCAGCCATGCACGCAAAAAGGTGCGCCATGCCACACTATCGGCAGGAAGTGCCGGACGGCCTTTCGAATCGGGGTACGCCGGCACCTTTCCCGGCATGAAGTGTGTACAACAACACTATCGTTCAGGGGAGCGGCAAGATGGACCGGCAGCTGCTGTCATCGACAGAAGACATGCTGCATTTGTTCTCTGCGGCATTGGAGCAAATCGGCAATGGCGTCATTCTGTTCGATGACACCAACACCATCCTGTACGTCAACCAGGCCATGGAGAACATCTCCGGCTGGTCGCGCGCCGAGCTGCAGGGCAAGAACCTGGGCACGCTGGCGCCAAAGAGCATGCGCGAGCGCTACAACACCCGCCTCTACCCCGGCGCCAGCAACCGTGTGCAGGAGCTGGAGGCCGACCCGCATGACATCCAGCTGATCCGCAAGGACGACGTTCCCCGCTGGATCAACGTTACTTTGTCGCATCTGGCCGACAATGGCCGCAGCATCCACCTGGCGCTGGTCAACGATGTCACCGCCAGGCGCGCGGCACAGGCGCGTGAACGGCTGTTGTCGCTGGGCTTCGATGAGACCCAGAGCGCGGTGCTGATCACCGATGCCGAAGGCCGCATCGTGCATCTGAACAAGGGCTTCCGGCGCCTGTTCGGCTTCCTCGACAGCGAGGCGATGGGCCAGTACGTGCCGGCTTTGCTGGCCCCGGACAACTACTCACCCGACCACGTGAGCGTGTATTTCGCGCGCCTGTTGGCAGGGCAGCCGATCCGCGCCGACGAACGGCTCTACCGCAAGAACGGGCAGCCGCTGTGGTGCTCGGTCAGTACCAACCCGATCTTCGACGACTACGGCACGCTGGTGAACCTGGTCATCGTGCTGATGGACATCACCCGTACCAAGGTGCATGAAGTCCTGCAGCACAAGATGCTCGACGCGATGGTGCGCGAAGTGCCCACCGCCGAGGTCATGCAGATGATGTGCCTGGAGGTGGAGAAGATCGCCCCGCAGGTGCTTTGCTCGGTGCTGCGGGTGGAGGACGGGCGCCTGCGCCACCTGGCCGGGCCAAGCCTGCCCGAGGCCTATATCCGGCTGGTGGAGGGCATACCCGCAGCGCCGAAGACCGGCAGCTGCGGCACCGCTGCATACAGCGGCCAGACCGTGATCAGCCGCGACATCGCCACCGATCCCAACTGGGAAGGCCTCAGCCACCTGGCCCTGCAGCACGGCCTCGCGGCCTGCTGGTCGACGCCGATCAAGGCCAATGATGGCCGCGTGCTCGGCACCTTCGCCTTCTACTACCGCCAGCCCCACGACCCGGACAGCTTCCATCGCCGGCTGGTGGAGGTGATCGTGCATCTGTGCGCGCTGGCATTGGAACGCGAGGAGGCGCGCAACCGGATCCGCCGGCTGGCGTTCTACGATGACCTCACCGGCCTGCCCAACCGCAGCCTGCTGCACGCCCAGGCCGACCAGGCGATCACTGCCGCCGACCACCAAGGGCAGACATTGGCGGTGATGTTCATCGATCTGGACCGCTTCAAGCAGATCAACGACTCCTTCGGCCACCCCGGTGGCGATGAGCTGCTGCGCACGGTGGCGCGTCGCCTGCAGGAAGAAACCGGGCCGATGGACATCGTCGGCAGGCTTTCCGGCGACGAGTTCGTGGTGATCCTCAACCGCTGCGATGTGGCTGCCGCCAGCGAGCGCAGCGAACGCATCCTGCGCACCCTCGGCCTTCCGTTGGCGCTGGGCGAGCTGGAGATCCGGCCGTCGGCCAGCATCGGTATCAGCATCTTTCCGCACGATGGCAGCAACATGGACTCGCTGCTGCACCATGCCGACGTCGCCATGTACCAGGCCAAGCACAACGGCCGCAACCGCGTGCGCTTCTACAGCAGCGAGATGGACGAATGTTCGCAGGAGCGGATGGCGCTGGAAGCCGCCCTGCGCGAGGCCTTGGAACAAGGCCAGCTGCAACTGCATTACCAGCCGCAGATCGACATCCACAGCGGCCAGCTGCACAGCGTGGAAGCCTTGGCACGCTGGCAGCATCCGCGCCTGGGCAGCGTGCCACCGATACGCTTCATTCCCCTGGCCGAAGAAGCCGGGTTGATCGGCGACCTCGGCCAATGGGCGCTCGGCGAAGCCTGCCGGCAACTGGGCCGCTGGCGTCGGGAAGGCCTGGAGGTGCCTTCGGTGTCGGTGAACCTGTCACCGACCAACTTCCACAGCGCAGCCCTGCCGGACTGCATCAGCCAGATCCTGCAGCAGGAATCACTGCATGCCAGCGACCTGATCCTGGAGATCACCGAAGACGTGTTGCTGGATGGTGACCCGATCACCCTGCAGACCCTGCACCAGGTGCACGCGCTGGGTGTAAGGCTGTCGATGGATGATTTTGGTACCGGTTACTCCAGCCTGAGCTACCTGCGCCAGCTGCCGATCAGCGAGCTCAAGCTGGACCGCAGCTTCGTGCACGGCATTGAAGGCGACAAGGTCGCCAGCGCACTGACCCAGGCCATCGCCCATATCGGCCAGAGCCTGCAGTTGAAGGTGGTGGCGGAAGGCGTCGAGAGCCTGGAGCAGCTGAAGCTGCTGGGCGCGCAGGGTTACGAGGTGGCGCAGGGCTTTCATTTCACCCCTGCCTTGCCGGCGCCAGCGCTGGCGGACTGGGTGCGCAAGCATTTGCCGGTGGCGGTGATGGTTTAGACAAGCACCGTAGTGCCGAGCCATGCTCGGCAGGGGCTTTCCCAGCAGCGCATGTGGCAGCGGAGCAAGAGCTTACCCCTCCCCAACCCTCCCCTTCGCTGCGCGAAAGGGAGGGGGTAAAGCTGCGCCCCCTCCCTTTGCCGCAGGCAAGGGGAGGGTTGGGGAGGGGTGCTTTTCAGCTCTTAGGCTCTTAGGCTCTTAGGCTCTTAGGCTCTTAGGCTCTTAGGCTCTTAGGCTCTTAGGCTCTTAGGCTCTTAGGCTCTTAGGCTCTCAGCACTGAGCCCTGAACACCAACCACTCACCCAACAGCCACAACCGCCAAAGTCAGCCGCGAAATACACACCGGCTTGCCGGCCTCGTCCTCGATGCGGATCTCCCACACCTGGGTTGTGCGGCCAACATGCAGCGCGCGTGCAGTGCCGGTGACCACGCCGCTGCGCGCCGCGCGCAGATGGTTGGCATTGATCTCCAGGCCGACACACACCTGCTGGGTCGGGTCCACGCAGAGATTGCCGGCGCTGCTGCCCAGCGTCTCGGCCAGCACCACCGAGGCGCCACCGTGCAGCAGGCCATACGGCTGCTTGGTGCGCGCATCCACCGGCATGGTTGCCTGCAGCCAATCATCGCCGGCGGCGGTGAAGACAATGCCCAGGTGATCGATCAGCGTGTTGCGGCTCAGCTCGTTGACCAGCTTCAGGTCAACCGGCGCGCGGAATACTTGGCTCATTGCAGCTACCTGTCAGGGGAATGGAACGCTCAAAGGATGGGGACCAGCCCGGCGCCGAAGGCGGTCAGCATGCGCACCAACACCCACTTGGGGCCGACATTCACTTCCGGGAAGTCGCCCACCGCGGTGTAGCAGCTGTGGAAACGCGGGTCCTGCCGGGTCAACGGCTGCGGACAGTCCGGGCCCGGCTTGAAGGCGTAGTCGGTGGCATAGCGCCACGGCCAGAAATCCAGGATCGGCAATGCTTCAGACGCCTTGCCGATGCTGTAGTTCAGGCCGGACAGCACCGGCGGCTTCTCGCGCGGCGCTACCACCCAGGAGTTGTCCGGGTGCACGTCGCGCAGGATGCTCTGCGCCAACTGCTCGGCGAAGGCCGGGTCTTCAATGATCACCGCGCCTTCGGTGTTGTAGTTCTCGCTGCGCGGATCGAAGTTGTGGGTGCCGATCACACCGATGCGGCGGTCCACCACCAGCGACTTGGCATGCAGGCCCATGCGCGCACCGCGACGGGTGACCGGCAGCGGTCGGTTGACCGCGCGCGTGCCGAGGAACGAGGGCCGTGTTTCGGTACGCAACACCTCGCGCTCGACCTCGCTGCCATCGGCGGTGAGCCGACGTCCTGGGCCACTGCCGCTGCCACTGCCGCGCACATTGCTGCCGGCCGCACTGCCGCCAATCACCCGCCGTCGTGCCGGCGCCGGCGGTTCGCCGTCAAGCGGCGCAGGCAGCAACTGCGCATAGTCGATGGGCGCATCCAACGGGAACGGTTTGTACTCGTAGATGTTGAAGCCCAGCTCGCGCATGTTGCGGCGTTTGTACTTGTAGGACAGCGCATAGACGATGGGGTTGTCGGTCGCCGCCAGGCTGTTGGTCGAGACCACCACACGCGGTGGCGCCTCGCGCTTGCGCAGGTCCTTGAACAGCTTCTGCGCAGGCTTGGACAGCACCAGGTAGGGGGTCTGCAGCAGCACCTCGCTCTGCGCCTGGGCAATGAGCGCATCCAGTTTCGGCTCGGTCACATGCTGGCCATTGAGCGGCTGCGCCTCGCGTTCACGACGGTGCTTGCGCGGCAGGTCGGCGACATAGCTGACTGAACTCACCGGCAGCGCCGTATCAACGAACGCCTGTTCGATGAATTCCGGATCCGAGGCTTCCTCGTCCACCCGTGCGATCCGCTCCGGGCGCCGGAACGCGGCCTCCGGCATGGCCGGCACACCTTCATTCAACAAGGTCCGGCCGACATCGTTCAGCCGTTCGGCCGGTACGCTGCGGCGCGCCACCCAGAAGGCCTGGAAGTTGGCCGCCATCTCGCGTGCTTCCGGCCCGGCCACCACCACGTCACGGTCGCGGAAGTTGTACTCGCTGTCCCAGTCGTAATAGTCGTCCTGGTAGTTGCGGCCGCCAACCACGCCGATCACATCGTCGATCACCAGCAGCTTGTTGTGCATGCGCTGGTTGAAACGACGGAAGCAACACAGCACGCTGCCGGCATAGTCGAAGTAATTGAGCTTGGCCTTGCCGAACGCCGGGTTGTAGACACGCAGCTCGAAGTTGGCATGCGCACCGGACAAGGCGCCGAGCATCTGCAGGTCGGAGATCGCCGAGAGCTGGTCGATCAGCACCCGTACCTTGACCCCACGACGCGCGGCAGCAAGCAATTCATCGATCACCATCCGCGCACTGTCGTCGGTGTCGAAGATATAGGTCTGCAGATCCACGCTGCGGGTAGCACTGCGGATCAGGTTCAGCCGCGCGATCAGCGACAGCTCGCCCTCATCGAGGATGGTGGCGTAATGCCGCGGCACCTGCGCGGTGGATTCGGCGATGGCCTTGCCACCGAGCGCGCGCAAGGGCGAATCCAGCGCGCAGCGATCGGGCTGGTCGCAATCCACCACCGTGGAACGCGCGGCCACGGCAATGCCTTCGGCACGCTCGCGCTGCTGATTGGACAGCGAGGCACAACCGCTGGCCAGCAGGACCGCCAGCACCAGGAAAAGACGAATCACAGCTTTCACGTTTTGGGGGCGCCAACCAGGCGTGTACGCAGTACGAATATCACTCGATCACTCAGGGCCATCTGCCAGCTGTCCATGCCATATCGGCCGCGCAGGATGGTACCGCGGCTGACGAGGTCGCAATCATAGCCGGGGCGCGCGCATTCAGGCTTTGCCAGGCGCATCACTTCGGGCCGGCTGATGCCACGGATCGTCAAGCGCCCCTGCACATCACCGCCGGTTTCGGTCAGACGCGGGTCATAGGGATCGGAGTCGAACTCCACCACCGGGTAGCGCGCAGCATCGAAGAAGTCCTCGCCGCGCATCCAGCCGGTATAGCGGGGCTTGTCGGGGATCTCCACATATTCGCTGTACATGCGCAGCCGCACCTGGTGGCGGCCATCGGGCAACACTGTGATCCAACCCTCGAAGCGCGGGAAAACACCCTCGACCTTCTGCCCGAAGCGGGTACGTATTTCAAAGCCAAAACGGGAATGTGCCGTGTCGAAATGCAATGGCTCGGCCGCAAGGGCCGAGCCAGACAGCATCAACAGAATCAGCAGCAGCCCAAACCGCGCCGCCGCCATGGACTCAGGGCCACCAGAATGCGGTCAACTTGGCGATGCCGGGTTCGATCGCCGCCTCCATCGGCAACGACAGCACCGCGACCGACGCCGGCGGCATGCCGCGGTAATCACCGGTCTGGCCACTGTGCATCAGCGCCACCAGCTGCTCCAGCCCCGGGTTATGGCCGACCAAAAGCACGCGCTCCACCTCGCTGTGCTCGTCCAGCAGGGCCGCCAGGGTGCCAGGCGCGGCGTCATAGATGCGCTCTTCAAGGCGCTGCTCGACGTAACCGGTACGCTCTAGCACTGCCTCCAGGGTCTCCCGGGCGCGGCGGGCCGGCGAGCACAGCACCCGGTCCGGAACCAGTTTGTTTTCCTGTAACCAACGGCCGGCCGACTCGGCCTCGGCCAGGCCATGCGGTGAGAGGGGCCGGTCGATGTCGGCTTGGCCATTGGCCGCCGGTTCGGCATGGGCATGTCGCAGCAGGATCAATTCACGCATGGTCGGGTAGTACTCCTGTCAGACCTTGTTCAACCACTTGAGCAGCGGCTCCCAGTCTTGCTGGTGCTCGCGTACCTGTGCTGAGTGATAGTCGAACAGGCTGCGCCCGAGCCCGACCATCACCACATAACTCTGGCTGTCGCGCAGCTGCGCGACCACCTCATACGGCCATTCGGCCAGCATCTGCCGGGCCTGTTGCGAGGTCTGCGTCCACGGCTTGGTGCGGTTGAGCACCAGCCCCACCGGCACTGCCCGCGAATGGATGCGCTTGATCCTGGACAGGCTGTTGAGGAAGCCGACGATCGCCTCGATGTCCAGCGCCGAGGGCAGCACCGGCACCACCACCGCATCGGCGATGTCGATGAAGCGTTCCAGGTCCTCGCCATAGGCACCGGCCGGGGCATCGATGATGACCTGTTCGGCGCCGTCGGGGATGAGCTTTTCCCAATTCTTCTTGCGGTGCACGTCCACCGGCAGCACGGCGCTCTCCAGGATCGAGCGGCGTTGCGCCCAGCGGGTGCTGGAGCCCTGCGGGTCGGCATCGGCGATCACCGTTGCCAAGCCGGACAAGGCCGAGTGTGCGGCCAGATGGGTAGCGATGGTGGTCTTGCCGACACCGCCTTTGGAGCCGGCTACCAGAATCGTCTTCATGCACGCCTCGTTTTCGCGGGACTTGCCCGCAGCGTACACCGGCCCGCGTTACCAAAGGTAGTCATCCGGTGAGGAAGCCGCCCCGGCAAGGCCTGCGGCTTTGCTATCGTGTCGCCCCCGGCATTGGAACCACCATGAGCGAGCTGCAGGACCTCACCGCACTGATCCGCGCCAACACCGCGCTGATCGTCATCGAAACGCAGGATGAGACCCGTATCGTGGGCCTGTTCCGCGAGGCCTTGATGCATGTGTGGCGCTCGCTGTACCGCTGGTCGATCACCGAGGGCCTGCGCCGCATCGACATGGACCGCGAGGACGAGGCGGTCGGCCCGCCCGATGCCAGCGCCGCCCTGCGCATGATCCAGGAGGCCGACCAGCGCGGCATCTACCTGCTGCTCGATTTCCACCCCTACCTGGGCTACGCCAGCCACCAGCGGCTGCTACGCGACATCATCCAGCGCCGCCACAGCCAGCCGCACGTGGTGGTGCTGGTCGGCGCCAAGGTCGAGCTGTCGGCCGAGCTGGAAGCACTGGCGACCCGCTTCAACCCGCGCCTGCCCGATGCCAATGCGCTGCTGAAGATGCTGCGCGAGGAAGCGGCCAGCTATGCCCAGGAGAACGGCGGACGCCGGGTCGAGGTGGACCAGGAGGCAGTGCAGCAGATCCTGCGCAACCTGCGCGGGCTGAGCATGACCGACGCCCGCCGCATCGCCCGCCAGCTGATCTTCGCCGATGGCGCGCTGAAGGCCGACGACCTGCCGCAGCTGGCCAAGCTCAAGTTCGAACTGCTCAACCGCAGCGGCCACCTGCATTACGAATACGACTCGGCCCGTTTCAGCGACGTGGCCGGCGCGCGCCGGCTCAAGCGCTGGATCGAGCAGCGGCGTGCGGTGTTTGTCTCCGGCAATGCCCCGCCCGGCTTGGACCCGCCCAAGGGCATGCTGCTGCTCGGCGTGCAGGGCTGCGGCAAGTCGATGCTGGCCAAGGCCACCGCCGCCGGTTTCGGGGTGCCGCTGCTGCGCCTGGATTTCGGCACGCTGTACAACAAGTACCACGGCGAGACCGAGAAGAACCTGCGCGACGCACTGGCCTCGGCCGAGCAGCTGGCGCCGTGCGTGCTGTGGATAGACGAGGTCGAGAAGGGACTGGCCAGCGGTGGTGAGGACGGCGGCGTGTCGCGCCGCGTGCTCGGTTACCTGCTGACCTGGATGGCAGAACGCAAGGCGCCGGTGTTCATCGTCGCCACCGCCAACCAGGTGCAGGAGCTGCCGGCCGAGCTGCTGCGCAAGGGCCGCTTCGACGAGATCTTCTTCGTCGACCTGCCCTCGCCCGACACCCGCGTCGAACTACTGCACCTGCATCTGCAGCGTCGCCAGCTGCAGCCGGACTTGTTCGCTCTACCCGCCCTTGCTGCCGCCAGCGAAGGTTTCTCCGGTGCCGAAATCGAACAGGCGGTGGTCGCCGGCCTATATGCGGCACATGCCGAGCAGAAGCCGCTGGATACCGAGCTGTTGATGGCCGAGATCCGCAACACAAGACCGCTGTCGGTGCTGATGGCCGAGCAGGTGCAGTCGCTGCGCGACTGGGCCCGCGAGCGCACCGTACCGGCGGATTGAGGCTGCTGGAAGACGCAATCACTGTTGTACGGGTAGTGCCGAGCCATGCTCGGCAGAAGCTTTCCCAGCCAAAGCAAAAGCCCCCTCCCCAACCCTCCCCTTCGCCATGCGAAAGGGAGGGCGCAAGCGGACCTGCCACGTCATCCGATGATCCGGGACCACGGCTGGGGCGACGCCCACTATCCGTGGCAGTAGACAACGACTATGTGGTGCCCGGGAAACTGCCTGCATATATCAATCGCGCGATCATTCCACGCGTGTGTCGCTGGCATCTGCGAATCCCTGTCCTCAATCCACTCGGGCCCAGGAGTGACGATTGCAGAGGTAACGCCGCTCTCGGCGAGCGTATCAGCCGGAAAAACCAGGTACTCGGAATCTCGCAAAGCGGTGGGCCAGTCGCGCAAGTCGACACCGTTTTCCTCAAGCCAATCCCGTGTGCAGCACCAGTAATAGTCCCACGCACCAGGTGACAGGTCGTCCTGCCACATCTGGAATGGCTTCATCTGCGTGGCAACGGCTGCTTCTATGGCATGTGCATCGCTGACATCCGTACCCATGGGCAATACGACCAGCGCATAGAATTTCATCGGAACCGGGAACCTTGATATCTGAACCAACCCGCGGTGCAAAGCGAGTCCATGGCCCAGCGTACATCACACGCGCAGTATCTATCTGCCCGTACGCCTGACTTCCGGGTTGCGCTGCGCTTACCCGGACTACACCAACGGAGCACGCATACGCTGTTGGTAGGAGCGGCGTAAGCCGCGAAGCACGTACTGCATCAGATAGCACAGCTGCGAGGACTCTCAGCAATGTCAGCTTCGCGGCTTACGCCGCTCCCACAAACGGAACCCCAGCCATCAAATATGGAGTCACGCGGCATGCGCTTGATGTCAACTGGTTGGCGGCACTGGCGGTGCAACCCAGTCGACTGGCGGCAGCAAGGGTTCACCCTGATGCTGCAGCAATCTGCGCATTGCCGGGATCTCGCCTTCTTCGCCAAACCAGCGCATATAGACCTGCGGCTCGACGGTCGATGCTTTCCGTGCGGGCTCATTGTTGTTCAAGAGTGTGGAGCTCTGCATCTGCAGCCAATCGAGTTGAAGCACTCGCTCAGCCAGATTCCTGGCTGCCTCTGGCTGCGCCTCAAACCTCGCCAACCGTTGCAAGCCAGCCTTTGCCATCAACATCGTGTCGCTGTCAGCGATGCGCCGCAGCAGGTTCCGACACTGCTCGCGCCGATGGATGTCGGATTCATCAGTTGGACAGAGCGACAATGCCGCCTTCAACTCCGGTTGCCACATGCCAGATGCGATGCTGAAGAGCGTCGCCACCCGCTCATGTTCTGCATACCGGCCATTGTTGGCCTGTTCCCATTGCAGCGCCCGCTGTGGCTGCACCACAGGCCAGATCATACCGGTGGTCGCCGCGTCCAGCAGCCGTATTATCGAAGGGAACTGATCGTCGTAACGTGGCGCATCCAAAGCGCGCTTCTTGGCCTTGTCGGCACCTGCCTGATCTCCATGCTTCTGCCCCCAACGCATCAATAACAGCTGCGCGTCGGCGCCGTCTTCTGCCTGTAGCGTCGCCACTGCTTTCTCCACCGCACAATCGCCGCCATCAATGCAGCGCCGCACGGCGGTGGCGGCAATCAAGGGTTCATCGCTGCCCGTGGCGATTGCTTCCAGCAACCAGCGCTCCGCTTCCGGCGCGGGCTTCAGCCTGCCGGTCTGCAGATCGAGTGAAATCGGCGCCAATCCAGCGGCGGCATACAGCTTCAGTGGTTCACCTGTGGCTGCCAGCTTGCTTGCCTGCTCCATCCGCGCTTGATTCTGCGCCTGTACGTGCACCAACAGCTCTTCAGGAGCAACGCCATCCTGGTCATCCGCAGCAGCCTGTGCACCCGCGTTTGCAGTAATCGCGCATAGCAGCAGTACCCACATTCCCTGTTTACGCATGCCGGTTTCCCTCCAAGAGCATCAAGCTTTACGGCGCAGACTCAAACCACCCGGTCCAACACCCAGACCCAGGCCGGCAAGGTGGCCAATGACAACACAATGCCATAACCCACCATTGCCGCTGCCAATCGCGGTGCCAGCCGGTGCGAGATGGCCAGGGCGGCGGCGGTGATCATCGTCGGCATCGCGGTTTCCAGCACGTTGACCCGCAGCATTTCGCCCTGCAGGCCGAATGCCCAGGACAGCGGCAACGCGGCGGCGGGTAACACCAGCAGTTTGAGCAGCAGGCCCACGCCCAGCGGCGCCAGCTCAGCGCGCGACAGCCGCAGCTGGATGGTCAGGCCCACCGCCAGCATCACCAGCGGCAGCATCGCGTCGGATACGTTCTTCAATGCGCCGGCAATCCATGTCGGCGGTGATGCCGGCATCACCAGCAAAGCGAAGATCAATGCCCACAGCGGCGGGAAGCGGGCGATGCGCAGCAGGATCTGGCCAGTGCTGGGCGGGGTATCGCCGCTGTAGCGCGCCAGCACATACAGGCCGAACGTCGACAGCATCACGAAGGTGCCGAACTGGTCGTAGACCACTGCATATGGCAGGGCGTGGTCACCCAGCAGCGCGCGCACCATCGGGTAGCCGATGAAGCTGGAATTGCACAGCGCCACGCACAGCAGCAGCACCGCATGCACCTGCCGCTCGAAACCGAATACGCGTGTGGCCAGGCTCACCAAGGCCAGGGTAAGCAGCATCAGCAACCACGGCGTCAGCATGATGCCGATCAAGGAGGCATCCAGCTGCAGGCGGGGTACATAGGTGAGCACCGCCGCTGGCAGGCAGATGTACAGCACCACCTTGTTGAGCACGTCGGCGGCGTTGTCCGGGAATACCCGGAACCGTGCGAAGACCATGCCCAGTGCGAGCATGGCCAGGATCAGTGCGAAAGCGTCGAATGCCATGGTGCAAGCATGCGCCGGGCTGCCCCGCGAGGGGAATCAGCGCCGACTCAAAGCCTCCCGTGAAGCGCCACCAAGGTGTGCCAGCGCTGCCTCACCTGTGCGGCCTTACGGCCATGCCGGCGGATTGGCTGCCCAGGCCTGCTGTACCTGCGACAGCTGTGTGCGCTCGGCGTCGTTCCAGGTCGGCAGCAACTGCGCATAAGCCGTGGTGTCGGTCCATTGCCCGGGTTCGGTGCGCACGGCAGCGGCATACCAGGCCACGGCTTCGTCCTTGCGCTCCAGCTTCCACAGCACAAGCGCCAGCGTTGTCGGCAGCCATGACGGGTTGCCGCGGGTACCTTCGGCCGCCCTGCTCCACAGGTTCAGCGCGTCCTGCGCATCGCCGCGGCGGTACAGATCCCAACCGTGGTTCCAGCGCAGGCTGCGGGCCTGCACGGAGGTGTCGGCAACCGCGGCCATGGCTTCCTCGTACAGTTTGCCGCCCAGCTCGGCACGCCCATCGCGGTAGGCGATGCTGGCCAGCTGCGCGGTGGCTTCCACGCCCTTGCGGCCACGCTCGCGCAGCTTCATCAGCTGATCGACCGCATCGGCCTGTTCAGGCGGCACGACATGGATCGGCTTGGCCGCCACGTCGTCATCGAAATAGAACTCGTTGATCTTCGGCAGGCTTTGCGCCTGCGCGTTTGCAAACAGCAGCGACGCCAGCATGACCACGCCGGCAACCACGCGCTTTGTAACCCCCATGACTGCAATCCCCATCGAACAGTTATCCCCCACCCGGCCCCGATCCTAACCGCTCCGGGCGCTACGCGCGACGGGTTACAGGGTGATGAAATCCCCCACTGCTACAATCCGCGGCTGCCACCGGCCTCCCGGTCGGCATCTGCCAGCCGTTTCCGCAATGGGCCAGCCATGACCAGCACCGCCGAACTTACCTCACCTGCCTCCGCCAACGATCCGCTGATCGGCGTGCGTGATTCTGATTACACTTTGGATCACAAGTACACGCGCACCGATGGCCGCATCTACCTGAGCGGCGTGCAGGCACTGGTACGCCTGCCCTTGATGCAGCAGCAGCGCGATGCCGCGGCCGGGCTGAATACCGGCGGCTTCGTCAGTGGCTACCGCGGCTCGCCGCTGGGCGGCTTCGACCTGGAGCTGTGGCGCGCACGCAAGCACCTGGAAGCAGCCAAGGTGAAGTTCGTGCCCGGCCTCAACGAGGACCTGGGCGCAACCATGGTCTGGGGCACGCAGCAGACCAACCTGTTCCCCGGTGCCAAGGTCGATGGCGTGTTCGGCATGTGGTACGGCAAGGGCCCGGGCGTGGACCGTTGCGGTGACGTGTTCAAGCACGCCAATGCTGCCGGTGCCTCCAAGCACGGCGGTGTGCTGGCGCTGGCCGCCGACGACCATGCCTGCCGCAGCTCTACCCTGCCGCACGGCAGCGAGGAAGAGTTCGTCAGCGCGATGATGCCGGTGCTGAACCCGGCCGGCGTGCAGGACATCCTCGACATGGGCCTGGTCGGCTGGGCGATGAGCCGCTACACCGGTCGCTGGATCGGCTTCAAGACGATTGCCGAGACGGTGGAATCGTCGGCCTCGGTGGACGTCAACCCGTTCGCCCGCCAGATCATCCTGCCGGAAGATTTCGACATGCCGGTCGCTGGCCTCAACATCCGCTGGCCAGACCCGCCGATGGAGCAGGAAATGCGCCTGCACCGTTATGCGGTGAAGGCGGCGCAGGCCTTTGCCCGCGCCAACGGCATCGACAAGGTGGTGATGGACTCGCCGCAGGCACGGCTGGGCATCGTCACCACCGGCAAGAGCTACCTGGACGTGCTGCAGGCGCTGGAATACCTGGGCCTGGACGAGAAGGCCTGCGCCGACATCGGCATCCGCGTCTACAAGGTCGGCATGACCTGGCCGCTGGAGCCGCAGGGCATCGGTGAATTTTCCCGCGGCCTGCAAGACATCGTCGTGGTGGAGGAGAAGAAGGCCTTCATCGAGCGGCAGATGAAGGAATACTTCTACAACTGGCCGGCCAACTGGGGCCCGCGCCCGTCCATCGTCGGCAAGTACGACGAGCAGGGCGAGTGGATCCTGCCGTCCACCGGCGAGCTGACCCCGGCGACGATTGCCGGCGTGATCGGGCGCCGCATCCAGCGTTTCTTCAACACCGAGTCGATCGAAGAGCGCCTGCGCTGGATGGACGTCAAGGAAGCCGAGATGGCCCTGCCGCGCGCACAGTTCCCGCGCGTGCCGCATTACTGCTCCGGCTGCCCGCACAACACCTCGACCAAGGTGCCGGAAGGCTCGCGTGCGCTGGCCGGCATCGGCTGCCACTACATGGTGACGTGGATGGACCGCGACACCGACACCTTCACCCATATGGGCGGCGAAGGCGTCACCTGGGCCGGCCAAGCCGCGTTCACCGACACCGAGCACGTGTTCCAGAACCTCGGCGACGGCACCTATTTCCACAGCGGCTCGCTGGCGATCCGCCAGGCCATCGCCGCTGGCGTCAACATCACCTACAAGATCCTCTACAACGATGCGGTGGCGATGACCGGCGGCCAGCCGGTGGACGGCACCCTGACCGTGCCGCAGATCGCCCAGCAGATGCGTTCGGAAGGCGTGCACACCATCGTGCTGCTGTCCGACGACATCCAGAAGTGGAAGTCGCGACGCCACGAGTTCCCCAGCGATGTGGAATTCCACGACCGCGCCGAGCTCGACGCCGTGCAGCAGCAGCTGCGCACGGTGAAGGGCACCAGCATCCTGATCTACGAACAGACCTGCGCCACCGAGAAGCGCCGCCGCCGCAAGCGCGGCAAGATCGTCGACCCGGCCAAGCGCACCATGATCAACTCGCTGGTCTGCGAAGGCTGCGGTGACTGTGGTGAGAAAAGCTTCTGCGTGTCGGTGCTGCCGAAGGAAACCGAGTTCGGGCGCAAGCGCGACATCGACCAGTCCAACTGCAACAAGGATTTCACCTGCACCACCGGCTTCTGCCCAAGCTTCGTCACCGTGCACGGCGGCCAGCTGCGCAAGGGCAGCAAGAGCAGCGCCGCCAGCCTGCTCGACAACCTGCCGGCGCCAACCTTCCGCACCGATTTCTCGCAGCCCTGGAACATCCTGATCACCGGCGTCGGCGGCACCGGCGTGGTGACCATCGGCGCGCTGCTCGGCATGGCCGGCCACCTCGAAGGCAAGGGTGCCAGCGTGCTCGACCAGACCGGTCTGGCGCAGAAGGGCGGCGCGGTCACCACCCATATCCGCATCGCCAACCGCCCGGCTGACATCCACGCGGTGCGCATCGCCGCCGGTGAGGCCGACCTGGTGCTGGGCTGCGACATGGTGGTGGTCAACGACTACTGGGCGCTGTCCAAGGTGCGCGGCGAGCGCTCGCAGGTGGTGTTGAACACCTATGAAGCGATGCCGGGCACCTTCACCACCCACCCGGACATGCAGTTCCCGGCCGCCGACATCATTGCCGGGGTGAAGCTGGCACTGGGCGGTCGCGACCCGATCCTGCTCGATGCCACCCAGCTGGCCACCGCCCTGCTTGGCGACGCGATTGCCTCCAACCTGTTCATCCTCGGCTTCGCCTGGCAGCAGGGCCTGGTGCCGCTGTCGCTGGAATCGCTGATGCGCGCGGTGGAGCTCAATGGCGCCGCCGTGAGCATGAACCAGACCGCGTTCGCCTGGGGCCGCCTGGCCGCCATCGATCCGCAGGCCGTGCAGCAGGCCGCCGGCCTCATCCACAACGCCCCGACCGATGCCGAGCGCAAGCCGGCCGCGCTGCGTGAACTGCCGCCGGGCGAATGGGAAGGCAACGAGGCCGGCGCACCGTCGGCACCGCGCAACCCGGGCAACGAGCCGGACGTGCGTGGCCTTCCCGCCGCCAGCCGGACCAGCGGTGAAGCCGCGTTCGCATCGCTGGACGATGCGCACCTGTCGCGCTCGCTGGACGAGTTGATCGCCCGCCGCAGCAGCTTCCTCACCGATTACCAGGACGCCGCCTACGCAAATCGCTACCGCACTCTGATCGATGCCGTGCGCAAGGCCGAGCAGCAGGCGATCCCGGGCAGCACCGCATTGAGCGAAGCCGCCGCGCGCTACTTCTTCAAGCTGATGGCCTACAAAGACGAATACGAAGTGGCCCGCCTGTACACCAGCGGCGACTTCGCCAAGCGCGTGGCAGAGAAGTTCGAAGGCGACTACCAAGTCCGTTTCCACCTTGCCCCGCCGCTGTTCGCCAAGCGCGACGAACACGGCCAGCTGCAGAAGAAGGAATACGGCCCCTGGATGTTCAAGGCCTTCGGCCTGCTGGCCAAGTTCAAGGGCCTGCGCGGCGGCCGCTTCGACGTATTCGGTTACACCGAGGAACGTCGCGGCGAGCGTCAGTTGATTGCTGACTACGAAAAGACCTTGCAGGAACTGATCAGCGGCCTGGATGCACGCCGGCTGGCGCTGGCGGTGGATATCGCCAGCATCCCCGAGCACATCCGCGGCTACGGCCACGTCAAGGAAGCGCACCTGCACGAAGCCAAGGCGCGCGAAGCGACGCTGCTGGCAACGTGGCGCAACCCAAAGGCGCTGCACATCGTGCAGGCGGCCTGAGCAGGCAACGGATAGGTTGCTTATGCGCAGTGCGACCAATGCGTTGCATTGCGCGGCCTGAGCTTCAGCGCCAACGTTGAAGCTCAGGCCGTTACCGACTGAAGCGGCGTCAGTGGATCTCGAAATTCATGGACACCAGGGAGGGCCGAGCTTGCCCGCCTACCTGTGCCGGCGTCCATTGAACGGAAAGAATCACCTGCTTCTCCTGTTCGGTCAGCCCCATTCGCGACGGATAGGAAACCAGCGCGCCCTGCGGCTTGCCGGTTTCGTCCAGGACAACCACGACGCAGGTCAGGCTGCTGCCGGAGCGCATCCAGATGCTGCGGGGGAACTGGGGCAGTTTCTCTACCGGCTCCGGCTCCACATCCGCGGTTTCACCGATCACGTGGTCGGGAAGCAGCTTCTGGATTTCTGCCAGAAGGGGCGCTTTTTCGCAGGAGCGGATGGGGCGGTCGCGGGCCAAAGCGCTGTTTGCAGCTAGAAGCGTCACCGCGAAGACCATGATTTTGAGCATGTGATTTGACCTTCCGATGGTTTGGGATCTGCTGAATCTCGTTAGGAGCTGAGTTTGGAAACGCGCGGATTCTGTTCGATGCCCGCTAACGGCCAGAAGCAGACGAAGCGGTCTTCACGCCACCTGGCCGCCTCAAGGCTGCCGCTATCTTGGACGCTGATGCAGGCAAGTTTCGCAGTTGCTCAGGCAGTTTCTCTTCGCGATCCAGCAATGACTGCCACGGTGCTTTCGAAGTCATGTACGTGGCTGCAATCGTGACCAAATGCTGTGCCTAGCATTGCGACTGGCGGTGCGAGCCTGCTCGGCTCGTCAGGTCACAAGCTCTTGCAGGAAGTCCGTGAGCGCTGCCTTGGGATCGTCCTGATCGGACACGATCATCTCAATTCCCCAGTGCCTCAGAACTTCTTCTGCCGCCGGGTTCGGGCGATTGGTGAAGACGTACGACTTGGGTCTCGCCGAAGCCAGCGGCGACTTCCCCCACATTTCGGTCAGGCGATAGAATAGCAACCGGATATTGAAGTCTGTCAGGCTGTAGCCAATGAAGAGGACAGAGTTGCTTAGCACGTCGTTGCGGAGCTTGATGTCCAGCGGCGTGTCGAAGGTCAGTCGCTGGTAGTAACTGGTCTCGTCGAGAACGATAGACTCGTCGGCTGCGAAGTCACCATGGAACTTGATGATTTGGCGGTGACCGTCTCTGACAGCGACCATGTCCGCTACGCTGGCAATCCTGTCGTACTTCACACCGAACTCGGCGTGAGCTATCTCAAGCCACCGGTCGTAGTTGGTGGTGTATATCCGCGAGAAGTTGCCCCGGGTGATGAGCCGGTGAATATCGGAGGTCTTTATGTTCGTGGAAGGCTTGTGCCATTCGCGGTCCATCCAGCTTCGTAGCTCGCCGAGGCCACCTCTTTTCTTTTTGTAGAACTCAGCCAGAGTCTGATAGTTCCCATAGGTGGCAAACACCGCCGGGTCGTAGCCCAGCTCCTCGGCAATATGCGCGATAAGTTGGCTCCAACTCGGCAAACCAAGGTTTGCAGACACACCAGCTCCGACAAATAGCATTAGCTTGCCATTGCTGTGGGCATCTAGAAGTTCAGCTCTCATGTCGGGACTCTCGAAACTTTAAGGTGGGCAGCAAACCTGTCCAATGCTAGGCGGCGCATGGATATATCGTCCTTTCCGGTACCCATTTGGGCAAACGTCGTCGTGTAGCCGTCAGGTACGAACACGCAGTCCCATTGGAAATCCTCCGGCCCAGCAGGTGCACGCGGAACCGTCCCCTCGATTGCGCCTTCGAACAGGTGCATCTCGCGCCCGTCGCAGTACCCAAGAACCGTCTTTGCGATGACCTTGTCGTCACCAAGAGCGGCCACGAGATCCGCGAAGCGCCTGGCTTCCAATCGGTCCCAAAAAATCTGGGTTAGGCCTGCGGGAAGGTCGTTCAGTCCCCGGAGATACAGCCCTGTGTGCTCGACGAACAGGGGGCGGCCAATCTCGTGAAACGCCTTGATTAGCTTGTCCCGCACGAGCGCATGGACGTCCTGAGTCTGCAGTTCCTCGATCTTTCTGGATACAGGCACGACGTCCACCCCAATAGGGCCGAGGATGCGTTGTACTTCCTTGATCTTGTGCTGGTTGCCGGACATGAATCGAATCTTCATTTCAGACCCTCCATGAATGAAAAGCGCTTGGCCACTTCGTACTGCTGCTGCATGTCGCAGATGGACAAGCCTTCGGCCATAGCGGCGGCTTGGTCGTCAGCCAGGCCGCGTTGATGGATCGCTGGGTTGTCGGAGCAGATGACGAACGGCACACCACGGCGTCGGAACTCCTGCAGAGGATGGGCCTCATCACTGGGAACGGCGCCCGTCAGCCGATTGCTGATTGGGCAGACCTCGACGCAGACCCCCTTGATAGCCAGCAGATCCATCAAGTCAGGGTCTTTGACTGCAGCCGTGCCGTGGCCGATCCGATCAGCGTGGAAGAGCTCCACGGCCGCTCGCACATTCTCCACGCGCCCAGTCTCTCCAGCGTGGATCGTGATGCCGAAGCCGTACCGGTCCTTGGCCTCACGAATGATCGCGGGCAGCTCAGCCGAATAGGGCGTCTCTTCATCTCCCGCAAGGTCGATCCCAACGACATCCTTCGGCCGTCCGATGTCCTCGTAGGCCTGCAAGAGCGTGGCGAGATTGGAGGCGCCGTAGTCGCCCCGGGTTACAGTGAGGATCAAGCCCCGCCGGATGCCGTATTGCTGAGAAGCGCTGCCTGTCGACTCGATGAGGCGGTCCAATGCTTGCGCCGGCGTGCAGCTCTGAAGTCCGGTCAAGTACAGGACGCTGCTGCGGAGCTCGACGAAACGAACGGCGTTTTCTGCCAGGCTCGCAAAAACAGCATGGGCGAGGCGGTCGAGGTTTGCGCGCTTCCTGGGGAAGAGCCGCAATACCTGCCACGGCGTGAGGTACTCCGCCAGCGATTTGCAAGGGACAAGGCGGGTTATGTCCCGCTCGAAATTGAACCCTGCCGGAAGCGAAGTTGCTTCATCGGCCATGATCTCCCGGATGATCGACACAGGGACGGCGCCGTTCATATGCAGGTGGAGTTCCCCTCGATCATGCACGCGGGCTCGCACGCCACCATCGTCGTCGAGGTCGTCGGCCAAGCCCAAGAGGCCTGGCAGATCAAGTTGCCGCTGATTCAAGCGCTGTCCCTAAATCTTGTTGTGGCCTTTAGGCCGTTCCATGTGATGCTAGCCCCATACCCGCATTGTGCGACTTCTCGTAGACCCGCAATTGAGTAAGCCTCCTTTACACCTAGGTACTTGAAAGTCGGACCTCTGGATCCAGCCATGCTCCTTATCCAGAGCGGATCGTATAGTGATCCAATCCACCGCCTCTCTACCTCTCGATCTTAGAGGCTCTGAGTGCGGCTTGCGAGCCGATTACCAGTCCCAGATATCCGGACAGAGAGCCGTGCTTGATCCAAGCAAGCGGACGTCTGCTATGGGTCGGGATTTGCCATGTCCTACCCTCGATAAACATCCCTAACCCCCTGCCCCGACGACGTCCGCTCTCGACCAGAAGCGGACGCTCATAGCTCAAGAGAAACAATGCCCTGACGTGGTATTGACTTAACAATCAACCATTTTGTTTGTGATGCCGAACGGAATGTGTACCGATGGAGCCACTTCACTCGCGGTTACAAGATGCCCCGATTGATCGTCAAAGAAGATATGTGGCTGTAGAACATCCAAGACAAGTTTCTTCTCCACTCCACCAAGAAAAAATGCATCGTTAGCCATCACACCCCAACTCTTCAACGTGTTGATAGCCCTCTCATGGGACGGTGCATTTCTTGCCGTAACAATAGATACGCGAAGCCGATTTCTGTAGTTTGAATCTTTCCTTCGCTTCTCCTCTTCAACCTTCTGGATCTTTGAGACCTTGAGCAAGAACTCCTTGAGCGGGCCGCCACCGAGCGGCTCCATGACGTTTGCAGTCTCATGGTCGTGAAACTTTAAGACGTCCTTGGTTTCCTGCATAACTGTCTCAGCGGTGTCATCGGCGAGCACGCCGTCAAAGTCGAACGCGATTCGCAAGGTTTTGTCTTGGGGGTCATCGATCTTCTTTGATTCCATCACGTAACCAGCCGGAAATCCTTTAGCAATGGCCTCGACGACATCGCTCTGATTCGATGAAAGGAATAATGAAATATTCAGAGCCGGTATGTAGTCGTATGGAGATACGCCTTGTTGAAAGATCGCACGAGTGATCCCTAACGCGTGATGTTCAATAGACTTCATCACCCTAAGCCCCGTATCCGGGTCATTACGAGATAACAAAACGACCTCTACCAGTGGCCCTACGTTCGAATCACTCAAGTCGTTCAGTGACAGCAGACGTTTGATGAATGAAAAAGCGACCCCTTCACTCAACGGATCATCCTTATGGGCCTCTTGATACTGTCGATACTTCTCCTCGCCCTGAGTCCTGAAAATCTTGTCTGA
Source organism: Stenotrophomonas sp. 610A2 (assembly GCF_030549615.1). Lineage (NCBI taxonomy): Bacteria > Pseudomonadati > Pseudomonadota > Gammaproteobacteria > Lysobacterales > Lysobacteraceae > Stenotrophomonas > Stenotrophomonas pigmentata. Next base: position 4,548,616 of record NZ_CP130832.1, read on the forward strand.
CTCATTCAAATCAAACATTGCACTTGATGCAACGCCAACTACAAGCCGGTCTTTCAACTCGTATGCCACGACATTCCCCTGTGACTGTCAACTGCCTAGTAAACGGATCAGTGGATCCGGTTAGCGACCTCTCCGCAAAGCACCTTGTGGTGAGCTTTTCCCTGATTGAGCTCGATCTTAAGGCGGCAGGATCCGGCTAACAAGCCAATGTAAAGCGGTGCCCAGAGATAATTCTGAAAGATCATATAGCCTGAGCTGAAGGAATATGGAGCTCCGTTTTGTGTCAATAAACGATATCTACGCCTCAATCCAAAAAATTTGGGACATAGACACTCTCAGTTAGATCTCCATATTCTTGCCAGGACCATCGGGTAGCTGAAAATGAGGCAAGTGGTCTACCATGCCTCCATCCCGGCAGATCCCGGGCGCCAGACGCACTTTTCCGTGAACGCTCTTATCACCGGTAGTTCAGGCCGGATTGGCCGCGCAATCTACAGCGCGATTGCCGCAGACCATGAGGTCATTGGCCTCGACCGTTCCCCTTTCTCCTGCTCATCGCTTATCGGTGATTTCACCGATGACCGGCTGCTGCAACAAGCATTGCAGGGCGTCGATGTGGTCTTCCACACCGCTTCGTACCATGCGCCGCATGTTGGCCTGGTATCTGATAGCGAGTTCGAGCGGGTCAATGTTGCGGGCGTGCAACAGTTACTGGAAGCCGCACAGCAGGCAGGCGTGATGCAGGTGGTCTATACCAGTACCACCGCACTCTATGGCGATGCTGTCGCCGAGCAAGGTTGCACGTGGATCGACGAATCCGTGACGCCGCAGCCCAGGACGGTGTATCACCGCAGCAAGCTGGAAGCCGAGCAGATCCTGGCTGACTGGTCCGGTGCGGGGCTGACCCGCAGCATCATCCGCATGTCGCGCTGTTTCCCGCAGCCTGCGGACCAGATGTCGGTGCTACGCCTGCATCGCGGTATTGATGTCCGCGATGTTGCTGATGCGCATGTGGCGGCGTTGGCGCTGCCGGCTGGATCATTTAGTAGATTTGTCGTCAGCGGCTCTACGCCGTTCCAGCCCGAAGACCTTGAGCAGTTGGGACGCAATGCAGTGGAAGTCCTGCGCCTGCGCTGCCCCGAGTTGGTGGCCGAGCACCAGCGCCGTGGTTGGCCGCTGCCGTCGGTAATTGATCGGGTGTATGACAATTCTGCCATCCGTCGGGCGCTGGGTTGGGAGCCTGCTCATGGGTTCAGCGAAGTGTTGGCGCAGGTGGATCGGCGTAGTCTGGAAGTGCTGCCGTATACGCGGGACTTTGTTGACAGGACAGTCGATTGATCCGGCCCGATGTCGTTTCGATTGAGTTCGCTTGCTTCGCGGCTTACGCCGCCCCTACAAACAGCCGGACAGCGGGTGCTACTTCAGCTGCGAGGGTGATGTGCCGTATTGGCGCTTGAACGCGGCGCTGAAGCTGCTGGTGTGCGCGTAGCCGGCGATGGTGGCTGCCACATCCACGGGCACGCGCTGCCGCAGCAGTGCCTGGCGGGCGCGTTCCAGCCGCAGCTCACGCTGGTAGTTGGCGATGCTTTGACCATGGCAATGCTGGAAGCCTCGCTGCAGGTCCACCGCATTGGTGCCGAGCTGGCGCGCCATCTGCGCGATGCTCAGTGTGTCGGCCTCTCCACTTTGCAACCAATGCTGCAGGCGGGTGACGCAGCGCTGCAGGTGTGCACCCAAAGGCTTTTCGCTGCCTTCGCTGGCCAGTGTTTGCAGCACGTCGGCCGCCAGCTCCAGGGCAAAGCTTTCCTGCTGCAATCGGCGCAGCAATGGCAGCGAACCGGTCCTGTTCTCCAGCAGTTGCGCCGCCCGCTGCAACAACGGCGCCGGTGGCCGCCATGCATGGTTGTCGGCGTGGCCATTACAAACGCGTGCCAATCGGGCGCTGCCGCTTGAATCGGCCTGCAGCTGCCGCCGCAACCAGTCACCGCTGAGGTGCAGGCTGACCTTGCCTTCCTGTCGCCCGGCCTGCCAATGGCGCTGGAAGCTTTCTTCCTCACGCAGGTGGACAAGCATGGTCGGCATGCGCCGATGGTTGCCCTCCAGCCGCAAGCGATGCCTGCCGATGGCAACGTCGGCCTCGCCATCCACCAGGAAGCCGGCAGTGATGCCCGGTGCCAGACGGTTGTGGCTGCAGCCTCCCACCATGTCGCGGCTACGGCTCAGGTAGAGCGACACGCCATCGTCCAGCGCGTGCACCTGCTGCCAGCCGGCCAGCACCGGCGTGGCGTCGGCCATGCCGGCATCGAAATCAACCTGCCCGCCCAGCGCGTTTGCTGCGGTCATTAGTTCGGCGCAGGTGAAAACCTGCATGCAGGGCATCCCGGAATTTGGTCCTGGCGCTCTCAACCGGTCATTGCAACGCCTGGCTGAGCTTCTCAGCCGGCGTCATGAAGTCCAATGTCTGTCGCGGACGTTGATTCAATCGTAACGCAACTTTGTTCAGTTCCGCCTGCGAGTAGACCGACAGATCCGTTCCATTGGGGAAGTACTGGCGTAGCAACCCGTTGGTGTTCTCGTTGCTGCCGCGCTGCCAGGGGCTCTGTGGATCACAGAAGTACACGGCCACCTGCGTGGCGATCGTGAAGTCGCGGTGGCTGGCCATTTCCATGCCGCGATCCCATGTCAGTGATTTTCGCAGGCGCGCTGGCAGACGACGCACCTGACGACTCAGCGCACTGACCACGCTTTGCGTGTCCTTCCCATCGACTTTGACAAGCATCGTGAAGCGCGAGTGTCGCTCCACCAGCGTGGCAATGTGGCTGTTCCTGGCACCACTGAGCAGGTCGCCCTCCCAGTGGCCGGGCACGGCCCGATCCGATACGTCGGCAGGTCTGTCGCGGATGGAAACGGCGTCCCTGATACCGCCTCGTGGCTGGCGTGTGGCCTTCTGCGAGCGGCGCATCAGGCGATGGGTGCGCAGATGAGCCACCAGCTCCTTCTTCAGCACGCCACGCGCCTGGATGAACAGGCTCCGGTAAATGGTCTCGTGCGACACCTGATGTGTCTCGTCATGAGGAAAATGCCGCTTCAGCCAGCGGGCTATCTGCTGGGGCGACCATTGCAGCGAAAGCTTGCCTGCTACCCGCCGCCGCAGTGTGCCATATCGGGCCAGACGGCAAGGCTTCGGGCGACGGGCGTTATCCCAGGCGCGCTCATCGGCCCACGTCGCGCGATACCCCTTGATGCCGCCGTGGCGCCTCACCTCGCGACTGACGGTAGACGTTGGTCGCCCCAAGCGCCTGGCAATCTCGCTCAGGGAAAGGCTGCCTGCCAGGCCGCGCGAGATCTCTTCACGCTCATGTAGCGTCAGCGTACGAGGCGAGCGCGTGCGAGGCGCTGGAGCGATACCGCCTCGCGAGGCGAGCACACCCCATACCGAAGCCGGATGTTTGCCCAGATCACGGGCAATCTCGCTGCACGAAGCACCTTCTCGCCAGCGCATCCACAGTGCCTGCTTCTGCGCCAATGACAATCCAGGTCGACCCATCATCGCACTTGCCCTCCCGGTCAGCAGCAACACCTATGATGTTGCATCGACCGGTTGAGAGCGCCCTGCCTAAATTTTCCTTCGCTGCGCCTAAACTTTCAATGGTATTGATAACTATTCTTATTTGAGGGTTCGCGTATGGGCGCCTCTTCCCCGTATTCAGTGAAGGCAAGTGGCAATGGGTTTGACGATCAAGCAGGCGGCCGTGGTCCGCGCCGTCTTCCATGATGAAGTCAGCGCGGACGAGATCCGCCACTGGCTGCAGCGTGTGGAGGATTTGATCGCGGCCGCCACGCCGTTCTACTTCATCGCCAGCACCGTACCCGGCGCCAGCTTCAGCGACGATTACCGCGCCATCCAGGCGGTCTGGTACAAGCAGCACAAGCCCGCCTTCCGTGTTTACTGCAAGGGCCTGGTGCGCGTTGCCAGCAGCACCGCCGAGCAGCAGAGGCTGGATACACCGGCCCTGCATGCGGCCTGGGGCGTGCCCTATTACGTCACCATCGACGACGCCGATGGCATGCGCTGGGTCGGCCAACAGCTGGAGCAGGTCGATGCGCACTGAACACGGCGCGGCCTCCCGTTTCGGCCTTGGCGTCATCGTGGCGCTGTACATGGCACATGCGCTGCCGCTGTATTTCTACAACGTGGCGGTACCGGCCATCCTGCGCAGCCAGGGCGTGGATCTGCGCTGGATCGGCATGTTGTCGCTGCTGTACCTGCCGTGGGCATTCAAGTTCCTGTGGGCGCCGCTGGTGGACCGCTGGCACCTGCCTGCCCTGGGCCGTCGCCGCAGTTGGTTGTGGCTGACCCAGTTGTTGTTGCTGGTCGGCATCCTGGTACTGGCCTTCACCGGCCTGGACCATAGCCTGACCGTGTTCGTGCTGGTCGGCATGTGGATCTCCACCATCGCCGCCACCCAGGACATCGCCATCGATGGCTATACGGTGGAAGCACTGGCACCGGCCGAGCACCGCCTGGGCAGCATGGCGCAGAGCGTGGGCGTGGCGCTGGGCAGCATGGTCGGCGGCGCAGGCGTGCTGTGGCTGTACGAAACCCGCGGCTGGAACGTGGCCCTGCTCAGCCTGGCGGCGATGAGTGCGCTCACCCTGCTCGCCGTACAGCAGATCAACGAGGTGCCGCGCCCGGCGGCCAGCCAGCGGCCGAGCGTTCTGCGTGCGCTGCGCCGGCCTGAGCTGCGCTGGGCGCTGCTGCTGATCGTGCTGTATCGCATGGTGGAAGCACCGGCGATGGCGATGATCAATCCGCTGCTGGTCGACCAGGAGTGGAGCCTGACCGAGATCGGCCTGCTGATTTCGGTGGGCGGTGCCGGCGTTGGTTTGCTGGCTGCCATCGGCGCGGCCTGGCTGCTCAAGCAGCGCAGTGCCGAACAACTGCTGATGCACGCCGGTTGGTGGCGCACGCTGCTGTATGTGCTGCTGGCCGGCCTGCTGTACAGCGGTGTGCTTGCCTCCTCGCAGTTTGGGCTGGGCGTGCTGGTGATCGCCCTGCTCGCCCTGCGTTACGTCGCCATGACCAGCCTGTATGCCTTGTTCATGCGGCTCAGCTCGCGCGAGCAGGCCGGTACCGATTTCACCTTGCTGGTGTGCTTCGAGCTGCTGATCTTCTTCATCGGTGGTGCCTTGTCCGGCTTCCTCGCCAAAGGCCTGGGTTACCCCGCTTATTACGTGGCGCTGGCGATCGTCTCCGCGCTTGGGCTGCTGTTGTGCCGGCCGCTGCTGCGCCGCTTCGCGCCCTCTCCTTCTTCTCCCTGATACGTTCCGAGGACACCATGCGGCATACCGCAGCAACGCTTCCGCTCGCCCTGCTGAGCCTGGCCATCAGTGGCCAGCTGGCAGCACAGGCCAACACCACCAGCGGCACCCGCCAGCTGGATGCAGTCAGCGTCACCGCCGTGCGCGGTGCGCGCAGCGTGGCCGAGATCGCCGGCACCGTGTACGCCATCGAGCGCGAGCAGATCGCCCAGCAGACCGCTGCCGGCCGCAGCACCGCCGACATACTCGGCCAGCTGGTGCCGTCACTGGCACCGGCCAGTGGCACCACCAGCAACTACGGCATGACCATGCGTGGCCGCAGCGTGCAGGTGATGATCGATGGCGTGCCGCTGACCGGCGCACGCGATGGCTCGCGCCAGCTCAACAGCATCTCGCCGACGATGATCGAGCGCATCGAGGTGATCTCCGGTGCCACCGCGTTGTACGGCGCCGGTGCCAGCGGCGGCATCATCAACATCATCACCCTGCAGCCGGGCGATGCGCCGGTGCAGCTGGCCAGCCAGCTCGGCCTGCGCACGCCTTCGGATGTATCCAGCGACAACCTGGCCTGGAATGCCGCGCAGACCATGACCGTGCGCGGTGACAGCTTCAGCGGTGCCTTCGGTATCGCCTACGGCCGCCAGGGCGCATCGCTGGATGCGCATGGCCGCCGTATCGGTCCGGAGATCGCCCAGACCGACCGTCAGGACACCGAGACCAAGGAACTCAACGCGCGCCTGGAGTGGGCGCTTACCCCGGCCCAGCAGCTCAGCGTAGGCCTGCGTTGGTATGACGACCAGCAGGACAGCGACTACGGCCCGGATTACGGCCCGCGCCTGGCCGTACTGTTCAACCCCGCTTTCCAGCCCAGCCACAACGCCGTCGATGGCCTGCAGTTGAACGCACAGCCACGCACCCGCCACCAGGGCATCAATGCGCAGTACCGCAACCGCGATGTGTTCGGCGGCCAGGAGCTGAGCGTGGAAGCCTATTACCGCAATGAGCAGGGCCGCTGGTTCCCGTCGGTATCGACGCTGGTGCATCCGGCGCTGCCGGGCGGCTATGCCTATGTGGCCATGCAGTCCAATACCGACATTGACGTCTGGGGCCTGCGCAGCGCCCTGCACAAGAGTTTCGATATCGGCGGGCGCAGCCTGCAGCTGTCCTATGGCGTGGACCATGAGCGCGAAGAGGACAGCCAGCGCGGGCAGATGTACGACATCAACCGCTTCATCGCCAGCAACGGCCTGAACTACGTGCCGACCGCGCAATACGCGATGGGCCCGGATGTGCGCGTGGACACCACCGGCCTGTTCCTGCAGGCCGATCACGCGCTGAGCGAACGTTTCAGCGTGCAGGCCGGCGTGCGCCACCAGATCCTGCGCAACAATGTGGCCGATTCGCTGCCCTACACCGAGGCAATCACTGCCGACGCTGTGGCCGGCTATCAGCCGCAGCTGCTGGCCGGTGGCCGCGTGCGCCATTCGCAGACGCTGTTCAATGCCGGCGTGGTCTACAAGTTCAGCGATGCGCAGCAGTTGTTCGCCAACTTCTCGCAGGGTTTCAGCCTTCCCGATACGCAGCGCATGCTGCGCGACGTACCGGCCAACTTCGTCATCGACAGCCGCAACATCGGTCCGATCAAGGTCGACAACTACGAATTGGGCTGGCGCTTGAACAACACGCAGCTGCAGAGCGCAGTGACCGCGTTCTACAACCGCTCGGACAAGACCGTGCAGTTCAACCGCAACTACAGCGTGTCGGTAGCCGATACCGACGAGCGCGTCTACGGCGTGGAGGCCAACCTGCGCTATACGCCTACCGCGCAGCTGGAACTGGGTGCCAGCGTGGCCAGCACCCGCGGTCAGTACCGTGATGCCGCCGGCCAATGGCGTGAGCTCAACGCGTTCCGCGTATCGCCGTTGAAGGCAGGCGTGCATGGTCAGTGGCGCTTTGCCAACGATAGTCTGCTGCGCCTGCAGGGCCAGGCCGTCGGTGGCACTGATGATGCGTGGCGTGATGCGCAGCTGGCCTCGGCCAGCCCAAGCATCCGTGCGACGCCGGCGGCGAAAATCCGTGGCTATGCGGTGTTTGATCTGATTGGGGAGCTGCCGCTGGCTGGTGGGCGCTTCAGTGTTGGGGTCTACAACCTGGCGGACCGTGAGTACAAGACGGTGTATGGCCAACAGGCGGAAGCGACCTACGGCAAGATTTCCAGCGTGCCGGCGCAAGGGCGTACGTTTGGAGTTGGGTATCGGATCGAATACTGAGGCCTACGAGCACCAGGGACGCTGGTAGCCCCTCTCCCGTTTACGGGAGAGGGGTTGGGGTGAGGGGAAGCTTCTAGCAAGCAGACCCGTTGCTTTAAAAGCTCCCCTCATCCGCCCCTTCGGGGCACCTCGCTCCGCGCCCCGGCCCCGCGTAGCACGCGGGGCGTACGAACAGTCACGAGCCTTTGGCTCGTAAGCGCCTGTTCTTAACCCCGCGCGCGGGAGAAGGGACATTCAAGCTCCGCTTGGGCTGACTTACCGCTTTGCCGCCAAAATCCGCGTCAACAGGTCCGCCGTCCCCGCAATCCGCCGCAGATGCGGATAGCGCAGCCCTTCGCGGTAATCGATACGCACGGTGCGGAAGCTGTCCGCCTGCCGCACGATCAACTCGATCGGCGTGCCACTCTGCTTGCCATCAATCAGCGCCTGCTTGATCCGCCCGCCGCTGTAAGCCAAACCATTCACCGCAATAACCGTCACATCCTTGGCCAAACCTGCCTTGAAGGCCGGGCTGTCCCAACCAACCGCCTGCAGCACGCCATCGCTGCCGATCTTCAAACCCAAGGAATACTGCAGATCGGTAGCGCCATCGGCCTCGCCATCCGCAACCACAAGATTCGGCTGGTCATCGAAGTACAGCTCCCAACCTGCCGCCGCCAAACCATCCGGCGCCTTGCCATCGCGCGCATCCAGACGGCTACCGATGAAGGCATCCCAGTTGCCGGGCTGCACGGCTTCCAGGCCCTGCATCACATCGGCGCGGTCATACAGGCGGATCTCGCCCTGCTTGCCGCCCTGGTGGAAGCGCTTGGCGAAATCGTCCAGCGTGACCTTGCCTTTGGAAAGGCTGCGCAGGCGCGCATCCACCCCCAGCCACAACAGCGTGCTCTCGTTGTAGAACTCGAACGCACGCTGCCAGTCGGCCCAGGCCTGCGGCTTGGAATTGAAATCGAGGATGCCCTGGTGCACGGTGTCGTGCAGGTCGCGCCATTGCCGGCCCGGCTGGGTTGCGTAGTTGGCCTGCAGCTGGGCCAGCATCGCCATCGCGTAGTCCGGCTTCCACAGCCCTGAGCGCGCAGCCAACACTACCGCCCAGTACTGGGTCTGGCCTTCGTACATCCACAACTCGTCGTTGTGCATCGGCGCGTTGTAATGCGGCACCCAGGTTGGGCGCGGGCGCCAGGCCTTGCCTACCCATGCGTGCGCGTACTCGTGCGGCAGCAGGTCGTTGTCGAGGAAGGGGCGCTCGCCGCGCAGGTAGCCGTCGTGCATGCCGTTCTCGCTGCTCTGCGCATGCTCAAGGCCGATGCCGCTGAACACATCCGATACCGCCAGCAGGAAGTTGTAGCGGGTGTAAGGGCGTGAACCGAACACCGCATCGGCCTCGCGTACCAGCGCGCGGTGCGCATCCAGCACCTTGGCATCAGCCTGCAGGCCCTGCGGGTTCTCGCCAACCACGTCCAGCCACACCGGCTGTTTGGATGCCTCATCCAGCGCGAAGCGCTTGAAATACTGGCCAGCGAATACCGGCGAATCAATCAAGGTCATCAGCGACACCGGCGCGTACTGCTCGCTGCCGCCGCTGCGATGGGCCACATCGAGCGCGGTGCCGCTTTGCCAGCCGTCGGGCAAGCGCAGGCTCGGCTTTACCTGGATACCGCGTGCGTCATAGCCGGCCGGGTACAACAGCACGCGATGCCATTGCAGGTCGAGCATGTTCGGTGTCATCGCCACCCGGCCCTGGTCGCTGGCCGTCGGTGACAGGTACTGGAATTCGATATCGAGCGTGCTGACGCCCTCGGGCACCTGCAGCTGGAAGGCATACATGTCGCCGGAGTCGCGCGTCCACTGCAGCGTCTGGCCGTTGCCGCGGATTAGCAGCCCAGCGATCTGGTTGATCGGGCCGGTAGGCGCATGGTTGCCGGGTATCCACTGCGGATACCAGAGCGTCAGCTCACCGGCCGACACCGGAATGCGCTGATGGACTCGCTGGATGCGCCGCTGAACGTCGCTGGCATCCACCTCCAGCTCGATGACGCCTGGATAGCTTGCCTGCACCAGCATCGCCGCTGCCCGTGCATCCGGCGGCTGCGCCTGCAAGCACGCCAGCGGAGCAAAGCCCAGCACCATCGCCACCAACCACTTCCGTCCCTGCATCACGCCCCGCCCCTTGCCTGAAGTCTTCTCATCCTAGCCCGCCCGGCTTCAAACGGGCATCCGTCGCCAGACCAGGCAACGGTTGTTGGCCGGCATCGCCGCGTCCTCTTGCAGCTCCAGCTGCTGCGCGCGTGCCAGGGCATCGACCACCTCGAAATCACGGATGCCCGAGCGCGGATCGCGCGCCTTCAGCCAGCCATCGAAGTTGCGGTTGCTGTCGCTGGTGAAGGCGCCGTTGTAGTTGAACGGGCCATAGGCGATGAACAACGCATCGGGCGCCATCAGCGCCGGCAACCCGGCGAACAGCGCCTGCACTTCCTCCCAGCCCATGATGTGCAGGGTGTTGGCGCTGAACACGGCGTCGAAGCCAGCCACGCCGTCATGCAGCGGCAGCGGTGGCGAGGGCTGCAGGCCCGCGCCAACCACTGCCTGCAGTTCCAGCGGCGCGGGCGTGTTCGGCAGTGCCGCCTCGTCCAGCCACTGGCGTATCCCGGGCAGGTAGTCGCGGTGATCACTGGCCTGCCAGCGCAGCCACGGCATCGCGGCAGCGAAATGCACGGCGTGCTGGCCGGTGCCGCTGCCGATCTCCAGGACCGTGTGGGCCTGACCCAGATGCTGCTGCAGTACCTGCAGGATGGGCGCGCTGTTGCGCTCGCAGGATTCGGAGTACGGCTTGCTGCTCATCGTTCTGGGCCTCGGGATACGAAGCAGATTGTGCCGCAGTGCCTGTTTGGCGCCATGCATGACCATGGTCACTTGTGCGTGAACCCCCGCGCCACCGAGATTCAAGGGTCTTGTGCGATGCGCAGCATCGCTGGCTCTGGAGTTCCGCCCCTCATGCAACGCCGCCAGTTTCTTTCGCTCTCCGGCCTCGGCCTCGCCGGCTTCATGCTGCCCAATGCGCAACTGATTGCCGCCGAAGAATTATTGGCCCCGGCCGATGTGGCCAAGAAGAAGCTGCTGGCCGACACCGTGCTGGCGCTGGCCAAGCAGGGCGGTGCCAGTTACTGCGACGTGCGCATCGGTCGCTACCTCAACCAGGCCATCGTCACCCGCGAAGACAAGGTACAGAACGTCACCAACAGCGAGTCGGCCGGCGTCGGCATCCGCGTGATCGTCAATGGTGCCTGGGGCTTTGCCGCCAGCAACCAGTCCACGGCGCAGGGCGTAGCGGCCGCGGTGGCACAGGCGATTGCCATTGCCCGCGCCAACGCGAAGATCCAGACCAAGCCGGTGCAGCTGGCACCCACCCCGGGCGTGGGCGAGGTGCAGTGGAAGACGCCGATCCGCCAGAACGCGATGGCGGTACCGGTCAAGGACAAGGTGGATCTGCTGCTGTCGATCAATGCAGCGGCGATCAATGCCGGCGCCAACTTCATCAACTCGCAGCTGTTCCTGGTCAACGAGCAGAAGTACTTCGCCTCCAGCGATGGTTCGTGGATCGACCAGGATGTACACCGCATCTGGCTGCCATTCACCGCCACCGCCATCGACAAGGCCAGCGGCAAGGCCAGCGGCAAGTTCCGCACCCGCGCCGGGCTGTCGGCGCCTGCAGGCATGGGCTGGGAGTTCCTCGAAGGCAACGCCGCCGACAAGCATCAGCTGCCGGGTGGCGTGGTGGCCTACGGCCATTCCTATGACCCGGTCGAAGATGCCATCGCCGCCGCCAAACAGGCGCGTGCCAAGCTCACTGCGCCGTCGGTGAAGCCTGGCAAGTACGATCTGGTACTGGATCCATCCAACCTGTTCCTGACCATCCACGAGAACGTTGGCCATCCTTTGGAGCTGGACCGTGTGCTTGGCTACGAAGCCAACTACGCCGGCACCAGCTTCGCCACGCTGGACAAGCGCGAAGCGGGCTTCCGCTGGGGCAGCGACATAGTCAACTTCACCGCCGACAAGACCGTGCCTTACAGCCTCGGTGCGGTGGGCTATGACGATGAAGGGGTGAAGACCAAGCAGTGGGATCTGGTCAAGGACGGCATCCTGGTCAATTACCAGGCCACCCGCGACGAGGTGCATATCCTTGGTGAGAACGCCTCGCACGGCTGCAGCTATGCCGACTCGTGGAAGAGCGTGCAGTTCCAGCGCATGGCCAATGTGTCGCTGGCACCGGGCAAGACGCCGTTGACCCCGGCGCAGATGATCAAGAACGTGGAGAACGGCATCTACATCCACGGCCGTGGTTCGTACTCCATCGACCAGCAGCGCTACAACGCGCAGTTCGGTGGGCAGCTCTGCTACCAGATCAAGAACGGCGAGATTGCCGGCATGGTCGAGGATGCGGCCTACCAGATCCGCACGCCGGAGTTCTGGAATGCCTGCAGCGCGATCTGCGATGAGCGCGATTTCCGTATGGGCGGTTCGTTCTTTGACGGCAAGGGCCAGCCGGGGCAGGTGTCGGCGGTATCGCATGGTTCGGCGACCACGCGCTTTGATGGGGTGAACATCATCAATACGGCGCGGTCGTTGGGGTAAGGTGTAGAGCTGCCCTCACCCCAACCCCTCTCCCGCAAGCGGGAGAGGGGCTATCAGGTCGCAGGCTTGGCCGTGGACTCGCAGATCGCAGGCCTAGCCGTAGACACCCTTCTCCCGTCTACGGGAGAAGGTGCCCCGAAGGGGCGGATGAGGGGAAGCTTTCAGCGCGTCGTATACCCACCATTGACCAGGATCGTCTGCCCGGTCATCCACCAGCCCTCCGACACCAGGAAGCGCACCCACGGCACGATGTCCTCGATGTCGGTCAGCCCGGTCCTGGAGAACGGCGACAGCGCCGCCGCGGTCTTGTGGTAGGCCACCGCATCCGCACCCTCGGCCGGATAGAAGAACGAGGTATCCATCGGCCCCGGGCCAATCGCGGTCACTGAAATCCCACGTTCGCCAAATTCCTTGGCCGCCGCACGCGTGTAGTGCTCCACCGGTGCCTTGGTACCCGCATAGCTGGAATAGAACGGTGTGAATGCGCCCAGCAAGGACGTCACCAGCGTGCACACCTTGCCGTTGTCGGCGAGGTGGCGACCGGCTTCTTTCAGGAAGAAGAATGCGGTCTTGTTGTTCACCGCATCCATGGCGTCGAACTCGGCCTCGCTTATCTGCGTCATTGGCTTCTTCAGAACCTTGCCTACCGTGTTGATGGCAATGTCGATGCTGCCCAAGGCCTGCTTGGCATCACTGAACAGCTGCTCCATCGCCGCAGCCGAGGTCAGGTCGGCCTGGAACAGATGTGCATTGGCGCCGGCTGCGCGCACCGCTGCGGCGGTGGCCTCGGCCTCTGCACGCGCGGCCTCACTGTTGTAGTGGATGGCGACGCCGCTGGCGCCTTGGCGGGCGAAGTCGCGGGCCAACAGGCCGCCAAGGTTCTTGCCGCCGCCGGCAATGAGGACGGTCTTGCCGTGGATGCGATGGTCGGTCATGGCGAACTCCTGTGGCTTGGGGGAATGCCAACAGAGCCTATCGACTTGGTTTTCCGGATAAAGCCGGTCATTCTGACTTCACTTGTCGGCCTATCCGGACAATCGCCATGGATCGTATCGAGCTCTACCGCGTGTTCGTGCGGGTGGTGGACTGCGCCGGCTTCACCCGCGCCGCCGATCAGCTCAACCTGCCGCGCTCCACCGTGTCCGAAGCGGTACGCACGCTGGAACAGCGGTTGGGCACGCGGTTGCTCCACCGCACCACCCGCCAGGTAACGCCCACGCAGGATGGAATGCTGTTCCATGCCCGCTGCCAGCAGTTGATCGCCGACGTGGACGAAGCAGAGCAGTTGTTCCGGCAATCACCGCAGGCACTGAGTGGGCGGATCAAGGTAGATGTGCCCGGGCGCATCGGTCGCCTGATCATTGCTCCGGCGTTGCCTGGCTTCCTGCAGGCCTATCCACAGATCGATATTGAGCTTGGCATGACCGACCGCAGCGTCGACCTGATCGAGGACGGCGTGGATTGCGCGTTGCGGGTAGGTCCATTGCAGGACTCGCGACTGGTGGCGCGCAGCATGGGCCAGCTGCCGCTGATCAACGTGGCCAGCCCTGCGTATGTGGAGCGGCATGGACTTCCCACGCATCCTTCGCAGTTGGTTGCGCACTGGGGCGTGCTGTATGCCTCGCCCGGCAACGGCCGGGTCGAGGCCTGGGAATGGCGTGAGAACGGCGTACTGCGCAGCCAGCCACTTGCGGGACGTGTCACCGTCAACAGTGCCGAGGCCTATATCGCCTGCTGTGTTGCAGGCTTGGGGCTGATCCAGATTCCCGTCTATGACGTACGTGCCGAGCTGGCGGTTGGCAGCCTGCTGGAAGTGATGCCCGCGTATCGCGCAGATCCAATGCCGATGCATCTGCTGTTTCCGCACCGCCGCCATCCTTCGCAACGGCTGCGGGTGTTCGTGGATTGGTTGCAGCAGGTGTTGCTGGAGGTGGTTGGATGATTGGATGGTTTGCCTGCTCGCAGGCAAATCAAAAGCGTACACCTCCCCAGCCCTCCCCTTGGCCTATGGCCAAAGGGAGGGGGCGCACTCCCTCCCTTTCGCGCAGCGAAGGGGAGGGCTGGGGAGGGGTCGCCCTTCGCAGAAAGTCACAAAAATGTTGGCTCTTCCATGCCTAAAGTCACTACCGCTGCAAACACCTGCCCGCAAGAATCGAACAGTTCGCAGAACACCGCGAAGCCACCGTCGTTTGTTGCCGTAGCGCCCGCCTTGCGGGCCTTGCCCCGTGGAGAGCAGCCTTGCAGAGACGTGACTTCCTAGCCCTGACCGGGCTTACCGCTGGCGGCCTGATGGTGCCGTCCCTGTTTGGCAAGGCCATCGCCGCCGAACAACTGCTGACAGTGCTCGATCCGGCCCTGAAGAAGCGCCTGGCCGACGACGCGCTCAATGCCGCACGCGCCGCCGGCGCCACTTACTGCGATGTGCGCATTGGCCGCTACCTGCGCCAGTTCGTGATCACCCGCGAGGACAAGGTCCAGAACGTGGTGAATACCGAGTCCACCGGTACCGGCATCCGCGTCATCGTCAATGGTGCCTGGGGCTTTGCCGCCACCAATGACCTCAGCCCGGCCGGTGTGGTCAAGGCCGCGCAGCAGGCCGCCGCCATTGCCAAGGCCAATGCCAAGGTGCAGACCGCGCCGGTGCAGTTCGCCAAGGCACCGGGTTACGGCGAGGTCAGCTGGCGCACGCCGATCAAGAAGAACGCGATGGAAGTGCCGATCAAGGACAAGGCCGATCTGCTGCTGGGCGTGAATGCCGCCGCCATCGGCGCCGGCGCCAGCTTCGTCAATTCGATGCTGTTCCTGGTCAACGAACAGAAGTACTTCGCTTCCACCGACGGCTCCTACATCGACCAGGACGTGCACCGCATCTGGGCACCGATGACGGTCACCGCCATCGACAAGGCCAGCGGCAAGTTCCGCACCCGCGCCGGTCTGTCCTCGCCGATGGGCCTGGGCTACGAATACCTGGATGGCGACGCCTCCGGCAAGACCGTGCTGCCCAATGGCGTCACCGTCTACGGCCAGTCCTATGACATGCGCGAAGACGCCATCGCCGCCGCCAAGCAGACCCAGGAAAAGCTCAAGGCACCGTCGGTCAAGCCGGGCAAGTACGATCTGGTCCTGGACCCGTCGCACACCTGGCTGACCATCCACGAAGCCGTCGGCCATCCGCTGGAACTGGACCGCGTGCTCGGCTACGAAGCCAACTACGCCGGCACCAGCTTCGCCACCCTGGACAAGCGCGAGCAGCGCTTCCAGTACGGCAGCGACAAGGTCAACATCTTCGCCGACAAGGTGCAGCCGGGCTCACTGGGCGCCGTTGCCTACGACGATGAAGGCGTGAAGACCAAGCGCTGGCCGCTGATCAGCGACGGCAAGCTGGTCGACTACCAGACCATCCGTGACCAGGCGCATATCCTCGGCAAGACCGAGTCCGATGGCTGCTGCTACGCCGACTCCTGGTCCAGCGTGCAGTTCCAGCGCATGGCCAATGTGTCGCTGGCGCCGGGCAAGACCCCGCTGTCGGTGGCTGACATGATCAAGAACGTCGAGAACGGCATCTACATCATCGGTGACGGTTCGTTCTCCATCGACCAGCAGCGTTACAACGCGCAGTTCGGCGGCCAGCTGTTCTATGAAATCAAGAACGGCCAGATCACCCGCATGCTCGAGGACGTGGCCTACCAGATCCGCACCCCGGAATTCTGGAACGCCTGCAGCGCCATCGCCGACGAACGCGACTACCGCCTGGGCGGTTCGTTCTTCGACGGCAAGGGCCAGCCAGGCCAGGTCTCGGCCGTGTCGCACGGCTCGTCCACCGCCCGTTTCGACGGCATCAACGTCATCAATACCGCGCGCAGCCTCGGCTGATCGTCAAGGAGCTTCTGAACCATGAGCATCTTCACCGAACAGGAAGCCAAGGCCATCCTGGACAAGGTCATCGCGCTGTCCAAGGCCGATGAATGCACCGCCACGCTGGCCGGCTCGGTCGACGGCAACATCCGTTTCGCGCTGAACAACGTCTCCACCAGCGGCATCGTCAGCAACGCCGAACTGGCCGTGCAGGTCGCCTTCGGCAAGCGTGTTGGCACCGCCTCGATCAACGAGTTCGACGACGCTTCACTGGAGCGCGTGGTACGCCGTGCCGAAGACCTGGCCAAGCTGGCGCCGGAGAATCCGGAATTCATGCCGGCCATCGGCAAACAGCAGTACCGCTCGACCCCGACCTTCAGCGAATCAACCGCGGCAATCACCCCGGACTTCCGCGCACAGGTGGCAGCAGACTCCATCGCGCCCTGCCGTGGCCACGGCCTGATCGCTGCCGGCTTCCTGGAGGACGGCAACGGATTCGTTGCCATCGCCAACAGCAACGGCAACTTCGGTTACCAGAAGACCACCAACTTCAACTACACCTGCACCGTGCGTACCGAAGACGGTCGCGGCTCGGGCTGGGTGGGCCGCAACCTCGCCAACGCCGCCGACTTCAAGGCCGACCAGGACATCGAGATCGCCAAGCGCAAGGCCACCGAATCGGCCGAAGCCAAGGCACTGGAGCCGGGCAAGTACACGGTGATCCTGGAGCCGGCGGCCGCCGCTGGCCTGATCAGCTTCATGATGAATTTCTTCAGTGCACGCTCGGCCGATGAAGGCCGCAGCTTCCTGTCCAAGAAGGGCGGCGGCAACAAGTTGGGCGAGCAGGTCTACGACAGCAAGGTCAACCTGTTCGCCGATCCGTGGCATCCGGATGCAGCGGTGCTGCCATGGGACGGCGAAGGCATGCCGCGCGAGCGCATCGCCATCATCGAGGACGGCAAGGTCGCCAACCTGGATTACTCGCGCTACTGGGCACAGAAGCAGGGCAAGACCGCCAAGGCCAGCGCCGGCAACCTGCTGATGAGCGGCGGCACCAAGTCGATCGCCGAGCTGGTGCGTGGCACCGAAAAGGGCATCCTGGTCACCCGCACCTGGTACATCCGCATGGTCGACCCGCAGACCGTGCTGCTGACCGGCCTGACCCGTGACGGCACCTTCTACATCGAGAACGGCCAGATCAAGCATCCGGTGAAGAACTTCCGCTTCAACGAATCGCCGGTGATCATGCTCAACAACATCGACGAGCTGGGCAAGCCGGTGCGCGTGGCCGGTGACGAGTCCAGCTTCGTGATGATGATCCCGCCGATGAAGCTGCGTGACTTTACGTTCACGTCGCTGTCGGATGCGGTGTAAGGGCTTTTAGCTCTGGCTTTTAGCTCTGGCTTTTAGCTCTGGCTTTTAGCTCTGGCTTTTGGCTCTGGCTTTTGGCTTTTGGCTTTAGCAGTTGCACTTGCTCCATCCCTTCTCCCGCCTGCGGGAGAAGGTGCCCCGAAGGGGCGGATGAGGGGAAGCTCTTGCTCCACGTGCTTTAGGAGCACCCTCACCCCAACCCCTCTCCCGCACGCGGGAGAGGGGCTTTCAGCATCCTGAGATTTTCGCCTTTGTCCTCACCCCGTCTGACGCGAGCGCAATTCCTTCACCTGCTGCTGGGCGGCGCGGTGAGCGCCGCCTTGCCGGGTATCGCGCGGGCGCAGGCCAGCCGCTACGACTTCTGGTTCACCCGCCTGCGCTACGACTCCGGCGACTGGGACGTGGACGCGCGCATGCCGTCCAACCTGATCACCTCGCTGGTCGATTACACAACGCTGCGCGTGGACCCCAAGGAACACGTTATCGCGCTGTCCGACCCGAAGATGCTGGCCGCACCGTTCTGCTACCTGGCCGGCCACAAGCTGGTCGAGTTCAATCCGGAAGAACGCCGCAACTTCGAACGCTATGTGCGCAACGGTGGCTTTGTCTTCGTCGATGACTGCAACCACGACATCGACGGCCTGTTCGCCACCTCCTTCGAAGCACAGATGCGCAGCATCTTCGGCGCAAACGCAATGAAGAAACTGCCCAACACCCATGCGATCTACAACAGCTTCTTCAAGTTCCCCGAGGGCCCACCGGCCACCGGCTTCGAACTCAACGGCTGGGGTGATGACCTGGTCCACGACTACCTCAAGGGCATCGAGATCGATGGCCGGCTGGGCGTGCTCTACAGCAACAAGGACTACGGCTGCGAATGGGACTACGACTGGCGCAACAAACGCTTCCTGGCCGAAGACAACACCAAATTCGGCGTGAACATCGTGATGTACGCACTGACGCACTGACCCCACAGGTGACCGCATGACCGCCCCCGATCTTGACTCCTTGCTGCCGCGCTTGAACGAGCTGCGCAGCGCGCTCGCACAGGCCGTGGTCGGCCAGCACGAGGTTGTCGAACAACTGCTGATCGGCCTGCTGGCCGGTGGCCACTGCCTGCTCGAAGGAGCACCCGGCCTGGGCAAAACACTGCTTGTCCGCTCCCTCGGCCAAGCGCTCGAGCTGCAGTTCCGGCGTGTGCAGTTCACCCCGGACCTGATGCCCAGCGACATCCTCGGCACCGAACTGCTGGAAGAAGACCATGGCACCGGCAAGCGCGCGTTCCGCTTCCAGCAGGGCCCGATCTTCACCAACCTGCTGCTGGCCGACGAACTCAATCGCACCCCGCCCAAGACCCAGGCCGCGCTGCTGGAAGCGATGCAGGAACGCACTGTCAGCTACGCCGGTACGACCTACGCCCTGCCCTCGCCGTTCTTCGTGCTGGCCACGCAGAACCCGATCGAGCAGGCCGGCACCTATCCGCTGCCGGAAGCGCAGCTGGACCGCTTCTTGCTGCACGTCCGCGTCGATTACCCGAGCGAAACCGAAGAACGCGACATCCTCGCCCAGACCACCGGCAGCCACAGCGGCGCCGTGCCCAAGGTGATGGACGCAGATGCGGTGAAGGCCCTGCAGCTGGCAGTGCGCGATGTGCACATCAGCCCCGATCTGCTCAGCTGGATCACCCGCCTGGTCCGCGCCAGTCGCCCCGGTGATGGCGCACCGACAGAAGTGAACAACTGGATCAAATGGGGTGCCGGCCCGCGCGCCGGCCAGTCACTGGTACTGGCGGCGAAGGCACGCGCCCTGCTGCAAGGTCGCTTCGCCGCCACCCGCGAGGATGTGCAGGCATTGGCCGCGCCAGTGATGCGTCATCGCCTGCTGCTGTCGTTCGCTGCCGAGGCCGAGCACAAGAGTGCCGATGATGTGATTGCCGCGCTGCTGCGCGCGGTGCCGTTCCCCGCCTGATACGAACGCTGACGCATGGCCGCCGCCGCGCCACCGCTGATCCCCGCCGATGTGCGCAGTCGCCTGCGCAGCCTGCGGCTGTGGCCGCAGCGGGCCAGCGGCAGCCGTGGCATCGGCGCGCATGCCAGCCGCAGCCGTGGTGCCGGTTTGGAATTCGCGCAATACCGCGCCTACGAGCCGGGCGATGAGCTGCGGCAGATCGACTGGAAGCTTTATGCGCGCTCGGACCGCTTCTTCGTGCGCGAGTCCGAGCGCGAAAGTCCGATCACCGTCTGGCTGCTGCTCGATGCCAGCGCCTCAATGGCACAGGCCGATCAGGCACGGCCCGACTGGCAGCGCCTGGACGCGGCCAAGGCATTGGTCGCCTGCCTTGTCGAGCTGGCGATGCAGCAGGGTGATGCCTTCGGCCTGATCGCACTTGGTGGTGATGCCGTGCAGTTGCTGCCGGCCGGCAACGGCCTGCGCCAGCGTGATCGGCTGCACCTGCAGCTGCATGGGTTGAAGGCTGCAGGACAATGGCCACCACAGCAGAAGCTGTCGCCCTTATGGGAGCGCATCGCCAGCAATGATCTGGTGGTGATGATCGGCGATGGCTTTGATGCCGCAGGTGTTGAACTGGCCGAGCGCCTGGCCAAGGCCGGCCGCGACGTCACCCATCTGCAGCTTCTGACGGTGGAAGAGCGTGATTTTCCGTTCCGCGATGGCCATCGTTTTCGTGATCCGGAAACCGGCGATGAGCTGCTGAGCGATGGCGCAACGGTGCGCGCCGAATACCTCGCCCGTTTCAAGGAAGCACAGCACATGCTGGACGCACGGCTGCAGGCCGCCGGCATCCGCCATGACACCGCCTATCTCGATGAAGCCATCGACGCGCCGTTGCAGCGCCTGTTCGGGCGCCGTGCCGGGAGCGGTGCATGAGCCTGCTGTGGTTGTTCCCAGCTGGCTTCCTTGCATTGGCAGCACTGTTGCTGCCGCTGCTGATCCACCTCGCCCGCCGCAGCGAGCAACGCATCATCGATTTCGCCGCGCTGCGCTGGCTATCAGCCAGGCCGCGTCCGCGCCGCCGCATCCGCTTCGACGAATGGCCGCTTCTGGTACTGCGCTTGCTGCTGCTGGCCTTGCTCGCCGTCCTGTTGGCACGGCCAGCACTGACGGGGGTGCCTGATACCCAGCCGCGCGTCGCGGTGTTACCCGGTGTTGATCTTGCCGCCGCCCAACGCGCCGTGGGTAATGCCGATGCACAGTGGCTATGGTTGGCGTCGGGCTTCCCGAAAATCGACAAGACCGCAGCGCCGCAAGGTCCACAGCCAGTATCCAGCCTGTTGCGTGAGCTGGACGCATCGCTACCTGCCGATGCCACGCTCACCGTGGTTGTCCCGTCGATAGTCGATGGGCTGGACCCACAACGGCCACAGCTCTCGCGTGTGGTGCGCTGGCAGGTACTTGAGCAGAGCGCAGCTGCCAACAAACCAGCCGTCATTGCCGCGCCGGAACTGCAGATCCGCCACGACGAAGTTGGCAAGCAAGGCTTGCGCTATCTCAATGCGGTCGCCAGCGCGTGGCGTGGACCAAAGCCAGAGACGGCAGACGACACCGTCGCATTCGGAAATGACGACAAGCTGCGCGTCTGGCTGTCGGCCAAGCCACTACCCGCCGATACCGGCACATGGCTGCAGCGCGGCGGCCGCCTGCTGGTGGATGCACGCACACCGGTGCCCACCGACGCACAGCGCACACCACTATGGCGTGATGCCAACGGTGTGCTGGTAATCGAACAGATTGGCACGGCGCAAGGCCAGTGGCTGCGTTTCGCAACACCATTGCAGCCGGCAAGCTTGCCGACGCTGCTTGACGCGAATTTCCCGAACGACCTGCGCGGTGTGCTGCAGGCTGCGCCGACGCCACGGCGCGCGCTCGCAGCAACGATGCAACCGGAGACCGGCGCTGCCCCGTACCCTCAGCCCGCAACCGAGCTGAACCATTGGCTGCTGTTGGCGATTGCCCTGCTGTTCCTGCTTGAGCGCTGGCTGGCCAGCGCACCGCGTCGCCGGGGCCAGGCATGAGCGCGCCCTCTCTTCTGCGCGCTGCACGGCGACGCACGCTGCTGATTGCCTTGTCCGCCGGCCTGCCGCTGGCACTGGCTGTCGGCGTGCTGGCAACGCGCATGTTCGGCTTCGACGCCGGTTACATCACCACCACGGCGGCCTTGCTGGTTGCTGTTGGCGTCGCGGTTTGGCGTGCACGCCGCCTGGATCCGCGCTGGCTGGTCGCGCGTCTGAACGATCACCCGCGTTTCGAGGACAGTGCTGACCTGCTGTTCGCCACCGCCCCCACGCTCAACCCGCTGCAGCAACGCCAGCGCCGCCATGTCGAACAGCGCCTGCAAAGCAATCCGCCGGACCTGCGTCCTGCCTGGCCCTGGCGGCGACTGTTGTTGTGCCTGTTGGCTGCCGCGCTGATCGCGGGTGCTGCGCTGCTGTGGCCGCGCGCTACAGCCACCGCTCCAGTTGTCGCTGGTGGAAGCGCCACCGAAACTGCCGCGACGGACTGCACACCTGCATTGCGCGGCAGCTGGCTGCAGATCACGCCCCCGGCCTACAGCGGCCAGGCAGCAACGGCCGGCGACAAGCTCGATGCACGCGCCCTGCAAGGCAGCCGTCTGCAATGGCGCCTGCAGTTCGCACCACAGCCGCAGCAAGTGTGGCTGCAGTTCCACGACGGCCGCCGGGTAGCATTGCAGCGCGATGGCGATTACTGGCGCGCTAGCGAGGTGCTGCAGCGTGCAGGCCTGTACCGCATCCAGACCGAACCGGCGATGGCAGCTGCTGGACGCGCCTATCGCCTCGATGTGGTGGTGGACCGCCCGCCGCAGGTCAAGGTCATCGAGCCAGCGCAGACACTCAACCAGGCAGCGCCGCGTCAGCGCATGTGGCAGCTGCGCTTTGAAGCCAGTGACGACTTCGGCGTCAACAGCGCCGCGACGCTGGATATCACCACGGCAAAAGGCAGCGGCGAAAACATCAGCTTCCAGCAACGCCAACTGACGCTGAGTGGCAGCGGCCCGGCGACGGCGCGACGCTTTGCCTACAACGCTGACTTGGCTGCACTAGGCCTTGAGCCGGGTGACGAAGTAGTCGCCCGCCTGACCGTACGCGACAACCGCAGCCCGCAGCCGCAGGAAGCGCGCAGCGCCAGCCTGATCCTGCGCCTGCCCAGCGAACAACAGGTGCAGGCCAGCGATCTGGAAGGCGCGATCAAGAAGGTGATGCCGGCCTATTTCCGCAGCCAGCGGCAGATCATCATCGACGCCGAAGCCCTGCTCAAGCAACGCGGCAGCCTTGATGCCGATACCTTCATCAAGCGCTCCGATGCGATCGGCGTGGACCAACGCATCCTGCGCCTGCGCTATGGTCAGTTCCTCGGCGAAGAAGCCGAAGGTGGTGCGAAGGCACCGCCGACCGGCGACCTGCCCACAGGTGACGCCGCAAGCAGCGAAGGGCATGCGGATCACGCCGATCATGCCGAAGATGATGGACACGGCCACGACCACGGCGGCACAGCTGAAAGCACACCGGTGTTCGGCAGCGCCACCGACGTGCTGTCCGAGTACGGACATACCCACGACCACGCCGAAGCCGCCACCCTGCTCGATCCGCAGACCCGCGCCATCCTCAAGTCCGCGCTCGACCAGATGTGGCAGTCCGAGGGCCACCTGCGCCAGGGCCATCCGGACCAGGCGCTGCCTTACGCTTACAAGGCGCTGGCCTTCATCAAGCAGGTACAGCAGGCCGAGCGCGTCTATCTGGCCCGCGTGGGCAGCGAGCTGCCGCCTATCGACATGGCGCGCCGCATGACCGGCAAGCGCGATGGGCTTGGCAATCGCAGCGTGCAACTGGCAGCGCGTCCTGCAGGTGATGCTGTCGTTGCGAGCGCATGGCATGCATTGGCATCCAGCGACGAGAGCGTCGATCTTGATGCCTTGTCGCGCTGGCTGGACGCAAACCCCAATGCCGTACCGGATGCACTGGACGTCGTTGCCGCGATAGACGCGCTTCGCCAGCAGCCCGATTGCCGCACATGCCGCAACGCACTGCGTGCACAACTGTGGCCGGCACTGCGACGTGCTGAGGGACCTCCCGCGCGCCGCGCTGCCGCGGACGCCAGCGGCCGCCGCTACCTTGAAGCACTCTCGGCACCGCAGGAGCCAGCACGATGATGGCTTGGCTCCCGCTTGCGTTGATTGCATTGGCCGTGGTGTTGGGCAGTCTGCGCTTCGCGCTATCGCCACGACCTTCCGCACCGCGTCTTGCCGCGTTTTTGTTGCTGCAGCTTGCAGCCGGGATGTTGCTCTATTTCACATTGCAGCCACCATCGCGTCCCGGACACGCTGGAACGCTGGTTGTAGCCACGGCAGGGGCTGGTGCCGCTGACCTGGCTGCCGTGCCCGCGGCGGCCTATGTGCGCCTGCCCGAAGCGACGACCTTGCTGTCAGCAGCAGCGGCGCCGGATCTTGCAACCGCATTGCGCCAGCATCCCGGCACGCGCGAGCTGGTGATCGTCGGCCAAGGCCTGCCTGCACGTGATCGTGATATCGCGCTGCCGCCGCTGCGTTTCCTGCCCGGCCCTGCACCACGGGGGCTGGTGGAGTTGCAGGCGCCGCCGTTGCTCGCGCCGGGTGCGGCCTTTACCGTGCACAGCCGCGTGCAGGGCCTGTCTGATGCCCGCGTCGAACTGCTGGACCCTGCCGCTCATCGTGTCGATATCAGTGCTGTTGACGCAGCAGGCCGTACGAACCTGCGTGCCAGCGCCCGCGAGCCCGGCGACGTGGTCTTTACGCTGCGCGTGTTGGATGCCGGCGGCAAGATACTGGACCAACTTCCGGTACCCGTGCGTGTACGCGCAAGCACTGCGCCAAGCATCCGCGTGCTCGCCGGTGCACCTGGTCCTGAACTGAAGTACCTGCAGCGTTGGGGCAGCGATATCGGCGCAAAGCTGCAGACCAGCATGTTGATCGGTGGCGGCTTGCAGATGGGCGATGCGCCGGCCTCTCTCGATGCTGCCAGTCTCGCCCGCATGGACCTGCTGCTGCTCGATGAGCGCCGTCTTGCAGGCCTGTCATCCACGCAACGGGCAGCAATCACCGAAGCCGTACGCGGCGGATTGGGCGTACTGGTCCGCACCAGCGGCGCCCTGGATGCAAATGCGCGCCGCGCTTTGCACGAATGGGGACTGGAAACCCGCGGTGGTGACCAGACCCGGCCGGTCACTCTGCGCACTGTGAGCGACGCGGAGCAGAGCAAGGCCCCCCTCGCAGTCGAGCGCTTCAATCTGGAGTTCGACGGCACTGACGTTGTGCCTTTGTTGCGTGGCGTAGATGGCACTGCGATAGGCGGCTGGCGTGCGCTCGGGCTGGGTCGGGTTGGCGTGCTGCCGATCACCGACAGCTATGCGCTGGTGCTGGCTGGCCATGCTGACGTCCACGCCGAGCTATGGAACGCCGCCTTGGCGAGCGTGGCCCGGTCACTTCCTGGCTCACCAACCCTGCAATTGCCTGCGTGGGCCTGGAGTGGCGAACGCGTCGGCCTTTGCGGACTGACCACTCCCGCGCAGATGGTCGCCGAGGATGGCAGTCGTACCGAACTACTGCCCGATCCTTCCGCTGGCAACTGTGTTGCAGCTTGGCCACAGGTGGCCGGATGGCACCGCGTTGAAGCAGGCGAACAGCAACAGAGCATGCTGCTGCTGGATCCGGAGAAAGCAGTCGCATTGCATGCACAACAGATGCGCGATGCGACGTTTGCATTGAGCGGCAGTGCAGTGCGTACAACCCCACTGCCGATCCCGGGGCCGCGTTGGCCCTGGTTGCTGGGGTTCGTGCTGATCGCCTCCTTGCTTTGGTGGCTGGAGCGCAGGCGAACGGGTGGAGCGGCACCGCAAGACTGAAGTAATTGATGGCTTGGAAAGAGCAACATCAACAGCGCCCCCTTCCGCCCTTCAGGCACCTTCCCCCGCATGCGGGGGAAGGCAAGTCAGCAGCAGATAGTGCGTCGGGGCGCATGATCTGCCCCCTCCCTTTGCCGAAGGCAAGGGGAGGGTTGGGGAGGGGTGCCTTTCGCATTGGATTGCGGCCACACCTACGTGCAACCAATCCAGCAACACCTTGAACCCCATCACTGATTGATCTTCCCCTTCACCCGCGAGCGGGCCCGCTGCGGTAGAACCACAACCGCAGGGGGTTCCAAGCTTTGGGGGTCCTACCGATGATGCACCGTCATACCGCCGTGCTGCTGTCTGCCGTCATCACCAGTGCCGTGGTTGTTCCCGCACTTGCCCAAACCACGATCAAGGCACCTGTTGCCAACAACGAACAGGTGCTGGACATGCAGTTGAAGATGGAAGAAGCACGTATGCTGCCCTTGCGGGCGATGTATCTGCGCTACTTCCAGCAAGCCTATCGACGCTACCCCAGTATCCCGCGCGGCACGCTGGAGTCGTTGGCGTTTGTGCAGAGCCGCTGGTCGCCGCTGCAACCCGATGCGCCCGACCAGGATGAAGCGCATCTGCGCATGCCACCCGCATGGGGCGTGATGGGTTTGTATGCCGGTGGCGGCTTCGAGGATCAGGTTGGCGACGCAGCAAAGCTGCTTGGCGTATCCACAGCTGCCGTACGCAGCGACGCGGCCACCAATATTCTCGCTGCCGCTGCCTTGCTTGATGCGCAGATCCGCCAGGATCATCCCGGTGCCGGCACTGGCAGCGCACCGACAGCTGAAGCGATCCGCCCCGCGCTGATGCGTTACGCCGGCTACGCACCTCGCGGCAGCAACCTGGCTGCACGCAGCGCCGTCGATGACTACGCCCGCACCAGCTTCGCCTACGATGTGCTGCTGGCACAGGACCGCGGCGTCAATGATCGCGGCATCGTCGTTCCGGAGCGCGCGATCGCTTGGGAGCAGGCCTTCGATGCACCGCAGCTGGTGACCTTGCGCGCGCCAATGGTGCGATTGGACATCAGCAAGGATCACGTTGAAACCGATACGTTCCGAATCGATCCCATCAGCGAAACCCTGCAGGACCGCAGCACGGCTATCAGCGCCAGCACGGCTATGCCGTCACTGGATGCCAGCATCCAGAGCACCGACTACGGCCCCGCGATCTGGAGCGCCGCCTCATCCTCCAACTACGCAGCGTCGCGTTCCGCGGCGATCAGCGCGGTGACCATCCACACCACGCAAGGCAGTTATGCCGGCACCATCTCCTGGTTCAAGAATGCTTCCGCCCAGGTCAGCGCTCACTATGTGATCCGCTCTTCCGATGGCCAGGTAACGCAGATGGTCCGCAATGCCGACACCGCCTGGCACGTCGGCAGCCAGAACAGCTACACCCTCGGCATCGAGCACGAAGGCTATGTCGACAACAGCTCCTGGTATACCAATGCGATGTACGACGCTTCAGCAGCATTGGTACGCCACTTCTGCGCAACCTATAGCGCGATCAGCTGTACCAGCGCCTACAGTGGCGCGTCCAGCAGCGGCATCAACGTGTTGCCCACCAGCGTCAAGATCAAGGGCCACCAGCACTACAGCGGGCAGACGCACACCGACCCCGGCATCAACTGGAACTGGTCAAAGTACTACGGCCTGCTGAATCCAGGCAGCGGCGGCGGTACCGGAACGATTACCTATCTGGATCGCTTCGAGAGCAGTGTTGACCATTTCGATACCAGCCCCAGCTATTCG
The DNA here is from genome assembly GCF_030549615.1 of Stenotrophomonas sp. 610A2. Classification (NCBI taxonomy): domain Bacteria; kingdom Pseudomonadati; phylum Pseudomonadota; class Gammaproteobacteria; order Lysobacterales; family Lysobacteraceae; genus Stenotrophomonas; species Stenotrophomonas pigmentata. The sequence continues at coordinate 4,575,776 of NZ_CP130832.1, forward strand.
GGAAGCACCACCGGTATCAGCACCGCATCCACGGCTGCACGTGATTGCACCACGCAGAAGAATGGAAGCTGCTCGCTGCGCGTGTTGCTGAAGGACAACACCGCGAGCACTGCCGATTGGGCAGTGCGCTTGTTGTCGGGTAGCGGTGCACCTGCCAGCAACACCGCATTGACACGTGCCAATGGGGTTGTTGGCTTCTGGGTGTGGAGTGGCGGCACCGGAACCACGGTTGGCATTGGCATCGATGACAGCGATGGCACCGAGATATCAACCAGCAAGGCTGTCGCAGCCAACACCTGGACCTATGTATCGTGGGCCTTGAACGATGCGGCGCAGTGGAACGCGTGGGTGAACGGTAACGGCGCGATCACCGGCAGCAGTGTCACGCTGGATGCGATCTGGTTGTATCACGCCAATACCGCGTATGACCTCAATGTGTATATCGATGATGTGCAGGTAGCGAATTGATCATTGCCTGGGTGCTGCTGTTCTAGCCCTTCTCGGGTTGGGATGAGGGGGCTTTTGATCCTGCTGGTAAGGCCCCTGCCGAGCATGGCTCGGCACTACAGGAACTGCTTTGGCTTTGGCTTTGGCTTTAGCTTTAGCCCTTCTCCCGCGTGCGGGAGAAGGGTTGGGATGAGGGGAAGCTTTTGATCTTGCTGGTAACGCCCCTGCCGAGCATGGCTCGGCACTACAGTTCCCCGTTTACTTGCGGGCGGTGAAGATCGGCGTTAGGTAATCCGTGCTGCCTTCGATCCGCTCCAGCGTCGGGTAGCGCAGGCCACCGTGGTAATCGATGCTCAGCGTGCGGTACACGTCCATTTCCTTTACCAGCAGTCGTACCGGTTGCTTGCTGTCCTTGGCCGCACGTACCGCTTCCTCCAACTCGTCGGCACTGTATTGCAGGTCGTTCACTGCCAACACCTGCATGCCGGTGCCAACACCTGCATTGAACGCAGCGCTGTCCCAACGCACTTCATTGACGTAACCGGCCGGGCTCAAGGAGACACCCAACGAGTAGATGAAATTGGCGCCACGGCCCTTCATCGTCGACTTGAAGTAGGCGCTGGGCTTGTCCTTGTAGACCAGCTTCCAACCCGCCGCTTCAATGCCACCAACAAGCCCGGTCCTGCGCTCCAGGCGATCACGCAGGAACTGCGACCAGTCACCAGTCGGCTGCACTTGTTCCAGGGTCGCGGCGACATCGTCATAGGTGTAGGTGTCGGGACGTTCCCATTGGCCATCGTTCTGGCCGAAGAAAGCCTTGGCGAAATCGTCCAGGCTGCGCTTGCCACCGCTGAGCGTGCGCAGGCGCACGTCGGCTTCCAGCCACAGCATCTGCCCGCCCTGGTAGTAATCCTCGCTCATCTGGTAGCCGCGATAGGGCTTGGGCTTGCGCCGCGCGATCACCGGATCATTGGTGGTATCACCAAGTGAACGCCATTCCAGACCGGCGCGGTTATCGGCGTAGGTCGCCGCCACGATCGCCAAGGCTTCGCGCGAGGCGTCCTGCGGACGGATGCCAGCGCGCGCGGTCAGCACATTGCCCCAGTACTGGGTCTGTCCTTCGTACACCCACAGCAGGCTGCCCTGCATCGGCACGTTGTAGTTCAAGGTGGCCAGGTCAGCCGGGCGGCGGTACTTGCCGTCCCAGGAGTGGGTGTATTCATGGCCGAGCAGATCGCTGCTGCCGACCTTGGCATCCCAGCCACTGAAGTAATCGCGGTCCTCGCTGTTCTCGCTGGAGCGCTGGTGTTCAAGACCAATGCCACCGAGCTGGTTGGTCACCGCGAACAGGAAGTCGTAGTGATCGTAATGCTCGGCGCCGAACAGCTTGCGCGCCTGCGTCACCAGCGCGCGGTGCTGCTCGATGTGCTCGGGCTTGGCTTCAAGGTCCTTTGCGCGGTCGGCAAACACGTTCAAACGCACCGGGCGGGTGCCGGCCGGCGCCAGATCGAACGTGCGATGGTAGCGGCCGGCGAACACCGGCGAGTCGACCAGGATTTCCAGGTTGGTCGGCGCATAGGTGACGGTGTCGCCATTGCGACTGGCTACCGTCAGCGCACTGGCCGCCTCCCAGCCCTGCGGGTAGCGCGCACTGGCCTGGTAGGTGATGGCATGCGCGGCGTGACCGGCCGGATACAGCAGCATCGCGTTCCATTGCAGGTTGAGCATGTTTGGTGTCATCACCGTGCGGCCCTGGGCCGAGTCGGTGGGACTGAGGAACTGGAAGTCCATGCGCAGTTCGGTGACGCCCTCGGGCACCTGCACGTTGAAGGTATAGACATCGAGCGGATCGCGTACCCACTCCAGGCGCTGACCGTTGCCGTTGATGATCAACCCGGCCAGCTTCTCGATCTGGCCACTGGGCGAGTGATTGCCCGGCAACCAGGCCGGGTAGTGGAAACGCTGCAGGCCCGGCTGCACCGGCACTGTCTGCCGCACCTTGAACACGCGCTGGCCCAGATCGGTCGCATCGACCTCAAGCCGGATGGTGCCCGGGTATGCCGCCTCGCTGATTTTGACGCCGCGTGCGTCCACGTCCGGCACCTCCGGCGCCGCGTTGGCCAAGCCCATGGCGGCCATCAGGGCCAACCCCAGCACTGCAGGACGGAACACATGCATCAGCAACCTCTCGTATGTCTGAGAAGACCATGATGCGACAAGCCCGACCGGCATGACACGGGCCGATGGTCATCTGCAGATCATCGGTAGTGCCGAGCCATGCTCGGCAGGGGCCTCATGCACCAACCAATGATCACCAGATTGCCCGGCTTTTTAGGAGCGGCGTAAACCGCGAAGCCACGAATGCCTGCAAGCTGGGCATTCGTGGCTATTGCTATTCGGCCGGGTTGGATCTGGCTGTCTGCTGCTTCGGTGGGATTCCTGGCTTCGCGGCTTACGCCGCTCCTACAAACAAAGCGCGGGCTTACGTGCGAACGAATATCTCCACGCGACGATTCAACTGCCTGCCGCCCGGGTTGTCCTTGCCATCCACCTCATTGGGCGCAACCGGCTGCGATTCACCATAGCCATGTGCTGCCGCGTCGGTGGCACTGCCGCGCTCGCGCAATGCGGCCAGCACGGCCTGGGCACGGCGCTCGGAAAGATCCTGGTTGTAGTCGTCGCTGCCCTTGGAGTCGGTATGGCCGCGGATCTCCATCGCGCTGGATGGCACCTTGCCCAGCGCCGTCGCCAGCACATCCAACACCTTGCCTGCATCAGGACGAATCACGTCCTTGTCGAAATCGAACAGCACCTTGTCGTTGAGGGTGATCACATAGCCACATGGCGCGCCCGATGGCTTGAACTTGTCCAGCAGCGGGAATTTGCCGGCCGGCGGCAATGGCGGCAGCGGTGCCATCTTCACTTCACGCGGGACCGCGCCGATGGTGCCGGTGCCGTCGCCGCGGTTCTCGACGATGCCTTCAGGGCCGCCGATCCATTTGCCTGAACCGTCAGCGTTGATCTCGATGTTGCCATCGCTGCCAACCCAGCTGCCCGAACCGTCGCCATGGTTCTCGATGCTGCCGAAGCCACCTACCCAACTGCCGGCACCCTTGCCGTCCAGTTCGATGGTGCCGTGCGCACCCACAAAGGTGCCGGAGCCATCGGCATTCACCTCGAAGGTGCCGGCCTCGTTGACCACGCTGCCGCTGCCATCCGGCTTCACCTCCACCACGCCATCGCCGGTCACCGCCTGGCCACTGCCATCGGCACCGATGTTGAACACGCCATGGCCGCCGACGCGTTCCAGATTGCCTTGCGCATCGACATTGGTGAAGCCGCTTTCATTGACCAGCCCACCATCGGTGGCGCAGTTTGCAGGGCGTACCGTGATGCCTGAAAGCGGATCGATCAACGACTGCATCGACTGCTCAAGACGCTTCTGCGCCGGGCCGCTGCCGATGATGCTGGGCACCACGATGGTCGGTATCACCGGAAATTCAATGCTGCCTGCAGTCAGCACTTCCGCGCTGGACTGCGTTGCTGCAGGGGCCGCTGCAGGCGCGGCAGCAGGCGTTTGATCGGCAGGTGCGTCGCGCCCGCAGGCGGCGACAAGAACGCTGAGACAAGCCAGTGACAGGACAGCAACACGCATGCAGCAACTCCATTTGTGCGGGAGCAGGCATTGTTGCCAAGGCGCCGTTCAATTTCCGTGACCGCGTTGGACGAGTGCGTGTCTATCAGCACTCATCCAAGGCAGCGAACGAGCTTGCAAGGTGATCGATGAACAAACGCACCGACGGCAGCAAGCCTCGCCTGGAAGGAAACACCGCATGGATGATTTCCTTTGGCGGTGCCCAGTCCGGCGCGACATTGACCAGTTCCCCGGCCTCCAGGGCTTCACGCACGATCATCGTCGGCAGCTGCGCCACCCCAACACCGGCCAATGCCGCCGCCCGCAACGCTGTCATGCCGCGGGTGATCAGGCGCGGCTGATGCGGTACTTCGGCGGTCGCGCCATCGGGGCCGATCAGGCGCCAGACGTGTTCGCCCTGCGGCACACCAAGCGCGACGCTGGGCAGCAGGTGCAGATCCGCGGGTCCATGCGAATGCCCATGCGTCTGCAGCAATGAAGGGGCCGCCACCAGGCACTGGGTACGTTCGCCCAATACCTTCAGCACCAGCTCGCTGTCCTCCAACGGTGGCGGGCGCACGCGGATGGCGACATCCACGCCTTCGGCGATGACGTCGACGCGGCGGTTGGTGGCATCCAGGTGCACTTCCACATCCGGGCAGTGCGCCATGAACTCGGCCACCATCGCCGCCACCCGGAAATCCAGCAGCATGGTCGGGCAGCTGACCCGCACCACACCGCGCGGCTGCGAACGGGTCAGTTCAATGGATTCGGCCGCAGCCTCGGCCTCCACCAGCATCGCCCGGCAGTGCGCGTAGAAGGTCTGGCCGACCTCGGTGACCGAAAAGTGGCGGGTGGAACGCTGGATCAGGCGTACGCCCAGCCGCTCTTCCAGCAGCGCTATACGCCGGCTCAACTTGGATTTGGGCTCGCCCAGCGCGCGCCCGGCCGGGGCAAAGCCGCCGTGCTCGACCACCTTGGCAAAGTAGTAGAGGTCGTTCAGGTCCTGCATCGCGGCTCCAGTGTTCACCAAATAGGACTATCAGACCACTTTTTACCGTCTACCGGGGTTATCGTCCCAAATCTAATCTTCACTCCAACGCCGGCGCACACCGCGCCGCCCAAGGAGCAGACAGATGAAGAAGATCAGTGGCCTGTACAGCGCGCCCCGCCCGCATTGGGTCGGTGATGGCTTCCCGGTCCGTTCGTTGTTTTCGTACAACACCCATGGACGCCAGCTCAGTCCGTTCCTGTTGCTGGACCATGCAGGCCCGGCCGAGTTCGAGCCGGCGCAGACCCCACGCGGCGTCGGCCAGCATCCACACCGCGGTTTCGAGACCGTCACCATCGTCTATGACGGTGAAGTGGCGCACCGCGACTCCACCGGCGCCGGTGGCGAGATCGGCCCGGGTGACGTGCAGTGGATGACCGCTGCCTCCGGCATCCTGCATGAGGAGTTCCATTCCGAAGCCTTCACCCAGCGTGGCGGCAAGCTGGAAATGGTGCAGTTATGGGTCAACCTGCCGGCCAAGGACAAGATGTCCACGCCGGGCTACCAGAACATCAGCAATGCCGACATCCCGGTGGTGCCGCTGGCCGATGGTGCCGGTACGGTGCGGGTGATCGCCGGTGAGTTCGGCGGCCAGCGCGGCCCGGCCCGCACGCATACGCCGATGGACGTGTGGGATATGCGCCTGTTGCGTGACCAGCACACCACCCTGCAGTTCGCGCAGGGCCACACCGTGGCGATGGTGATCCTGCACGGCACCGTGCTGCTCAACGGCAGCCAGGTCGCCCGTGAAGGCCAGCTGGTGCTGTTCGACCGGCAGGCCGGCGAAGTGCAGCTGGAAGCCAATGCCGACGCCACCGTGCTGGTGCTGGCCGGTGAACCGATCGACGAACCCATCGCCGGCTACGGCCCGTTCGTGATGAACACCCAGGAAGAAATCCGTCAGGCGATGGACGACTTCAACGCCGGCCGCTTCGGCCAGATCGCAGCGTAATGCTCAAGCCCCTCTCCCGTAAGCGGGGTGAGAGGGGCAGCTTGCGAACCATCGGTTCGCTGCCCATCGAACGCCCTTGCGCCAGCGCAAGGGCAGGGGCGCGGAGCGGGGGTTGGGGTGAGGGCGAACGAAGCCAACACCAAACAAACAGCCGCGAAATCCCCGATGACAGGGCACGCCCCGGTCATCTCTTCCTGCACCACTGCAATCTGCGCGGTGCGATGCCATCCAGAGCAAGAGAGTCTCGCCATGTATACCTTCCCTCAAGTAGCCAACTTCAACGGCGCAAAACCCGTCATCGATCCGGACAACGTCGCGATGCTGTTGATCGACCACCAGAGCGGCCTGTTCCAGACCGTGCACGACATGCCGTTCACCACGCTGCGGCGCTTGGCCTCGACGCTGGCCAAACTGGCCTCGCTGGCGAAGATCCCGGTGATCACCACCGCCTCGGTGCCGCAGGGCCCGAACGGCCCGCTGATTCCGGAGATCCACCAGAACGCACCGCATGCGAAATACGTGGCGCGCAAGGGTGAAATCAACGCCTGGGACAACCCCGACTTCGTGCAGGCCGTAAAGGACACCGGCAAGCAGCAACTGATCATCGCCGGCACCATCACCAGCGTGTGCATGGCATTCCCGTCGATTGCAGCGGTGGCCGATGGCTACCAGGTGTTCGCGGTGATTGATGCTTCCGGCACCTACTCCAAGCAGGCACAGGAAATCACCCTGGCGCGGATGATGCAGGCCGGCGTGGTGGTGATCGACGTGGCTGCGGTCGCCTCCGAGCTGCAGAAGACCTGGAACCGCGAAGACGCCGCCGAATGGGCGCAGGCGTACACCAACATCTTCCCCAACTACCAACTGCTGATCGAGAGCTACAGCAAGGCACAGGACGTTGTGACCAACCACGAGCAGCTGGATTCGCAACGCAGCTGAAGCAAGCCACTGAGCAAGCCCCTCTCTCGCTGGAGAGGGGTTGGGGTGAGGGCAGACCGAAGCCAGCGATAAACAAACCATCCAATTCTTTCAGCGTCACAGCAGTGCGCAACCGCACCCTCTTCCGCCCCTTCGGGGCACCTTCTCCCGGAGGGAGAAGGAAACATCGGAGCCTCCCATGAGCAAGCCCTACACCCGCCTCGACAAAGACAACGTCGCCGTCCTGCTGGTCGATCACCAGACCGGCCTGCTGTCGCTGGTCCGCGACATCGACCCGGACAAGTTCAAGAACAACGTGCTGGCGCTGGCCGATATCGCCAAGTACTTCAAGCTGCCGACCATCCTCACCACCAGTTTCGAGAACGGCCCCAACGGCCCGCTGGTGCCGGAGCTGAAGGCCTTGTTCCCGGATGCGCCGTATATCGCCCGCCCCGGCCAGATCAATGCCTGGGACAACGAGGACTTCGTCAAGGCAGTCAAGGCCACCGGCAAGAAGCAGCTGCTGATTGCAGGCGTGGTCACCGAGGTCTGCGTGGCGTTCCCGGCTCTGTCAGCGCTGGCCGAGGACTTCGAGGTATTCGTTGTCGCCGATGCCTCGGGCACCTTCAACAGCATGACCCAGCAGGCCGCGTGGAGCCGCATGGAACAGGCCGGCGCACAACTGATGACCTGGTTCGGCGTGGCCTGCGAGCTGCACCGTGACTGGCGCAACGACGTGGAAGGCCTGGGCACCTTGTTCTCCAACCACATCCCCGACTACCGCAACCTGATCACCAGCTACACCACGCTGACTGCCGGCAAGTAAGGCCAGCGCCCAAGCCACAAGGACGCCGCCAGCCCACCGGCGGCGTCTTTGCATGAATACGCAGGCACTATCCGAAGGTCCAGTTCCCCGCATCGCCGCTGCCGCGCTACCGTCCCCCGGTTGCTCTCCCACGGTATCCCCATGCAGCCCACTACCCAAGACACCGCCTCGGCGCGCTTTGCGATCCGCTGTGCGAATTTCGCCGAACGCTGGTTCCCCGACTCCTGGGTGTTCGCCGCCCTCGCCCTGGCCGCTGTCTCCCTGGCGGCGCTGTCCATTGGCGCCGCCCCCACCGACACCGCCAAGGCCTTCGGTGACGGCTTCTGGAGCCTGATCCCCTTCACCATGCAGATGGCCTTCGTGGTGATCGGTGGCTATGTGGTGGCGTCTTCCGGCCCGGCCTCACGCTTGATCGATCGGCTGGCCCGCGTGCCGAAGAACGGCCGCAGTGCGGTCGCACTGGTCGCCATCGTGTCGATGACCGCATCGTTGTTGAACTGGGGCCTGAGCCTGGTGTTCGCCGGCCTGCTGGTGCGTGCATTGGCACGCCGCAGTGAGCTGAAGATGGATTACCGCGCCGCCGGTGCGGCTGCGTATCTCGGCCTGGGTGCGGTATGGGCCCTGGGCCTGTCGTCCTCGGCCGCACAGCTGCAGGCCAACCCGGCCAGCCTGCCGCCGTCGATCCTGTCGATCACCGGCGTCATCCCGTTCACCGAAACCATCTTCCTGTGGCAGTCCGGCGTGTTGCTGGCCGCGCTGGTGGTGGTATCGCTGATCATTGCCTACGTCACCGCACCGGCCGCCAACTCGGCGCGCGATGCCGCTGATTGCGGCGTGGACGTCATGAGCGATGCGGCACCGATCAAGGCCAAGCCCACCCGCCCCGGCGAGTGGTTGGAGCACAGCCCGCTGCTGATCCTGCTGCTGGTGGCGCTGGCTGCGGGTTGGTTGATCCACGAGTTCAGCACCAAGCCGGCGATCCAGGCGATCTCCGGACTGAACACCTACAACCTGCTATTCCTGATGGCCGGCGCGCTGCTGCATTGGCGACCGCGCAGCTTCCTCGATGCGGTCTCGCGCGCCGTTCCGTCGACCACCGGCGTGCTGATCCAGTTCCCGCTGTACGGCTCCATCGCCGCCATCATGACCACGGTCAACGGCAGCGAAGGCCATAGCGTGGCCCACATCATCTCCACTTTCTTCACCCAGATCGCCAGCCACGACACCTACGCGCTGCTGATGGGCAGCTACTCGGCGGTGCTGGGCTTCTTCATCCCCTCCGGCGGTGGCAAGTGGATCATCGAAGCCCCGTACGTAATGCAGGTGGCCAATGAACTGCATTACCACCTCGGCTGGTCGGTGCAGATCTACAACGCCGCCGAAGCTCTGCCCAACCTGATCAACCCGTTCTACATGCTGCCGCTGCTCGGCGTACTCGGCCTGAAGGCCCGCGACCTGATCGGCTTCACCTTCGTGCAGCTGCTGGTGCACACCCCGCTGGTGTTGCTGCTGTTGTGGGCGCTGGGTGCGACGCTGGCCTATACGCCGCCTGTAATGCCTTGATGGGTTATCGCAATTGTTGAAAGCAGAACGCCACGCAAAGCGTGGCGTTTCTTTTGTAGTGCCGAGCCATGCTCGGCAGGAGCTTTCCAAGCCAGAATCATCCAACAGCAATATGGCACCAACAGCACAAGTCAGCTGAAAACCACCTTGGTACCGACCACCTTCACTGTGCCTGCTTTTTTCAGACCGGCGATCAGGACCTCGACTTCTTGACTGTCAATCTTGTTCTGGAAGTGCGCCGCGATATGTTTCTTCAGCGCAGCCAAAGATCCAGGCCGTCCACTTTTTGCCTTTGTCAGCAGCTCTTTCATTCGAGCGAGCTTTTCTGCCGCGGTCATCGCTTTCGCCTGCACTGCTTTCTTGGGCACGGAAACCACGGCTTTCTTCACTGGAGGCGGCGCCTTCTCAACCACGATCGTTACGGCCTTTGCAGTTTTTTTCACTGACGCCGTCGGTGCAGGTGCAGGTGCAGGTGCAACCGGAGCATTAGCCAGCACAGGCTTGAACAGCGGCATATCACCAACCGCTGCCGAGCGGCATGCAAGAATCTTCTTCGTCTTCAGATGCTGGACCAGAGGATCGAATCCAGTGTCCTTGGAAATGATGTGGAAAAATCCACGTGGATCTACTCCCGCCAACTGACCAATATAGAAGGCGATGTGGAAATCCAAGGCGTTGGAACCATTCCCGGATATCCGCACATAGTCGGCACGCTCGCGCATCGCCTGCATCTGGATTGCCAGTTCCGACGACAGTTTGGTCTGCGCGGCACCAACGAATACCCAGAGACGGACATCCTCACGATCAAGCAGATTCAGATCGGTCGGCTGGACGTTCTCGTGATCGACCAACACGTAGTTGATGCGCCGGTTCTCTACCGGCACCAGCTTCGCAATAGTTTCAATCTGCATTCCCTGCAATTCCCCTGCTGCCCTGTTTCGGATCTTCGCCCAGCATTGCCCGTTTGCCAAACCACACCCTTGAACTGAACACATTCAGTTCGTTGCTTTCGATGCAATTTCGGTAGAACGACAAATGACCTCCAGCCCATTGCATCCAAATCAGTAACTGCCACGATTCCCCAGCCACCACCCATCAGGAGCCGGCCATGCTGTCAGCTGCACTACGCGTGTTTGTTGTGGGAATGCTGTGCATCGCCGGCAACGCCGCTGCGGCGCCTCCGGACGCCGCCACCCTGCAGGCCATCGAGGCGACGGCCTACGACTATATGGACGGGCAGTTGGAAGGCGACGTCGCGCGGGTGACGCGGGCGCTGCACCCGGACCTGGCCAAGCGCAATGTGGTTACCAATCCCAATGAAACCCTGGGCCTGGGCCGGATGAGCTCGGACGAGCTGATCCGCTTCACCCGCGAGGGCGCGCTGAAGACGCCGCGCGAGCAGTGGCAGCGGACGGTGACGGTGCTGCAGGTGGACGAGGACATCGCCACGGTGCGGCTGGAGAGCCCGTGGTTCATCGATCACCTGCAGATGGGCCGGTTTGATGGGCGCTGGGTGATCGTCAATGCGTTGTGGCATCGGAAGGTGCGGGGTTCTTGAGTGCATGGGTTGGGCTTTGGGGTCTACGAGCCAGGAGCTTCCCCCCACCCCAACCCCTCCCCCGCAGGCGGGAGAGGGGCTTTGCTTCGTTTTGATTTTTTCTTGAACTGATACTGAACAGAACCCGCAAACCCCGCTATCGTATGCGGCTTCCAACCGTTGCCGCCCGCGCCAGCCATGAGCCAGACCGAAGTCGTGCATTCCACTTCCGAATACGGTGCCTGCGAAAACTGCCGCACGCCGCTGCAGGGCCACTACTGCCATGGCTGCGGGCAGTCGGCGCATAACCCGCTGAAGAACTTCGGCCATGCGGTCGAGGAAGTCTTCGAATCGTTCTGGCACCTGGATGGGCGCATTTTCCGCACCCTGCGCGATCTGCTGGTGCCGGGCCGCATCGCCGTCAACTTCCTCAAGGGCCAGCGCGTCGGCTATGTGCAGCCGTTGCGGCTGTTCGTGATCCTCACCCTGTTCACCTTCTTCGTCGGCAAGCTGACCCTGCATTCCGATGACTTCGGCACCGGCAGCAATGCCGATCCGGCCTTCGCCAAGGCACAGACCGTGGCCGAGGTGGAAGCCGTGCGTACTGCCCAGGTGGCGCAGATTGAACAACAGCAGCAGGCGAATCCAGCCGCCGCTGCAGCGCTGGCCATGGCCGTGGCGGCGATCAACACATCCGCTGCACAGCGCACCGCCGAGCTCGAGGCAAAGGCACAGCCGTCCACAGGCAGCGCAACCGACTCGGCGCTGGCGCGCGCCAACGACGCAGCGGACCGCGTCAGCGCCGAGAACAAGGCTGTCTTCATCAATGTCCCGGTCAACGGCAAACCCTGGGATGCCGAGACCAACCCCATCGTGCTGGAGGGCTGGCCGAAATTCGTCAGCAACTGGTTGAACCGTCGCCTGGCCAATGGCCAGGCCAACGTCGAGCGCATGGGCAACAAGACCGATCTGTATGTCCAGGCCATCCTGACCTCGCTGCCCGGCGCGCTGTTCTTCCTGATGCCGATCTTCGCGCTGGTGCTTCGCGCCGCTTACATCCTGCGGCGGCCGATGGGCTACCTCGAACACCTTGTGGTGGCGCTGTACAGCCACTGCTGGCTGATGCTGGTGCTGTTGACCACCTTCCTGATCGCCGGCATCAGTGGTGCGATCGGCAATGCGGTGGTCAGCTCGATCTGCGGCTGGGTGTACGCGTTCCTGTGGCTGTCGGTGCCGGTATATCTGTTCTGGATGCAGCAGCGCGTCTACGGTGGCAACCCGATCCTGACGCTGCTGCGCTACAGCTTCATCGGTTTCATCTATTTCTTCCTGGTCACCTTCGTGGTGATGTACGCGGTGCTGGCCGGCGTGTCGGCTTGAAGCCGGTTTGACACCACGGCGCTGCTCACTGCAGCAGAGCGTGATTGACTCATGTAGCCCGGGTAAGCGCAGCGCACCCGCGGCTTTTGGCGCATGTTCTGAAGGACTTCCTGCAGCCCGCTCCCCGGGTGCGCTGCGCTTACCCGGGCTACGGCCTGATGGTTCAGGCCTGCGTTGCCTGCAGCCACGCCTTGCGCGCAGCAGCTGAGTGGAAGCTCCAGGCAACAAAGCGGCTCTGCTTGTTGCCCTGTGCCATCGCCACTTCACGCACCTCGGCCGCACCAACCTTGGCCAGCTGCTTGTGGATATCAGCCAGGTGCTCGCTCTTGGCCACCAGTGAACTGAACCACAGCACCTGATGCTGGATATCCACGCTCTCGCGGATCATCCGGCGCAGGAACGATGCCTCACCACCGGTGCACCACAACTCGTTGGCCTGGCCACCGAAGTTGAGCGCGGGCGCCTTGCTGGTGCGTGCCTGGGCGCCACCAAGATTACGCAGCTTGCGCTGACTGCCCTGTGCCGCTTCCTTCGCCGATGCGTGGAACGGCGGGTTGCATAGGGTCAGGTGGAAACGCTCATCGGCCTGCAGCAGGCCGGCGAACAGGTTGCCGCGTGCATGTTGCTGGCGCAGTTCGATGAGCTGGCCCAGGCCATTGGCCTGCACATTTGCGTTTGCCGCCTTCAAGGCATCCGCATCGATATCACTGCCAAGGAAGCGCCAGCCGTATTCGGCCTGCCCCAACAGCGGATAGATGCAGTTGGCGCCAACACCAATGTCCAGCGCGCGTACCGCGGGTCCACGCGGAATTGCACCGTCATTGTCTGCAGCCAGCAGATCCGCCAGACCGTGCAGGTAATCCACCCGACCCGGAACCGGCGGGCAGAGATAGCCGTCCGGAATATCCCAATGTTGGATGCCGTAGTCGCTGGCGAGCAGCGCGCGGTTGAGTTCGCGCACGGCAGCCGGGTTGCTGAAATCGATGCTGTCGCTGCCAGCCGGGGTCCGGACCAGGTATGCACGCAATGCCGGGTTCGCCGCGACCAGCCGCACCAGGTCATAGCGGCCCTGGTGGCGGTTGCGGGGATGCAGCAGCGGCTGTGCCGCTGCCTGCCTGTTCGAGCGTTGTGGCCGGGAGATCATGTTCTTGTTGGGTGCTAGGGGTGACGAACCAGGGCAATCGGTGTGCTTGTAGGAGCGGCGTAAGCCGCGAAGCACGTACGGCAGCAGATGACATGTACTGCCTGCACCTGAGGCATTGTCAGCTTCGCGGCTTACGCCGCTCCTACAGGTTCAACAGCCTTCTACAGCTTCAAACCCTGCACGTTCTGCAGCAGCTGCGCGCCATCCTCACCCACACGCAGCGCCAGGGCCGCGGCAATCGCCGCATGCGCATCACGCAGCACCTCGGCTTCGTTGCGGCTGGCATCGATGACCTGCTTGTTGGGCAGATCCAGCTGCTGGAAGATCAGCCGGCAACGCTCCAGGTTCTGCACGGTCTCGAAGTGGTTGGGCTTGTCGCCACGGGCGCGGATCCGCTCCAGCCCCTGCTCCGGCTGCAGGTCCAGCAACAGCAGCAGGTTCGGGCGCGGCGCGAAATCATTGGCCTGCAGCATCTCGTCCAGCGGCAGACCGGCGGCGCCCTGGTAGGCGACCATCGACGGGAAGTAGCGGTCGAGGATGACGACCTCGCCACGGGCCAGGGCCGGGGCAATCACCTCTTCCACGTGCTGGCGGCGGTCGTGCAGCAGGTATTCGACTTCCTGCTCCGGGCTCAGCCGGCCGGTGGCGGCAGTGGCGCGCAGGCGGGTGCCCCAGGGGCCGTTGGTCGGTTCCTTGCCCAGCACCACTTCAGCCCCTGCAGCGCGCAGGTGCTGGGCCAGGGTGTGGGCGAGCGTGGTCTTGCCAGCGCCATCAATGCCTTCGATGGCAATGAGCAGGCCGCCGGGAATCTGTTGTTTATCCATGGGCGCTACTTTAATCGGAACCGACCGATATCGGTTGGTCTGGCGCCGCTGCCGCCATCCCGGGAACAGCCCGGTATCAGCGCTCGGGCACGATGCAGCCGTTGATGGCGCAGTACTCGGCCGCCCGCCGCTGCTCGTCCTCGCTCAGCTCCGGCGGTGGTCGGGCGATGGCGGACTGGATCTGGTCGGGTCCGCCGGTGATCTTGTTCAGGCCCTGCGCGGCCTTCATCAAGCCGTAGCCGATGCCCATCATCAGGTAGCCGCCGCTCATGCCGACCTGCTCAGGCGTAGGTGGCTCGCTCCAGTTCTTGCTGAAACGGTTGGGGGCGGCCTGCACCGGGTTCTTGAAGCGGTACAGGTCCAGCGGCTCGTCGTCCTCGGGCTTGATCGCACGCACTTCGCCCAGGGTGGTGACATTGCCTTCCCCTGCGGCAGTCTGGGTGGCCTGATCTGTCGACGTGGTCACCTCATGCGGCTCGGCGGATCCTGCGGTAGGCGGTGCAGGCGCTTGCTGTGCCTGCGCGGTCACACACACCAATGCGCCTATCAGTACGAGTATCGACCTATATCGCCGCATCCCTGCCAGTCCTATCATGACGGTCTCAAGCTGTACGATTTTACCGACGCGACCTTCAAATTTCGTAGCGGGTACCGCGGCACTCGTGTTGTCTATTCACATTTAGCGACACGGTGGCCGGCTACATTCAAAGGAAAAAATGGATTTCACCGATCAGTTCATAGGAGGAACGATGGTCAGGATGGCAAGCGCATACGCGCAGTTCAGTGTGACAACCAGGCAAGGGTTGCACTCATGAGCTTCTACATTGTTGTAAAGATACTTCTTCTGGGCTTCGCCCTCGTCAGCTATCTCATCTATCAGTCAAGGCGTTCAAACAACCACGACGCCTTGATGGTGCTGCGCACGGCACCGGTGACACGCCAGCTGACGGAACAGGAAGCCGCCGCCCTTGAGCCACTGAAAGTTGCGGAGAAGCTGCTGTTCCTTTCCGAGGTCCGCATCCTGAAAGGGCCTTACCGCCAGCATGGGGTCAGCATCAATAGCGGCACCACCATGCACGACACCATCAATGATGTGACTGTCCTGCTGCCCTACGACGCCGCAGACTTCCTGGAGAGCGACAACGAAGCCGAGGTTGTCATCTCCGGCAACATCGCCATCGTCGTTACGCTGAATGGCTTCGACGTGGTTTCGGGACGGCAACGTGCCGCCAGTGGCCCGACAGTAACTATGCCAACGGCAGTTTCCGCAGAATCCAAGTCTTCTTCTGACTTGACCAACAGCGACCCGACTCAAACTCCATCGCTCCCGGTACAGAAAAGCGTGGAATGGCTGCGCCAGCGCACTGAAACCCCGGTCGAAGCACATCTACGCCTGCGGCAGCGCTGGAACAGGCCGCTGGCATTGGCCTGGCTTGCAGCCGTGATTCTGCTGTGGCTTGGAGCATGTCGACTGGGACATACCGCGCAGGTGATATTCATCATCTGCGGGCTGGTATGCGTGCTTGCAGGCGCTTTTCTGGTGCTGCGCCGCCCACGTACAGACACCCGCGTGCAGCGCAAGGTTGATCGCGCCAATGGCCCACTGTTTATTTTTTCGCAACGCACCGCCAACAATGCCGCCGTGGTCAACAAGCACGCACTTCTCGGCGACAGTCTCAAGCTGCAACTGCCCGAGCATTGGCAGAACAGCGGTCGCATCACCTCAGGCGAGTCGGTTGAAATTGAAGTGGATCGTGGCGATGGCCGGGTTCTGGGTCTGGGTGATGGCTGGTCGCTGGAAGACGAGCAACGGCGCTTCCCCGAAGCCCGCTGGCGCACGCCGCTGCTACTGACCTTGGTGGGGGCGCTTGGTTTGGTTCTGGCCCTGCTGGGTAGCGATGGACCGGTTTCGGAGCTGAAAGCCAGCGTAGCCGCAATCATGCCAGGCACCGTACGTGAAGATACCAGCGCACAGTCTTTGCTACAGGACCCACCATCTACAGGCGACACGCTGCGCATCTCCGGCAGCGGCTATTGCGCGCCCGCGATGCAGCGCGATGACTCTGGCGAAATGATTGCCAGCGCCGATTGCAAGCAGATCCGCTGGGGTGGCAGCCCCGTCAAGGTGGGCTCACTCAAGTTGGATCCAGCGCTCATGGCGCTGTATTCCGGTGATTACCTGCAGACACGCACGTCCAGTTCGCGCGCGATGCTCGCCGCCATGATGGCGGGGGCAAGCGGCTACCCCTTCGGTGCCTCTCCGTCCACCCTGGAAGTCAGCGGCCTGCATGATCTGGTTGCCCTGCTGGAGACCGTTTGCACAACCTCGTCCAACCAATGCGAAGCGCTCAAAGCCTCGCTTGCCAGCACTCTGCAACTGGAAGTCCACGATGAAAGCGGGAGCCGGCGGCTGACCGCCTGGCCTGAACTCGCGAGTGAATTGCGAAAGCTGGGCGATCTTCCGCGCAGTTTCAATTCCATCGAACTCAACCCGGGTGACGTAGATGCCGTCCGCAGGCTCACCCGTGATTTCGCCGCTGCAGACATCGCCCATGCGCTGGCCCAGCAAACCACGCGCATTCTGGATCAGGGCAAAGGCGGCGTGACCTTGGCATTGGATGAGCGCGCTGCTGCTCCTTCAGCGACAGATGGCGGTGCCGATCGTGGCTACGGCAGCGATGACGAGTACAGCTCGAACGGTCTACTGGAACAATGGGCTCGCACCCAACAGCTGCTCGGCAGCGAGTCACCGTTTGAAGTGAATGCCCGCGTCATCGGTACGACAAAGGACAATGGTGGCCTGCGCTTGCAGTTGTCGGCATTGGACGGCGACCCGGACAAAACGCCTTCCGCCATCGGCGGCACCCTGCTGTTGTTGCTCAGCTTGGCACTGGTCGGCAGCCAGCTACCACGACTGGTCATCGGCGTGCGTAATGCCAAGCGCCGGCGCGCGGCCTTGAACGAGGACCTGCGCAAGCGGCCTCCGCCGGGCCAGCCATTGCTGTTCTGAGTGTTGGGGCAATGATCGTGACCTGAACTGGACTCCGCGATCAAAGCACCCCATGCGCCGGATAGCCCGCCGTCTCAGCCCGTGAGACGGCGATGTGCTTCCATGGCGCTCTTTGATCGGCAGTCCGTGCATGGCGTTTTCCCTCGCTCCCCGCACCGAAGCCAGCGAACGGGCGCTGGCAACCACCGATGGCCTGCCATCGCGTGACGGCTCGCTGCTCGGCCAGCGCCTGGCCCGCCGCTACAAGGACCGGGTCACCGGCAGCTTCACCATTCCCGGCCGCGAAGGCAGCTATGCGCCGATTCCGGATGATGTGCCCGAGGCGCTGAAAGCGGCATTGAAGGCGCGCGGCATCGAGCAGCTGTACTCGCATCAGGCCGAGGCCTGGGACGCCAGCCAGCGCGGCGAGCACGTCGCCATCGTCACTCCCACCGCCTCCGGCAAATCGCTGTGTTACACGCTGCCGGTGGTAAGCGCGGCGATGCAGGGCAATGCCAAGGCCTTGTACCTGTTCCCGACCAAGGCGCTCGCGCAGGACCAGGTGGCCGAGCTGCTGGAGCTCAACCGCGCCGGCGATCTTGGGGTCAAGGCCTTCACCTTCGACGGTGATACGCCCGGCGATGCGCGGCAGGCGATCCGCCTGCATGGCGACATCGTGGTCAGCAACCCGGACATGCTGCACCAGGCGATCCTGCCGCATCACACCAAGTGGGCGCAGTTCTTCGAGAACCTGCGCTATGTGGTGATCGACGAGATCCACACCTATCGCGGCGTGTTCGGCAGCCATGTCACCAACGTGCTGCGGCGGCTCAAGCGCATCTGTGCGTTCTATGGCGTGCAACCGCAATTCATCCTGTGCTCGGCCACCATCGGCAACCCGCATGCGCATGCCGAGGCGCTGGTTGAAGAGAAGGTGCATGCGATCACCGAGTCCGGCGCACCGACCGGGCCCAAGCACGTGCTGCTGTGGAACCCACCGGTGATCAACCCGGATCTTGGCCTGCGCGCCTCGGCGCGCTCACAGGCCAACCGCATCGCCCGCATCGCGATCAAGAGTGGCCTGAAGACCCTGGTGTTTGCACAGACGCGCTTGATGGTGGAAGTGCTGACCAAGTACCTGAAGGACATCTTCGACAACGACCCGCGCAAGCCGGCCCGCATTCGCGCCTATCGTGGCGGCTATCTGCCGACCGAACGCCGCGAGGTGGAACGGGCGATGCGCGCCGGCAACATCGACGGCATCGTCAGCACCTCGGCGCTGGAGCTGGGCGTGGATATCGGCGCGCTCGACGTGGTCATCCTCAACGGCTACCCCGGCAGCGTTGCGGCGACGTGGCAGCGCTTCGGCCGTGCCGGTCGTCGTCAGCAGGCCGCGCTCGGCGTGATGGTCGCCAGCAGCCAGCCGCTGGACCAGTACGTGGTGCGGCATCCGGATTTCTTTGCCAACGCGACGCCGGAACACGCACGCATTTCACCGGACCAGCCGCTGATCCTGTTCGACCACATCCGCTGCGCAGCGTTCGAGCTGCCGTTCCTGGCCGCTGAGCCGTTCGGGCCGATCGATCCGCTGGTATTCCTGCAGGCGCTGGCCGAAACCGAAGTGGTGCATCAGGAAGGCGACCGCTGGGAGTGGATCGCCGACAGCTATCCCGCCAATGCAGTGAGCCTGCGCGCGGTTGCCGATGGCAACTTCGTGGTGGTGGACCGCAGCGATGGCAAGCAGCAGATCATCGCCGAGGTAGATTACTCCGCCGCTGCGCTGACGCTGTACGAAGGCGCCATCCACATGGTGCAGAGCACGCCGTACCAGGTGGAGCGGCTGGACTGGGACGGCCGCAAGGCCTACGTCACCCGTACCCATGTCGACTACTACACCGACAGCATCGACTACACCAAGCTCAAAGTGCTGGACCGCTTTGATGGCAACGGCGCCGGCCGTGGTGATTCGCATCACGGCGAAGTGCACGTGGTGCGACGCGTGGCCGGCTACAAGAAGATCCGCTACTACACCCACGAGAACATCGGCTACGGCCCGGTCAACCTGCCCGATCAGGAACTGCACACCACCTCGGTCTGGTGGCAGCTTCCGCAGGCCACGCTGCTGCGCAGCTTCGCGCAGAAGCAGGATGCGCTGGATGGTTTCCTCGGTGCCGCCTATGCACTGCACATCGTTGCCACCGTCGCGGTGATGGCCGACGCCCGCGATCTGCAGAAAACGGTTGGCAATGGCGATGGTGCCTGGTTTGCAATTGCCGACCAGACCGGCCGCGGCCAGCTGCGCGGCAATGAAGCCGGTGAAGCCACGGTGGAACTGATGCAGAGCTTCTTGCCCACGGTATACCTGTACGACAACTTCCCCGGCGGCGTGGGCCTGAGCGAACCGCTATGGCAGCGCCAGGGCGAGCTGGTGCAACGCGCGTTGGAGCTGGTGGAGCGTTGTGATTGCAATGCGGGCTGCCCGGCTTGTGTTGGTCCGGTGCTGGCTGCGCAGGAAGATGACAAGGGACCAACACCGCGTTCATTGGCATTGACCGTGTTGTCGCTGCTGTCTGCCGAGCGATGCGATCAGGTGCCGACCATCGTCATGGACGAGGCCGTCGACCTGCTGCCATGAGCATCAGCCTGGACAAACTGAAAGCCCTGCGCAAACAGGCGGGGCTGGCGACGGCAGCACCTGCGGAATCAGCGGGGCACCCAGTTGTTGTAGGAGCGGCGTCAGCCGCGAAGCCACCAATGGTGGACGCTGCAGCATTGCCTGTTGCTCCGGATGCAACTGGCTCTTCGTCGGCTTCGGAGGCGATACCGGCTTCGCGGCTGACGCCGCTCCTACAACAACAGCCGAAGCAGGAATCCTCGGTATTCGGCTGGGTCGATCAGATCAAGCACAAACCCGCGGTACCGCAGGACGGCGCTGCATTGCGGCGCTTGTTGGCAACACGCAACCGCGCCATCGCTCCTGCACAACCAATCGAACGTGGCCCGGTTGATCGCGATCTGCCCGGCACCGAAATCGCACCCGGACTGCATCTGATCGAAGCCTTCATCCCGCAGGCGATTCCAACGCAACCGCTGTCGTTGGCTTTCAGCAAGCGTCCCGAAGAATCAGTCGCGCCACAGGACCTGCTGTTCTTCGATACCGAGACCACCGGCCTTGCCGGCGGCACCGGCACCCGCGCCTTCATGATCGGCGCCGCCGACTGGCATCACGATGCAGCGCGCGGCGACGGCCTGCGCGTGCGCCAGCTGATGATGTCGACGATGGGTGCGGAGAGCGCGATGCTGGAGTTGTTCGCGAGCTGGCTGTCACCGACCACGGTGCTGTCCAGCTACAACGGCCGCTGTTACGACGCGCCGTTGTTGAAGACGCGTTACCGGCTGGCACGGCGTGGTGATCCGATTTCCGCATTGGACCATGTGGATCTTTTGTTCCCGACCCGCCGTCGCTATCGCGGTACCTGGGAGAACTGCCGGCTGGCGACCATCGAGCGGCAGTTGCTGCTCATCGCACGCGAGGATGACTTGCCGGGTTCGGAAGCGCCTGCGGCGTGGTTGAGTTATCTGCGTGGCGGCAGCGCGCGCAACCTGCGCCGCGTTGGTGAGCACAACCATCAGGACGTGGTGACCTTGGCGCTGTTGTTCCTGCGCCTGGTGCAGGCGGAAGCTGATGAGCGGGCGGAGTTGGCACTGGAGGCGGAGCGCTGAGTTTCGGTTGCTCGTCAGTCGTTGCTTGAAGCGCTTACCTCTCCCCAGCCCTCCCCTTGGCTGCGCCAAAGGGAGGGAGCGGAGCTTGCCCCCTCCCTTTCGCCGGAGGCGAAGGGGAGGGTTGGGGAGGGGTGCTTTTGCTGTAGCTCTAAAAGCCAAGCACCAGCAAACCCTCCCGGAACATCAACCACCAAGCGGCCGCGCAATCCCACTGCTGATCGCTTCACGGATCATCTGATCCGCATCACGGTTGGCCTTGGCGCTGGCCGCTGCCTGCTGCCTGCCCAGCTCGGCCTGCTGCTTGCCCAATGCTGCCTGCTGTGCGGCCAGGCTTTCCATCTCCGCACGCATCGCCGGGTTGTCCATTTCCTCGCGCGCTTCATCGATCTTGCGACGCGCTTCAGCGGCCGCACCGCGGCGCGCATCGGCGCTCCCGTCTGAGGTCAGCGCCAGCTGCGCCTGTTGGCTCGCCAACGCGCCGATCCGCGCACCAATCTCGCCCATGCGCTCACCGATCTCGCCCTGGCGCTCGCCCAGCCTGCCTTGGCGATCGCCGAGCTTGCCCTGTGCTTCACCCAGACGCACGGTTTCTGCGTGCAGTTGTTCAAAGCGCGACAGCGTGGCGGCGTCGCGAACTACATAGCGCTTGCCATCGCGGCGCAGCAGCAGCACGCCGCTGCCATCGTCCAACTGCTTGGCTTCGCGCAGATCCGCAACGGAACCATTCATGACGCTGTGGTCGCCCTTGATCAGCACATAGCTGTTGGCGTTCTGGTTGCTGGAGAGGTGAATCGTTCCCTGTGTGCGCAACGGAGCCGCGGGGGCTGCCGGTGCCGCAGGCGGTGCAGGTGGCACGGCCAGTGCCGGTGGCGCGGGCGGCGCAGGAGGTGCGGCCGGCACAGCGGCACCCGCCGCAACCAGATGCAGTTTTGCATGGGCAGCAGGTGCTGCCGGTGCAACGGGAGCGACCGGGACGACGGGCGCTGCCACAGGTGCGGGTGGTGCCGGCGGCGCAGGCGGTACCGGCATCGCCACCAGCCGCAGCGGTGCCACGCCAACCAGGGCGACGGCAGCGATGATCAAGGCCGCACCGACGCGCGGGAAAGATGAAGTGTCCTGCAACATGAGCAATCTCCGCTTGAGGCTTAGGAAGGTCGGCGACGCGCTGGCCAAACCAGCGCCGGGCCGGGGGGCGACGCCCAACTGCAGCAGCAGGCGTCCATAGTGTTGGCGGCAGTGCCGGTCACCGGCGACCACGGCTGCATCCACCGCTGCTTCGCGGGCGATGCCGTATTCGCGGGCGGCCAGGTGCACCACCGGGTGGAAGAAGAACAGGTGCTGGGCAAGTGCAGGCACCAGTCCCAGCCACAGGTCATGGCGTTGCAGATGCACCAGTTCATGGGTCAATGCCATGTCCAGCTGGTCATCGCCCATGCGCTGCAGGCCACGCGCCGGCAACAGCAGCACCGGACGCCATGGGCCGATCAGCTGCGGCGAGTCGATCGCGGTGCTGAGCATCAGTCGCGGTGCGCGGCGCAGGCCATGCGCATCAGCGGCCAGCGCAAGCGCGGCGTTGAGCTTGTGATCGTGGCAGGGCTGCGCGGCACGCAGCAGGGCACGACTGGCGCGGTACGCCAGCGCGGTGCGCAAGGCCATCACCAGCACGCCGGCGGCCCACATTGCCATCAACACCAGGCTCCATGACCAGCCGCTGTCCACCGGCAAGGGCTGCATCACGATGACTGGCGCGATGGTGGTCGGCGCAGCTTCTGCAGCAGCCTGCACAACCAACGGTGCTGCCTCCACTGCAGGCAGCAGCGGCAGCTCCAGCGGTGACGCCCAGAACAGGCCAACCACGGCCTGCACGGCCACCAGCCACCACAGCGCACACTGGGTGCTGGCCGGCAGGCGCCGAACGTAGCGGCACAGCAGCCACACCAGACCAGCCAACAGCGCGGTCTGCACGCTGGTTGCCAACAGGCGGCTGCCCAACAACTCAAGCGTCATCGACATGGCTCAATCCTCCCGGCGCTGCGACTGCAGCTTGCTGACCAGCGCTTCCAGTTCGGCCAGTTCGTTGTCGCTGACCTCGGCCTTCTCCGACATCCACGCCACGAACGGCGAGATCGATCCCTGCAGGGTCTTCTCGACGAAGCTGCCAACCGCGCCGTTGACCACTTCCTGCTGCTCGGCGGTGGAGCGGTAGCGATACACGCCCTCGTCCTGCTCGCGCTGCAGATAGCCCTTGGTGCGCAGGCGCTCCATCATCGTCAGCACGGTGGACCGGGCCAGCCCGCGGGCCTCACCGAAGCGCGCGGCAACCTCGCCGACGCTGGTGGGTTCGTTCTCTCCGATGTACTGCAACAGGGCCAGTTCCTGGTCCCCGATGGTCTTGCGGCGCATGGCCGTCTCCGTGACTACATTTGTCGTCACGGTAGATCTGCCTACATTTGTAGTCAATAGCCCGGATGGCACCCTGCACACTGCAAGGCTGAATGATTCAGCTGATTGCGCTGTCGATCTGCCAGCGCGCGAACTCGCTTTCGAACTCGGCCAGGCTCAACAGGCCGAGACAGGCATGGGCACCGATCGGTAGCGCCTCACCACGGGCAAAGCGGCGCGCCAGCAGCACGGCGGCAAAGGTCGGAATCTCCGGGCCGTGCAGCATTGGCGCGGTCAGGTCCCAATGCACGGTGTGCTGCAGGCCGCCACGTTGGCCACGCAAGGTGATGCGCATGCCGCCCAGATCGGTGCCGAAACGGTCGAACCAGCGCCCTGCTCGGGCGAACACGCCGGCCAAGGCTTCCATCGGCAATGGCAGGCCAATGCGGCGAAGCCAGGCCATCGCAGCCAGGCAACGCGACAGAAACGGCAACTCCAGCGCCGCGCGGAACCGCA
Source organism: Stenotrophomonas sp. 610A2 (assembly GCF_030549615.1). Classification (NCBI taxonomy): domain Bacteria; kingdom Pseudomonadati; phylum Pseudomonadota; class Gammaproteobacteria; order Lysobacterales; family Lysobacteraceae; genus Stenotrophomonas; species Stenotrophomonas pigmentata. Next base: position 4,599,662 of record NZ_CP130832.1, read on the forward strand.
CGGTCGCCACGCCTGGATAGCGCTGCACCAGCAATGTGTGGTCCGGCACATCGCAGGGCGAAGCCAGGCGCGGACCAATGCGGGCGAAGCGTACCGGCTGCGGATCAGCCCAGCCGACCACGGTCTGCCAGCGACCATCCAACCAGCACTCGAACGGCTTGCCGCAATACGACAGCACCGCGCGCACCGTGGCCATGCCCAGGGGCGTGGCCTGCGCGGGTGCGATCACCATGTCGATGCTGTGCAGTTGATCGAACTGCGGGGCGAGTGCGTCCACGACTGCGCTGGACAGCGCCGGCAAGGTGCTGGCGCCGCTGATCGCACTGCGTTGTGTCTGTTCGGCCAAGGCCTGCAGTTGCTGCGGGAAGTCCGCGACGAAATCGCGACCATCGGCCAGGTCGATGTAGTGCATGCCGGCGCGCAGACAGGCCAGAGCCACGTCGTAGCCCTGGCCTTGGAAAGGACCGGCGGTGTGGATGACCAGTGCCGCCCGTGTTTCCGCCAGCTGTACTTCGAAATCAGCCGCAGCGGTATCCAGCCTGCACAGTTCGATTTTCGTCAGATCCACACCAGGCAGATTGGCTGCTGCCTGCATTGGATTGCGGCCCGCGGCGATGACGGTGATGCCCGGCGTGATGGCAAGCGCACGCACGATGCGCGCACCGAAGTGGCCGTAGCCGCCGAGTACCAGAACACGACAGCTTTCCTGCTGCGACATCGGATCTTCCTGTGTGGATTGCCATACAGATTATCGACGAGAGGAGCGTTGCTTGGCCCCTCCCCTTTGGCGCAGCCAAGGGGGAGGTTGGGAGGTGGTGGCTTTGGACGTTGCTTGCGCTGGCTGTTTGATGTTCCAGCGAACAGCACCCCTCCCCAACCCTCCCCTGCGCCTTGCGCAAGGGAGGGAGCAGGTCCGCCGCGCTTCGTGCAAGGGAGGGGGCTTTTGCCCCTCCCCTTTGGCGTAGCCAAGGGGGAGGTTGGGAGGGGGTGGCTTTGGCCGTTGCTTGCGCTGGCTGTTTGTTGTTCCAGCGAACATCACCCCTCCCCAGCCCTCCCCTGCGCCTTGCGCAAGGGAGGGAGCGAGTGGCGCTCTTCATGCTCCTCTTACACAAACAACAGCACCCTGCATGCATACCACCGCTTGGAGTCCGCCATGTACCGGATGCTGGTCATCGCCTGTTTCAGCGCCATCACCGCCACTGCCTGCAGCACTGCCCAGGTCAGCCAGGTGCAACCCATCGATGGCGTCATCTCCGGCCAATGCCATACCGACATGGTGCGCGGGGCAGTCGGCCTTGCCGCCGGGCCGGATACCGTGGAACGTGCCCGCGTGGACAGTGACAGCCTGCAGGTGCAGGTAGTGCGCGGCAACGACCAACCCGACAGCGCGGCCTCCATCCAGACCCAGGCATCGACAGGCGGTGAGCGCCTGACCATCGAAGTCGGCCGCACCAACAACATCACCGCCATCCGCTGCGGCTGAGCCCGCGCTCAGCCTGCCCGATGTGCGGCGCGCAGGAAACGCAGTGCCGCGGCCTCCCATTGGCGGGGGCCGCGCAGGGCCTGCATCGCGCTCAGCTTGCCGTCGCGCCAGCCGTCGAAGACACAGGGATCGATATAGGCCTTGCGGCACACCGCCGGGGTGTTGCCCAGCATCGCCGCCACCGCGGCGATCACCTGGTTCTGCGATGCGCTCAGCGCGCGCTCGCCACCGGTTTCGGGCACCGGCAGCTGGGCCAGTTCACGCAACGCCACCAGCGTGCCACCCCATGTGCGGAAATCCTTGGCGCTGAAGTCAGCGCCGGTGGCGTTGCGCAGGTAATCGTTGACGTCGCTTGAGCTTACCGGCCGCACCTTGCCGTCATCGTCGCGGTACTGGAACAACAGCTGTCCCGGCAGTTGTTGGCAACGCCGCACCAGCGCCGATAGTTGCCGGTCATCGATGACCATGGCCTGCGCCTGGCCAGACTTGCCACGGAAGCGCAACCGCGCCTTGCCTTGGCCAGCACGTTCCAGATGTCGGTTGCGCAGCGTGGTCAGCCCATAGGAATGGTTGTCGCGTGCATAGGCATCGTTGCCGATGCGGGCAAGCGTGCGGCCCATCACCGCAATCACTATCGCCAACACCTTCTCGCGTGGCAGGCCGGGCAAGGCCAGGTCGCTGCGCACGCGCCGGCGCAGGCTTGGCAATGCCTTGCCGAATGCAACAATGCGATCGAACTTGTTGTCACTGCGGGTGCGTACCCAGTCCGGGTGGTAACGGTATTGCTTGCGGCCACGCGCATCGCGACCGCAGGCCTGCAGATGGCCGTTGGCCTGCGCGCAGATCCATACCTGGGTATAGGCTGGCGGAATCGCCAGACGCTTGATGCGCTCCAGCGTAGCCGGCGCCCGCACCGTCTTGCCACGCGCATCCACATAGCGGAAGCCGCGCCCGGCGCGCTGGCGGAGAATGCCCGGTTCGCCATCATGGCTATGACGCAACGCAGACCCTGCCGATGTCGCGGCCATCGCTGCTCCAGCAAATAAACGGTGGCGGAGTATCGCGCAGTGCTTTGCGACGCAGCGTCAACATGGCCATCACTTGGCGATATGCTTGGCTCGTCCCTCAATAGCTTGGAGTTCCGATGCAATTCCCGTCGACGCCGCGCGCCCTGCGCCGCCCCGCCGCCCTGATTGCCACCGCTGCACTGCTGCTGGCCCTGAGCGCCTGCACAAAGCCGGCCCCGGAAGAACAGGATGAGGCACTGAACCAATCACAGCAGGCCGCCGAGGCCGCTGCCGCTCCCGCTGAAGCCACACCGCCGCCGGGCGCCTGCGACGCCAGCCAGGTGCAGGGTCTGGTCGGCCAGACCTACAGCGAGGCCATGCAGGCCCAGGCCAAGGAAGACGCCGGTGCCACCGACGTGCGCGTGCTCAAGCCCAACCAGCCGGTCACGATGGAGTTCATCGGCGAGCGCCTGAACATCGAAATCGACGACAAGGGCACCATCAGCGGCGTCCGCTGCGGCTGAATTGGCAGCGCCAAAGCCTTGCTGGGCAAGGCTTTGGTTGCGCTCGCAACGATGTATTGCGGCGTTGCAACAACTGTGATTTAGTCGAACCATCCGGTGACCTCAAGGTGCGCTCCAGGTTGAGCACATCATGTGCATTGGATGGGCGCGAGGGCGCTTGGATCAGGCGCAGGACGCCATCGGGGCGTGTGCCGGGTCTTATCCCAACAGCACGTGCGGCAGCACGGCGCGAACCATCTGATAGGCATGACGTGCTCTGCGAGCGGGCAGGAGTGTCGCCGCTCACCTGAATCGCACCGAGGCACAGATGGCAGTCCGCACCCCGCTAGGGCTTTACGACCCGCAAGACGAACGCGACGCCTGTGGTTTCGGCATGGTCGCGCAGCTCGACGACCAGCCATCGCGCCTGTTGGTGGATACTGCCATCGCCGCCCTGTCGCGCATGACCCACCGTGGTGGTGTTGCCGCCGACGGGCTCACCGGCGACGGTTGCGGCCTGCTGTTGCGCAAACCCACCGTGTTCCTGCGCCAACTGGCTGAAGAAGCCGGCATCGCACTCGGTCCGAATTTTGCAGCGGGTGTGGTGTTCCTGCCGCACGATCCCGTTGCCGCGCAGCGATGTCGTGAGGAACTGGATGCACAGCTGCGTGCCGCCGGCTGCCATCCGCGCGGTTGGCGTGAAGTCCCTACCGATGACAGCGTTTGTGGCCAGCTGGCGCGCGACACGCTGCCGAAGATCGAACAGGTGTTCGTCGATGCCGACATCGACCAGAGCGCCGAACAATTCGCGCTGGCGCTGTTCATGGCCCGCCGCCGCAGCGAACAGACCCTGCGCGATGTCGCCGACTACTACGTCACCACGCTCAGCGCCGAAGCCATCAGCTACAAGGGCATGGTGCTGCCGGACAAGCTGAGCACTTTCTTCCCGGACCTGCAGCGCCACGAACTGGCGTCCAGCGTGGTGGTATTCCACCAGCGCTTCTCCACCAACACGATGCCGCGCTGGCCGCTGGCCCATCCATTCCGCATGCTCGCCCACAACGGCGAGATCAACACCATCGAAGGCAACCGCCACTGGGCGCAGGCGCGCAGCAAGGTGTGGAAGACGCCGAAGTTCGACATCGCCGAACTCGACCCGGTGATCTCGATGCACGGCTCCGATTCGCAGAGCATGGACAACATGCTGGAGCTGATGGTGGCCGGTGGCATGGAGTTGATCCAGGCGCTGCGCATCCTGGTGCCGCCGGCAACGCAATCGTTGGAATTCAAGGACGCCGACCTCGCCGCGTTCTACGAGTTTTATGGCTTGAACAGCGAGCCGTGGGATGGCCCGGCCGGCATCGTCGCCTGCGATGGCCGCTACGCCGCCTGCACGCTGGACCGCAATGGCCTGCGCCCGGCGCGCTGGATGCTGACTTCCGACCGCCACTTCCTGGTCGCCTCCGAAGCCGGCGTATGGGAAGTGCCGACCGAGCGCGTGGTGCGCAAGGGCAAGCTCGGTCCGGGCCAGATGATGGCCATCGATCTCAAGCGTGGTGACCTGCTCGATTCCGAAGCCATCGACCGCATCAACCGTGCACGTGCGCCGTACAAGCAATGGCTGCACCAGGGTGTGACCTACCTGCAGACCGAGTTGATCGATCCCTCGCTGGCCGAGGAGCCGTTCGACGAAGCGACGCTGCGCAGTTACCACAAGCTGTTCCAGCTCACGACCGAGGAACTGGAGCAGGTGCTGCGGCCGCTGGCCGAAACCGGACAGGAAGCCACCGGCTCGATGGGCGATGACACGCCCATCGCTGTGCTCAGCCGCCACACCCGTCCACTGTACGACTACTTCCGCCAGGCCTTCGCGCAGGTCACCAACCCGCCGATCGATCCGCTGCGCGAAGAATGCGCGATGTCGCTGACCACCCAGCTCGGCAAGGAGACCAACATCTTCCATGCCGGCGCGGAGACGGTGAACCACGTCATCCTCAACTCGCCAGTGCTGAGCCAGCGCAAGCTACGCCAGTTGCTGAAGATGGAGCAGTACGTCGAGCGCAATCGTTTGATCGACCTGTCCTACAGCGTCGAGGAAGGTTTGAAAGCCGGCATCGAGCGCATCTGCGGCGAGTGCGAGCAGGCCGCACGCGATGGCGTGGTGATGTTGTTGCTGTCCGACCGCTACCCGGTCGCCGACCGGCCGATGGTGCATGCACTGCTGGCCACCAGCGCCGTGCATCACCATCTCTCGAAGGTCGGGCTGCGCTGCGACGTCAACCTGATCCTGGAAACCGGCACCGCCCGCGACGCGCACCACATGGCCTGCCTGCTGGGCTTTGGTGCGACCGCGGTGTATCCGTATCTCGCCTATCAGACGCTGTTCGACCTGGGCCGGCGCGGCATCCTGCAATTGAAGAAGGGCGGTGAGGTTTCACAGATCGGCCGCAGCTACCGCAAGGGCATCTACAAGGGCCTGAGCAAGATCATCTCGAAGATGGGCATCTGCACCATTGCCAGTTATCGCGGCGCGCAGCTGTTCGAGATCGTCGGCCTGGATCCGGATGTGGTTGAACTGTGCTTCCCGGATACCGCTGCCCGCATCGGCGGCGTGGGCCTGGCGCGTCTGGATACCGAAGCACGCGAGCTCACCGTGCGTGCCTGGAACGATCTGGCGCAGCCGGAAGTAGGCGGCCTGCTCAAGTACGTACACGGCGGCGAATACCATATGTACAACCCGGACGTGGTGATGACGCTGCAGCGCGCATCACGCACCGGCGATGCCGAAGACTGGCGCAAGTACATGGACGCGGTGCATTCGCGCCCGACCTCGGCGCTGCGCGATCTGCTGCAGCTCAAGCCGGCGGCAACGCCGGTGCCATTGGATGAAGTGGAACCGGCCGAGGCACTATTCAAGCGCTTCGATACCGCCGCCATTTCCCTGGGCGCACTGTCGCCGGAAGCGCATGAAGCGCTGGCGATTGCGATGAACCGCCTCGGTGGCCGCTCCAACTCCGGTGAAGGCGGCGAAGATCCCGCGCGCTATGGCACCGAGAAGCGTTCCAAGATCAAGCAGGTGGCCTCCGGTCGCTTTGGCGTCACCGCCGAATACCTGGTCAATGCCGAAGTGCTGCAGATCAAGGTCGCGCAGGGCGCCAAGCCCGGCGAAGGTGGCCAGCTGCCCGGCCACAAGGTCAACGAGCTGATCGCACGCCTGCGCTACGCCAAGCCCGGCATCGGCCTGATCTCGCCGCCACCGCATCACGACATCTATTCGATCGAAGATCTGGCGCAGCTCATCTACGACCTGAAGCAGGTCAATCCGGATGCGTTGGTATCGGTGAAGCTGGTCTCACATGCAGGCGTCGGCACCATTGCTGCCGGCGTGGTAAAAGCCGGCGCCGACCTGATCACCGTATCCGGCCACGACGGTGGCACCGGTGCCTCGCCGATCAGTTCGATCCGCTATGCCGGCGTGCCGTGGGAACTGGGCGTGGCTGAATCGCACCAGGCGCTGGTCGGCAACGACCTGCGCAGCCGCACCATCCTGCAGACCGACGGTGGCCTGAAGACCGGCCTGGATGTGGTCAAGGCCGCCCTGCTCGGCGCCGACAGCTTCGGCTTCGGCACCGGCCCGATGATCGTGCTCGGCTGCAGGTACCTGCGCATCTGCCATCTCAACAACTGCGCAACCGGCGTCGCCACCCAGGACGAGCGCCTGCGTGCCGGCTACTTCACCGGTCTGCCGGAACGCGTGGAGAACTTCTTCCGCCTGTTGGCTGAGGAAGTGCGCGAGTGGCTGTCGTACCTGGGCGTGCGTTCGCTGGATGAAATCGTCGGCCGCACCGATCTGCTGCAGCAGCTGGAAGTGTCGCCGCGCGAAGGCGTCAAGGTCGATCTGTCGCGCCTGCTCGCGCCTGCGCATTACGACGGCGCGCATTGCGCCGCGCAGCGCCTGTACCAGTCGCCAGACAGCCTGGCCACGCAGATGGACAACCTGCTCGCCGCTGCCATCGCCAACAAGCAGGGCGGTGAGCATCGCTTCCTGATCCACAACACCGACCGCTCGGTGGGCACGCGCCTGTCCGGCACCATCGCCCGCGCGCATGGCAACCACGGCATGAGCGAAACACCGTTGAACCTGCGCTTCCGCGGCACTGCCGGGCAAAGCTTCGGTGCGTTCAACGTCGGCGGCCTGAACCTGGAAGTGGAAGGCGAAGCCAACGACTACGTTGGCAAAGGCATGGCCGGCGGCCGCCTGGTGGTACGCCCACCGCGTGGCGCCCGCTTCGAGGCCCGCAACACCGCCATCATCGGCAACACCTGCCTGTACGGTGCAACCGGCGGCGAGCTGTTTGCCGCAGGACGCGCCGGCGAACGCTTCGGCGTGCGCAACTCCGGCGCACTGGCGGTGATTGAAGGCGCCGGCGACCACTGCTGCGAATACATGACCGACGGCGTGGTCGCAGTGCTTGGCAAGGTCGGCCTGAACTTCGGTGCCGGCTTCACTGGTGGTTTGGCCTATGTGCTCGACGTCGATCGCGATTTCGTCGACCGCTACAACCACGAGCTGATCGACATTCATCGCATCTCGACCGAAGGCTTCGAGAACCATCGCCAGCACCTGCACACCTTGATCGGCCGTCACCGCGAGTTGACCGGCAGCATCTGGGCGCAGCAGATCCTCGATGAGTTCCGCGATTACGTCGGCAAATTCTGGTTGGTCAAACCCAAGGCCGCCAGCATCGAGTCGCTGGCCGAGTCTTTGCGCCGCGCCGCTTGACGGCTTGAGCCCCTCTCCCGCTGACGGGAGAGGGGTTGGGGTGAGGGCAGCTTCAAAGCCCCTCATCCGCCCCTTCGGGGCACCTTCTCCCGCTTGCGGGAGAAGGGCTCCTTCCCAGACATCACGAGTCCGCCATGAGCCGCAAGCAAGCCTTCCAGTTCCTCGATCTGCCCCGCACCATGCCGCAGCGCATTCCGGTGGAATTGCGCACGTCCGGCGATTGGGGCGAGCTCTACGGCAAGTTCGACAAGGGCGATGCGCAGTACCAGGCCGGCCGCTGCCTGGATTGCGGCAACCCGTACTGCAGCTGGAAGTGCCCGGTGCACAACGCCATCCCGCAGTGGCTGCAGCTGGTGCAGGAGGACCGCATCCACGAGGCGGCGACACTCTGCCATTCGACCAACCCGCTGCCGGAAGTCTGCGGCCGCGTCTGCCCGCAGGATCGTCTGTGCGAAGGCAGTTGCACGCTGGAGGAGTTTGGCGCGGTCACCATCGGTGCGGTCGAGAAGTACATCGTCGATACCGCACTGGCCACCGGCTGGAAGCCGGACTTGCATGCCGTTGAGAGCACCGGCAAGCGCGTGGCGGTTGTCGGCGCCGGTCCAGCGGGCCTGGCCTGCGCTGATCGCCTCGCACGTGCCGGTGTGCAGGCCGTGGTGTTCGACCGTTACGAGCAGATCGGCGGGCTGCTGCAGTTCGGCATTCCCAGCTTCAAGCTGGACAAGAGCGTGATCGACCGCCGCCGCGAGATCCTCGAAGGCATGGGCGTGCAGTTCCGCCTGGGCGTGGAGATCGGCCGCGATATCAGCATCGAGCAATTGCAGGCCGATTACGACGCCGTGTTCCTTGGCACCGGTGCCTACCGCTACACCGACGGCGGCCTGATCGGCCAGGACCTGAAGAACGTGTTGCCGGCGCTGCCCTTCCTGGTACAGAACAGCCGCATCGTCAGTGGCAATGATCCGAAGGGTCGGCCGATCGCGGGTTGGGAAGACCAGATCGCCCTGCCCGACCTCAACGGCAAGCGTGTGGTGGTGCTCGGCGGTGGTGACACCGGCATGGACTGCGTACGCAGCGCGATCCGCCTGGGCGCGGCCAAGGTGACCTGCGCATACCGTCGCGATGAAGCCAACATGCCGGGTTCGGCCCGCGAAGTTGCCAATGCCCGCGAAGAGGGCGTGCGCTTCCTGTTCAACCGTCAGCCGCTGGCGATTGAGGCTGGCGCGGACGATGAAGTGATCGGCGTGACCGTGGTCGAGACCGAGTTGAGCGCGCCGGATGCCAATGGTCGTCGCAATGCGGTGGCGATCGAGGGCAGCGAATCGCTGCTGGAAGCCGATGTGGTGATCATCGCCTTCGGCTTCTCGCCGACGTTGCCGGAATGGCTTTCGTCGCAGGGCGTGGAGGCCAGCAGCAATGGTCGCATCCTTGCCGGTGGTGCGACGCGCCTGCCGTTCCAGACCCATAACGCCAAGCTGTTTGCCGGTGGTGATGCGGTGCGCGGCGCAGACCTGGTGGTGACGGCGGTTGCTGAAGGTCGTGATGCTGCTGAGAGCATTGTTGCTTTGTTGAAGCGGTGAGGTCGGGTCCGCGCCAAGAGCGCCCTCACCCCTACCCCTCTCCCGTTGAAACGGGAGAGGGGATTACTTCGGCATTGTTTGTCTAATAGCCGCTGAGTTCGCTGCTTCGGCTATTGACTCTGGCTGTTGGCTTTGGCTTTGGCTGTTGGCTTTGGCTTTGGCTGTTGGCTTTGGCTGTTGGCTTTGGACTATCCGTTCACCCGATAGCGCCGCATTCCCTTCTCCCGCATGCGGGAGAAGGTGCCCGGAGAGCGGATGAGGGGAGCTTTAGCTTTAGCTTTAGCTTTAGCTTTGGCTTTAGCTCCAACGCCACCAACAAGCCGGCACCCAGCTGCCCTACACTCAGAAACTCCGCACAAAGAGAAGCAGCAATGCGCATCGGTCTGGCCGCAAACCGTCTCCACCACGAAAGCGCCGACGCTGCGTTGTTCCGTTGGCTACGCGCCAGCGAAAACGGAATCCGCGAACTTGGCGTGGAACTGCACGCTGTTGGCCGCACCTACGACGCCATTGCCAGCACCCATCCCCTGCAGGATTACCCCGGACTTCAGCGCTATCCAAACGGCCGCGAAGGTGGCTTGATGAAGCTCGTTGCCGAAGTTGTCGGCATGGGAACCCCGGAGCGCACACTCGATGGCGCGATCTACTTCATCGATCCGGTCGATTCCTCGTCCGTCTTCCCGGAAGCCATCGCACTCAAGCGTCAGTGCGTCATCCACGGAAAGCCCTTCATCTCCACGGTGGCCACCGCACGTGACTGGATTGAAATGGAGCGCATCCACGCCGGCTTCGCTCCGGATCCAGGCGCAGATGATCTACACGACTTCAGCAAACAGACGCTGGCGCTGATCGCCCACGATGCGCGCAAGCCACAGATGCTGGCCTTCGCCGCCGAGCACTTCGACGTCTTGTCGCAATTCGAACAACGCATCGGTACCGGCACCACCGGTCAGCGCTTGAACGAGATGGCCTGGAGCCGCGGCTGGCCACGCGAGCAGGAATGGATCCACCGCTTCCAGAGCGGCCCGCTTGGTGGCGACGCACAGATTGCGGACCGTGTGCTCGAACACCGCTGTCAACGCGCGATCTTCTTTGAAGACCCGCATGTGGCGCGCCAGCATGAAGCGGACATCCAGCTGCTCGAGCGCGCAGTGACCACGGTCACCGACGATGCGGTATGTATCACCGCGCCCAATATCGCAGCCCGCTGGGCAACTGCCGCGCAGATACGCCAGAAAGCCTGACCGTAGTGCCGAGCCATGCTCGGCATCGGCTATCCAGGCGACGCCAGCAGAGCCCCTACGCTTTGGCTTTGGCTTTGGCTTTGGCTTTGGCTTTGGCTTCGGCTTCGGCTTCGGCTTCGGCTTTGGCCCTTGCTCCAGCTGTTGCTTAAGCCCTTCTCCCGCCTGCGGGGTGAGAGGGGCAGCTTGCGAACCACTGGTTCGCTGCCCATCGAACGCCCTTGCGCCAGCGCAAGGGCCGGGGCGCGGAGCGAGGGTTGGGATGAGGGGAGCTCTTGGCTCTTGGCTTTTGGTTATTGGCTTCGCTCAAGCCTTTCCGCGCCGTTGTTGCTACGAGCTTCGCGGCTTACGCCGCTCCTACAAGTGCGCGTGCGCCTTTGTTTCGCACAAAGAAAAACCCCGCTGCTTCTGGCAGCGGGGTTTTGGGTTTAAATCCTGACGATGACCTACTCTCGCACAGCTTAGGCTGCACTACCATCGGCGCGGCTACGTTTCACTTCCGAGTTCGGGATGGGATCGGGTGGTTCCATAGCGCTAATTTCATCAGGAAGACGGTTTGAGCAGCGCGTTGCGCCGGCTCCAATGCGTTTCCTTGCGGAACTAAAGCCAGGCTGTAAAACACCTGGCTTACATAAAAAGACGAACCCCGCTGCGTGAGCAGCGGGGTTCTTAGATAAAACCCTGACGATGACCTACTCTCGCACAGCTTAGGCTGCACTACCATCGGCGCGGCTACGTTTCACTTCCGAGTTCGGGATGGGATCGGGTGGTTCCATAGCGCTAATTTCATCAGGGAGACGGTTGGAGCGTCGCCATCCAAACAACGGATTTAGGCGCCTGCCTCTCATGGATCTTGTGACGTAGCGTGCACTTGGTATCTATCGACATGTCATGTCGGCCAAGGCAACTTGAGGTTATATGGTCAAGCCACACGGATCATTAGTATCAGTTAGCTCAATGCATTGCTGCACTTACACACCTGACCTATCAACCACATAGTCTATATGGTTCCTTTAGGGGGCTTGTGCCCCGGGAAGTCTCATCTTGAGGCGCGCTTCCCGCTTAGATGCTTTCAGCGGTTATCGCTTCCGAACATAGCTACCCGGCAATGCCACTGGCGTGACAACCGGAACACCAGAGGTTCGTCCACTCCGGTCCTCTCGTACTAGGAGCAGCCCCTCTCAAACTTCCAACGCCCATGGCAGATAGGGACCGAACTGTCTCACGACGTTCTGAACCCAGCTCGCGTACCACTTTAAATGGCGAACAGCCATACCCTTGGGACCGACTACAGCCCCAGGATGTGATGAGCCGACATCGAGGTGCCAAACACCGCCGTCGATATGAACTCTTGGGCGGTATCAGCCTGTTATCCCCGGAGTACCTTTTATCCGTTGAGCGATGGCCCTTCCATACAGAACCACCGGATCACTAAGTCCTAGTTTCCTACCTGCTTGATCCGTCGATCTTGCAGTCAAGCACGCTTATGCCTTTGCACACAGTGCGCGATGTCCGACCGCGCTGAGCGTACCTTCGAGCTCCTCCGTTACTCTTTAGGAGGAGACCGCCCCAGTCAAACTACCCACCATACACGGTCCCCGATCCAGATAATGGACCTAGGTTAGAACGTCAAGCACGACAGGGTGGTATTTCAAGGATGGCTCCACTGCAGCTAGCGCCACAGTTTCATAGCCTCCCACCTATCCTACACAGACGAACTCAACGTTCAGTGTAAAGCTATAGTAAAGGTTCACGGGGTCTTTCCGTCTTGCCACGGGAACGCTGCATCTTCACAGCGATTTCAATTTCACTGAGTCTCGGGTGGAGACAGCGCCGCTGTCGTTACGCCATTCGTGCAGGTCGGAACTTACCCGACAAGGAATTTCGCTACCTTAGGACCGTTATAGTTACGGCCGCCGTTTACTGGGGCTTCGATCAAGAGCTTCGCCTTGCGGCTGACCCCATCAATTAACCTTCCAGCACCGGGCAGGCGTCACACCCTATACGTCCACTTTCGTGTTTGCAGAGTGCTGTGTTTTTGATAAACAGTCGCAGCGGCCTGGTTACTGCGACCCTCTTCAGCTATAGCTCGCATGAGCCACCAAAAAGGGTGCACCTTCTCCCGAAGTTACGGTGCCATGTTGCCTAGTTCCTTCACCCGAGTTCTCTCAAGCGCCTGAGAATTCTCATCCTACCCACCTGTGTCGGTTTACGGTACGGTCTGCGTAAGCTGAAGCTTAGG